>MKRZ01000190.1 GCA_001897075.1 Mesorhizobium sp. 61-13 | reverse complement strand
CAAGTTCGGCGATTGCATTGGCGCAGGTCGCGCCGATCTTGGCGCGCTGGTCCGCATTGAGAGCAGGGGAATTGGCTTCCTCCCAAACCTTCTGGTGGCGGCGCTGCAGCGAACAGTCGCGCTCGCCGAAATGCACGCCGTGGCCCGCACCATCGCCGAACACCTGAAGTTCGATATGGCGCGGCTTTTCCAGATACTTTTCGATGTAGACGGCGTCGTCGCCGAACGCCGCGCCAGCTTCGGAGCGAGCCGTTGCCAGCGCGATCTCCAGGTCGGCTTCCGAGTGCGCCACCTTCATGCCGCGTCCACCGCCGCCGGCGGATGCCTTGATGATGACGGGGTAGCCGATCTCGGCTGCGATGCGCCTTGCTTCCTTTTCCTCGGTAACCGCGCCATCGGAGCCGGGAACAACCGGAATGCCGAGACGCTTTGCGGTGCGCTTGGCCTCGATCTTGTCGCCCATGACGCGGATATGGTCGCCGGAAGGCCCGATGAAGGTGATGTTGTGGGCGGCGAGAATGTCCGCGAACTTGGCGTTTTCAGACAGGAAGCCGTAACCCGGATGTACGGCGTCCGCGCCGGTGATTTCGCAGGCCGCGACGATCTGGTGAATGTTGAGGTAGCTGTCGCGCGATGGCGGCGGGCCGATGCATACGCTCTCGTCGGCCAGGCGCACATGCATGGCGTCCGCGTCGGCGGTCGAATGCACCACGACGGTCTGGATACCGAGTTCCTTACAGGCCCGAAGCACCCTGAGAGCGATTTCGCCGCGATTGGCGATGAGGATCTTCTGGAACATCCCGGCCGGGCCTACTCGATCACGACCAGCGGCATGCCGAACTCAACCGGCTGCGCATCCTCGATCAGTATGGCGGTGACCGTGCCCGAACGCGGCGACGGAATCTGGTTCATCGTCTTCATCGCCTCGATGATCAGCAAGGTCTGGCCTTCCTTGACCGACTGGCCGACCTCGATGAACGCCTTGGCGTCAGGCGAAGGCGCAAGGTAGACGGTTCCGACCATCGGCGATGGCACGGCGTTCTTCGAATCCGCAGCCGGAGCAGCCGCGACTGGCGCACCGGCAGGCGCTGCCTGCATTGGCGCCGGCGCGTATACCGGCTGCGGTGCGATTGCAGCGTGAACGGCCTGCGTCTGGCGCGAAACGCGTACCTTGAAGTCACCGAGTTCGACTTCGATCTCGGTCAGGTTGGTGTCATTCAATATGCCCGCCAGATCGCGGATCAGTTCCTGGTCGACACCGGTTTTCTTCGTAGTCATCGTTGAGCCTTCTTTTCTAAAGCGCCGGTCAAACCCGCGCGGCCAGCGCTTGCAGCGCCAGGGTGTAGCCGAGCGGACCGAACCCGCAAATCATTCCAACCGCGTGAGGCGCGACCTTCGAGACGTGGCGGAACGGTTCACGAGCGTGAATGTTGGAAAGGTGCACTTCCACCACAGGCAGCGGTGCGGCTGCGCGTATGGCATCGTGGATGGCAATCGAGGTGTGGGTGTAGGCGCCTGCATTGAGCACCAGTCCAACCGCCGCCTGCGAGGCTTCCTGTATCCAGTCTACCAGCGCGCCTTCGTGGTTGGACTGGCGAAAATCCACGTCAAGTCCAAGCGAGGAACCCGCCTTGCGGCAGTCGGCGGCGATGTCGTCCAGCGTCTGCGTGCCATAGATCGAGGGCTCGCGCTTGCCGAGCATATTCAGATTGGGACCGTTTAAAACGAAAACCGTTTTCAAAAATACCGACCTTTCCCGACGCAGACCGTAACCGGTGCGCCGGACCCTCTATAATGGGCATAGACCCCTGCGAAAAGAGCGCAAGTGCCTTCTTTGCCTGTCCACAGAGGCAAACAGATGGCGAAACTGTGCCGGCTGGCCTCTAGAGCGCTTCCTTTGCAGCTTCGATCTTTTCCGCCAGCACCTCAGGACCCAGAGCGCCGAACACCACTTCGTTGCCGACCACGTAGGAAGGCGTGCCGGTGATCGCCAGTTTGTTGGCCAGGTCGTAGGTCTTGGAAAGGGCTTCGATGATGGAGGGGTCCTGCATCTTGGCGCGAAGTTCGGCCTCGTCGGCACCTAGCGAAAGAGCGACCTTGAGAGCCGTTGCCTCGGTCGCGCGGCCTTCTCCACCCAAGAGCGCCTTGTGGAACTCGCCGTATTTCTCCGGCATCATCAGGTGGAACGCCATCGAGACAACGCTGGCCTTTTGAGAGTCGGGGCTGAGGATGGGGAATTCCTTCAGCACGAAACGCAGGTCCGGGTCGGCGTCGGTCAAGGCGCGCATGTCTTCCATGGCGCGTTTGCAGAAGCCGCAATTGTAGTCATAGAACTCGACGATCGTGACCTTGCCCTTGGGATTGCCGACAATGCCGTCAAAGGTCGAGTTGAAAATCTCGTCCTTGTTGTCCTTGATCACGCCAAGGCTGGCGAGGCGCTGTTCTTCCTTCTGCTTGGCTTCAAGAGCCTCCTGCACTTCCAGCAGCACTTCGGGGTTCTTCAAGAGGTAATCGCGAATGATCCCTTCGACTTCGGCCCGGTCGACCTTAGACGGCGCCGGGGCGGCCTGGGTCTGGCTGGACGCGTCTTCGGCATTTGCCGCCTGCGGGGCAATGGCCATCGAGCCGAAGGCCAGCATTGCAAAGCCGAGAACGCTTGCCGCGGTGGCGAGCAGAGTTGCCTTTTTCATCGTGATCTGTCCCTTGTCATTTCCATAGCAGCCGCGAACCTATTTCTTCTTGGCTGATTTTCCCTGATTCATGATGTCCTGTGCGCGCAGCCAGGCAGGCGAACCCGGCTGGAGGCGCTGTTGCGCGCGTGCTGCGAAAATCGCGGCATCCTTATATGCGCCGGAATAGTAATGTCCTTCGGCCGTTGCAAGATCGGCGTCGGCAACGTCACCCAGCATCCCGTATGCTTGCGCGAGATAGCGGTAGCCGGAGGCATTCTCGCGGTCGCGCTCAAGCCCGTTGTTGATCTGGACAACGGCCTTCTTGAGCGAATCCTGAGTTCCGACCGCCAGCAAAGCCTGCCCGTAGGTGACGGAAAGCAGCCCGGCCTTGGTCGGGTCGAGGCTGACCGCCTTGGCATAGGCGGTTGCAGCGTCCTTCGGTTTGTTGGCCTTCATCAGGATGTCGCCGCGCAACTCCTGGAAATATGGGTTCTTTGGCTGCGCCTTTATCAGTGCATCCGTCTTGGCCAGGGCGGAGGTCAAACTGCCGAAAAGATAGGTCGACTGGGCATCGCCATATTTCGAGGCGAGGCTGCCCGGGTCCTTCTGGATCATGCGCGACACGGCGGCCTGGCCATCCGTGTAGACGGCGATCTTCATGCGCATCATGTCGTGGCGCTGCTGCAGGGCAGGCGAGTCGACCTTGTCGAAATACGGGCTTTTCTGGATGAGTGTCTGCAGGTTCGAAATGCGATCCTGCGGCATCGGATGGCTGATGCGGTAGGGGTCTACCTGCGCGCCGGAAAGCGACAAGGCGCTCTGGAAGCGCTCGAAGGTCTTCAGCATGCCACGGCCTGACTGGCCGGTTGCATCGAGATAGGTAATGGCCGAGCGGTCGGCGGTGATCTCTTCGCCGCGCTGATAGGTCAGCAAGGTGCGGCGGGCCAGTTCGCTGCCGCCGGTAGCCAAGCCCATGCCGACGCCGGCCAAGCCCCTGCTGTCGGTCGCGCCGCCAGCCACGATTGCACCAGCGCCAAGCAGGCCGGCGACGATTGCCAAGGTCTTGGCCCGCTCCAACTGGTCGCGAAGCCGTTGCTGGTGGCCTCCGGCAATATGTCCGGCCTCGTGGGCAATGACGCCGATGATCTCGTTGGGCGTGTCGGCCTGCATCAGCGCGCCGGTGTTGATGAACATGCGCCTGCCGGCAACGAATGCGTTGAAGCTCTTGTCGTTGACGAGAATAATCTCGATGCCCGCCTTGGACAGTCCTGCCGCCTTGAAAATGGGCCGCGCGTAGTCACGCACCAGCGCCTCGATTTCGGCGTCGCGAACCACGGGAACGTTCTGGGCGAAAGCCTGCACCGAAGCCGCGAAGGCCATCGCCAGTCCGAGAGACAGCGTAGCAACGAATCGGCTGGCTTTGACCAGCCGCAAAGCAGGGCGCGGCAGCTTCATCATTGTTCGTCCACTGGTAGCTGAGCCTTCCTGTGATGAAAAGGCGGCGCTGACAAGTTCATGAACTTGTGATCCCCACAGCAATCGGGCAATTGTGCGGCGCTGGCGATCTTGGCCTGTCAAACGGGAGTTCGGAATTGAAGCAAAATGGGGTGTCGATTTCGCGACGCGGCGAGGTCGAGCCGTTTCACGCCATGGACATTCTGGCCGAGGCAAACCGGCTCATCGCGACCGGGGTGGACGTTGTCTCGATGGCCGTGGGTCAGCCTTCCGACCCGGCCCCGGTCGCTGTGAGGGAAGCTGCAGCCGCCGCCTTGAAGCGTGGACGCATCGGCTATACCGACTCGCTCGGGCTTGCCGGCCTGCGTTCGGCAATCGCGCGCCACTATGGCGAGCACTACGGCATCGACATTGCGCCGTCGCGCATTGCGGTCACCACCGGATCGTCGGCTGCCTTTAATCTCGCTTTCCTTGCCATGTTCGATGCGGGCGACCGTGTAGCCATCGCAGCACCCGGTTATCCAGCCTACCGCAACATCATGGCGGCACTTGGCATCGAGGTGGTGGAAATCGAACTCAAGGGTGCCGCCTACCTGCACGCCGGGCATTTGCGCGCCGCTCATGCGCAAAAGCCGCTGAAGGGTGTCTTGTTCGCAAGTCCGGCCAACCCAACGGGCGCCGTCGTGCCTGAAAGCGAACTCGCAGCCTTGGTGGCGACTGCCGGCGAGTTGGGAATTTCGGTGATTTCGGACGAGATTTATCATCGGTTGGCCTACACCGCGCCCGATACGACCGCACTAGCCTACAGCTCGGACGTGACGGTCATCAACTCGTTTTCCAAATATTACTGCATGACCGGCTGGCGCATCGGCTGGATGGTTCTGCCCGAGAGTCTGGTGCGTCCGGTGGAGCGCATCGCGCAAAGCCTCTATATCTCCGCGCCGGAATTGTCGCAGGTCGCGGCCATTGAAGCCTTCAAGGCCACCGACGAGCTCGAAGTGGTCAAGTCGCGCTATGCGGCGAACCGCGATTTGCTGATGAAGCGCCTGCCGGAGCTGGGTTTTCCGCTTGCCGCGCCCATGGACGGCGCTTTCTATGCCTTTTGCGATGTGACGCGCCACACCAATGACAGCATGGCTTTTGCCAAGCGCATGCTGGCCGAAGCGCAGGTGGCAGCGACGCCGGGCCGTGATTTCGACCCGTTGCAAGGCCACCGCACCATGCGCTTTTCCTATGCCGGTAGTTATAACGAAATGGTCGAAGCGATGGCTCGCATCGAGCGCTGGCTGAAATAGGCGAGGGGGGGCACCTTGTCGGATTTGCAACGCATACTGGATGAAATCACCGCAGAGATGGGCGAGCGTTCCGACCGGGGCGAGGTCGCCAGCTACATTCCGCAGCTTGGCAAGATCGACCCTGCCAAGTTCGGCATTGCCGTGACGACCAGCGACGGCGAGGTTTTCTCGGCCGGCGACGCGCATGAAGCCTTTTCGATCCAGAGCATATCCAAGGTGTTCACGCTGACGCTGGCGCTCGGCAAAGTCGGCGATGCCTTGTGGAAGCGGGTCGGGCGAGAGCCCTCCGGCAATCCTTTCAACTCCATCGTCCAGCTTGAACGCGAAGCCGGCATCCCACGCAATCCCTTCATCAATGCCGGCGCTATCGTCATCGCGGATATCCTGCTTGCCGGTCACCAGCCGCGCGAGGCGATCGGTGAAATCCTGCGTTTCGTGCAGTATCTTGCCGACGACGACACGATCATCATCGACCGCGACGTGGCAGCCTCGGAACAGGTGACCGGGTTTCGCAACGTCGCGCTTGCCAACTACATGAAATCGTTTGGAAACCTGCACCATTCACCCGAGCTGGCGCTTGGCGTCTACTTCCACCATTGCGCCATTGCGATGGACTGCCGGCAACTGGCGCTGGCCGGCCGTTTCCTCGCCAATGGCGGCAAGAGCGGCGGCTACTCCGTTGTCTCTCAGGAGAGGGCGCGGCGCATCAGCGCGCTGATGTTGACCTGCGGCCACTATGATGGATCAGGCGACTTCGCCTTTCGTGTCGGCATTCCCGGCAAGAGCGGCGTCGGCGGCGGCATCCTCGGCGTCGTGCCAGGCGAGGCATCGGTCGCGGTATGGTCCCCCGGTCTCAACAAAAGCGGCAATTCCCAGCTTGGCTCCATCGCGCTCGAAAAGCTTGCCAAGGCGATGAACTGGTCGATTTTTGCCGCCTGAAGGCAGCGATAGGTCATCTATCGTCTGTCCAGAACCGAAAACCCCGCGCCAACATCATGATGGCGCGGGGTTTTCATGTTCCAGATGAGCGGGCTAGCAGCCGTTGGGCTTAGAAAAAGCCCTTCCGCTGCCACCATCCGCCGCGCTTCGGCTTGTCATCCGCAGCGGGTTCGGCTGGCTGATCGGCCACGACAGAGGAAACCACCGGGCTTGCGGTCGTCTCCGCCGCCGCTGCTGCCGTCTTGCGGCGGGTTGCGCGCGGCTTGGCCGGAGCCTTTGCCGCCGGCTCTTTGGCGCTCTCCGCCTTTTCCGCAACAGCTTCCTCGGCAGGCGCCTGTTCCACCACCGCTTCCGCTGCATCAGCTTCGGCGGCCACGGCCTTCTTGGACTTCGTCGTGCGGCGCGGCTTCTTCGGCTTCTCGGCGGCGGGCGCTTCCGGCTCTGCCGAAGCCTTCGCCTCGTCAGCCGCTTCTACGGTCGCGACAGCTTGCACCGGCTCAGCTTCGGCAGCGCTCACGGGCTCCGCAACTTCGCTTGTAGCTGCTTCGCCGTCCGCAACTGCGGTGGCTTCCGCTTCGCCATTTTCAGGACGGTTGCGCTTGCCGCCGCGCTTGCCGCGCCGGCGCTTCTTGCCCTGCGCATCCTCGCCCGCTTCGGCGGTCTCGGCAGTTACGACCTCTGCGCCGGTTGTGGCTTCTTCGGTCTCACCGGAAGTTTCTTCCGCCTGTTCAGATGCGGAGGCACCCTCTGTGTCGCCGGCATTTCCATTCGACTGATCGCGTTCGCCGTGCTCGCGATCCCTGCCGCCGCGCCGCCTGCGCCGCCTACGCCGCTTGCGGTCACGCTGGCTATCGCCATTTTCGTCGCCCGAACGCGCCTGCTGCTGCGCGGCCTGCGGCTGTTCGTTCTCCTCGTCCGCTTCGTCCTCGACGACGATCTCGTCTTCCGGTTCCTCCGGTTCGACATAGACCGGCTGCGGACGGGCTTCGACAAAGCCTTCCGGCTTTTCGGCAAACGCGCCGCGCGCGATCACATAATGCTGTGCCGCGACAGTCTCGTCAGTTTCGAGCGTAATCACCACGCCGAAGCGCTTTTCGAGGTCAACAAGCGTGCTGCGCTTGTGGTTCAGTACATAAAGCGCGGTCGAGACCGGCGTGCGCACGGTGATGTGGCTACGGGAATCCTTGAGCAGGAATTCCTCGATTGCGCGCACCACCATCAGCGCCACCGACGAATCGGAGCGCACATGGCCGGTGCCACCGCAATGCGGGCATGGCTTCATCGTGGATTCCAGCACGCTGGCGCGGATGCGCTGGCGGCTCATCTCCAACAGGCCGAAATGCGAGATGCGGCCGACCTGGATGCGGGCGCGGTCGTTCTTCAGGTGGTCCTTGAGCCGCTTTTCAACCGCACGGTTGTTGCGGTTCTCCTCCATGTCGATGAAGTCGATGACGATCAGGCCGGCAAGGTCGCGCAGGCGCAGCTGGCGGGCCACTTCCTCGGCCGCTTCCAGATTGGTGTGGAGCGCGGTTTCCTCGATCGAGTGCTCCTTGGTGGAGCGTCCGGAGTTGACGTCGATCGAAACCAGCGCCTCTGTCTGGTTGATGATCAGATAGCCGCCGCTTTTCAGCGTCACTTGCGGCTGCACCATGCGGTCGAGTTGCGCCTCGATGCCGGATCGCACGAAGATCGGGGTCGTCTCGCGATAGGGCTGCACAACCTTGGCATGGCTGGGCATCAGCATGCGCATGAAGTCCTTGGCCTCGCGGTAGCCATCCTCGCCGGCCACCAGGACTTCGTCGATATCCTTGTTGTAGAGATCGCGCACCGAACGCTTGATGAGCGAACCTTCCTCGTAGACGAGGGCAGGCGCTGTCGATTTCAGCGTCAGCTCGCGCACATTGTCCCAAAGGCGCATCAGATATTCGTAGTCGCGCTTGATCTCGGCCTTGGTCCGGCTTTCACCGGCGGTGCGCAGGATCACGCCCATGCCCTGCGGCACTTCGAGATCGGCGACGACCTCCTTCAGGCGCTTGCGGTCCTGCGCGTTGGTGATCTTGCGCGAAATACCGCCGCCGCGCGCCGTGTTCGGCATCAGCACCGAATAGCGGCCGGCAAGCGACAGATAGGTGGTAAGGGCTGCGCCCTTGTTGCCGCGCTCTTCCTTGACCACCTGCACCAGCAGGATCTGGCGGCGCTTGATGACTTCCTGGATCTTGTACTGGCGGCGCGCCGGCTTGCGGCGGTTGCGCACTTCTTCAAGCGCGTCCTCTGCGCCGACCGACTCTACCTCATGCTCGTCGCCATGCGAGGATTGCACCTCCTCCAGCATGCCACGATCATTGTCGTCGGAGGTCGCCTCGGTGGCCGTTTCGGAAACAGCTTCAGAAATCACATCGGCGTCGATGGCGGCAGCGATCGTCGTGGTAGGGCCGTCATTGGACCGTTCCGCGTCGTCGTCAGCCTCATCTGCCTTGCTTTCGGCAGGGTTGCCATCATCGTTCGAGGCCGGGACTTCGGCTTCCGAGACCAGTTCCAGGGTCTCGACAATTTCGCCCGCTTCGTCGCTGGCGTCTTCGCCTGAAGCATTGTCGCCGTTTTCGTCATCTGGGGCTGCGCCGGCCGCGTCACGCTTGTGTTCGCCGCGGTCACGGCTCTTGCCGCCCCGGCGCCGGCCGCGCCGGCCGCGATTGCGGTCCTGGCGTTCCTCGCCGTCATGCTCGTCTTCGTTGTTTTCTTCCTCGGCCTCTTCGGCCTCGGCGCGCAAAAGCGCCTGCCGGTCGGCGACCGGGATCTGGTAGTAGTCGGGATGTATTTCGCTGAAGGCAAGAAAACCGTGACGGTTTCCGCCATATTCGACAAAGGCAGCCTGAAGGGAAGGTTCTACGCGCGTTACGCGGGCTAGGTAGATGTTTCCTTTGAGCTGCTTCTTGTCCTGGGATTCAAAATCAAATTCTTCGATACGGTTACCGCGTACGACGACTACGCGTGTTTCCTCCGGGTGGGAGGCGTCTATCAGCATCTTGTTGGGCATTATTTCGTTTCCTCCCGGCAGCCGCCAGCCTCAGCTCGCCGGGCAAGGCCCGCGTCTGTCGGTCTGGATGGGGGATGGCGCCGGATAATTGAATGGCCGTAGGCCGTTGCCGGAGCGCGATGGCGATGCCGCCCGCTGCCGAAATGGCGCGGTTTACTGCGGACCCTTCCATGATGGCGCTCGAAAGCATTGTCAGCCAATGGACCTTTTGAACCAAAGCCCGGGATTACCGGACCAGCTTGTTTGCTCATTTAAGAGCCGGCGTGGGTTGAACCCAAACCGTTTTCCTCACGCACGTATGGCCTCCGCCAGGGGCGCACACATGCGAAATCCGTCGCGACCAGCCGCAAGCTTCTTATGTGGGTGGATCCGCCTTTTGAGTCTGAAAAGCAGCAACATGCTGCGGACAAGGACGGTTCCAAGATTGCGGTAGTCCAATGCCGCTTTTATGATTTGGCGAGATAGAAGGCAACCCCGTTTTAAGATGCCGGCAAAAGGGGCGTTTCCGGGCGCAATCTGGATCGTGAAAAGGCTTGGTTAACCTTCTTTGAATACGAATTGTTAATCGCACGCATGCTTGGCCGGCGCCATCTTCAATCGGTGCCACCCGTGCCGAATCAGGGACAGCAGGACCGCATATGGGGTTGGTAGCGAACAAAGGGAAGGTGGAGCGCGGCCGCTGGCGCCTCCGCTTTGTCGTTTTCGCCCTTTTGGCGGTGCTCCTTTCCCTGCCTTTGCCGGGCCGTGCTTTCGCCGCCTCGGGCGAGACAGTTCAGGCAATCGACTACAAGATGGCGGGCGATGCCACGAAGATGCGCATCGTCATGAATTTCGACCGCGAACCCGACCTCAAATGGTTCCTTCTTCGCGGTCCCAATCGACTGGTCATCGACCTGCCGGCAACGAAAATGGCGGTCAACGCCAAGGATTTGAAGGCGAGGGGGCTGGTCAGGGGCGTTCGCTACGGCGTGCTGCCAAACGGCTCGTCGCGACTTGTCGTTACCGGCAAGGGCCCGTTCCTGGTCGATCGGCTTGATGTCTTGAAGAACGAGGACGGTGCTGGCTATCGCATCGTTGCGGATATTTCAGCAGCATCGGAGCGCGAATTCGATGAAGCGCTGTCGGTCCAAGCCGAAACCACGGGTTCCACCGTAGCCGGCAACAAGAGCGACCGGGTCAGCAAGTTTCCGTTGAAGCGCTTCACCATTGTCATCGATCCCGGCCACGGCGGCGTTGACGGCGGCGCCGAAGGGCTGAGCGGTACCGTCGAGAAAGAGGTCACGCTGGCCTTCGCCAAGGAGCTCAAGGACAAGTTGTCCGCGTCTGGCAAATACGACGTGTTCATGACGCGCGACAGTGACATGTTCCTGCGCCTCGATGATCGTGTCCGCATCGCCCGCCAGCATGAGGCCGACCTGTTCATCTCGATCCATGCCGACACGATCAGCCTCAAGGGCATCCGTGGCGCGACGGTCTACACCGTATCCGACAAGGCCTCCGACGCGGAAGCTCAAGCGCTCGCCGACCGGGAAAACCTGTCCGACAGGCTTGCCGGCATCGAGGTCAAGGCCGATAGCCCGGAAGTCACCGATATCCTGATCGACCTCATCCGTCGCGAAACCCATTCCTTCTCGATGAGCTTTGCCAACACGCTGGTCGACGAATTGGGTACCTCGGTGGGTCTGATCAACAATCCGCACAGGTTCGCCGGCTTCCGCGTGCTGAGGGCTCCGGACGTCCCCTCCGTTTTGGTCGAACTCGGCTATCTCTCCAATCCCAACGACGAAGCGCAGTTGATCGATCCTGATTGGCGCGACAAGGCAGCTGAAAGCATCACCAATGCGGTTGCGGCTTTCGCTTCGGTCAAAGCCGCTAAAGACGGAACGTTTTAGATCATCGTGATGCAACGGCGGCGTTGCATGCGGACAACACACGGCGATATTGTTCTGATTTGAAGATCGGATTCGTTCGCCGCCGTATTTTGCCCACATCAAGGCGACAGATGTCCTGTTTCGTGCACTTGCCTGACCTTGAACGCGATGCGGTGTCGTTTAGGAAAGTGACGGATTCTCGACTGGAGCGGGCATGATTCGGCTTATCGGCTATTTCTTTGGCATCGGCACGGCGCTTGCGCTGCTGGTGGCTGGCGCTGTGGCCGTCTATGTCGGCAATCTGGCCGGCGAACTGCCCGACTATGAAGTGCTGGCCAAATACGAGCCGCCGGTAACGACCCGCATCCATTCGTCAGATGGTTCGCTGATGGCCGAATATGCGCATGAGCGCCGGCTGTTCCTGCCAATCCAGGCCATTCCCGATCGGGTCAAGGCAGCGTTCCTGTCAGCGGAAGACAAGAATTTCTACAACCATCCGGGCGTCGACATCCAGGGCATCGGTCGCGCCGCCCTACGCTACGTCACCGGTGGCCCGACCCAAGGCGGCTCCACCATCACGCAGCAGGTGGCGAAGAATTTCCTGCTCACCAACGAGCAGACCCTTGACCGCAAGATCAAGGAAGCGGTGCTGTCGTTCCGCATCGAGCAGGCCTATCCGAAAGACCGCATTCTCGAGCTCTACCTGAACGAGATCTATTTCGGCCTCGGTGCCTATGGCATCGCGGGCGCAGCACTTACCTATTTCGACAAGTCGGTGAACGAACTTACCGTGGCCGACGTCGCCTATCTCGCTGCGCTGCCCAAGGGTCCGTCCAACTATCATCCGTTCCGGCACACCCAGCGCGCTATCGAGCGCCGCAACTGGGTCATCGACCAGATGGTCGACAATGGCTACGTCGCGCGCGAGGAAGGTGACAAGGCCAAGGCCGAGCCGCTCAACGTCAAGCCCCGCCGCAACGGCACATACCTGTTCGCCGGCGAATACTTCACTGAGGAAGTGCGGCGCGAGATCATCGCGCGCTATGGCCAGAATGCCCTCTACGAAGGTGGCCTGTCGGTGCGCACCACGCTCGACCCGAATATGCAGCTCGTCGCACGCAAGGCGATGCAGAGCGGCCTGCTCAAGTACGACATGCTGCGCGGCTATCGCGGGCCTATGACCGCCATCGACATTTCCGGCGACTGGGGCGTTGCACTTGGCGCCGTCAAAGGTCTCGACGACGTGCCCGAATGGACGCTTGCGGTCGTTCTGGACAGTTCCGATGCGGGGCTGCGCATTGGCGTGCAGCCTGCCAAGCAGGCTTCTGGCGAACTGGTTGCCGAGCGCGTCGAGGGAACCGTCAGCAAGGAAGACATGTCGTTTGCCATGCGCCATGTCGTCGATGGCAAAACGGTCAAGGCGAAATCTCCTGCCGACGTGTTGAAGCCGGGCGATGTCGTGTTCGTTCAGAAGCGGGACGATGCCGAGGGCGCCTACCAGTTGCGCCAGCCGCCGGAAGTCGAGGGCGGCATGATTGCCATGGACCCGCACACCGGCCGTGTGCTGGCGATGGTCGGCGGCTTCTCCTATGCCGAGTCCGAGTTCAACCGCGCGACGCAGGCGATGCGCCAGCCGGGATCGTCGTTCAAGCCGATCGTCTATGCTGCGGCGCTGGACAATGGCTACACGCCGGCTTCCGTCATCATGGACGGTCCGATCACCATCCAGAGCGGCAACACCACCTGGACGCCGAAGAACTATGACGGTCGCGCCGCCGGCCCCTCGACCTTGCGTTCGGGCATCGAGCGTTCGCGTAACCTGATGACGGTTCGCCTCGCCAACGACATGGGCATGAAGCTGGTCGCTGAATATGCCGAGCGCTTCGGCGTCTACGACCATCTGGCACCCTATCTGCCGATGGCGCTGGGTTCGGGCGAAACCACCGTCATGCGCATGGTTTCGGCCTATGCGATCATGGCCAATGGCGGCCGCTCCATAAAGCCCTCGCTGATCGACCGCATCCAGGACCGCTACGGCAAGACCGTGTTCAAGCATGACGAACGCGGCTGCGAAGGCTGCAACGCGGCTGAATGGCAGGACCAGGCCGAGCCTGAGCTGGTCGACAATTCCGAACAGGTCCTCGACCCGATGACCGCCTACCAGATCACCTCGATGATGGAAGGCGTGGTGCTGCGCGGCACCGCCACCACCGTCGCCGAGCTTGGCCGTCACATCGCCGGCAAGACCGGCACCACCAACGATGAAAAGGACGCCTGGTTCATCGGTTACACGCCGAACCTCGTCGTCGGTCTCTACATGGGCTTCGACAAGCCGAAAGGGCTTGGCCGCGGCACCACTGGCGGCGGTCTCGCCGCACCGATCTTCAAGGATTTCATGCGCGTGGCGCTTGATGGCACGCCCAATGTCGACTTCAAGGTGCCGGAAGGCATGAGCCTTGTCGCCATCGACCGCAAGACCGGCATGCAGGCGGCTGACGGCCAGCCCGGCACCATCATCGAAGCCTTCAAGCCCGGCACCGGCCCGGCCGATTCCTACTGGATCATCGGCATGGGCGAGGACGGTTCGAACGGCTCGGGCGAGGCGCTTTCGCCGCAGGCCAATCAGGCCATCCAGTCTGGCGGCGGCGGCCTTTACTAAGGCGGAACCGTCTCAATTCTCATCCGACCGCTGCCTTTTCGGGCGGCGGTTTTGCCTCCAGCCATTTCGCTTTACAGGTGGCGCGGGCCTGCCTATGTATCGCGCCAGCAAATCAATCCATCGATAAACAGGGTAGAGCGGCCTCTTCATGCGCGCGGAAACGCAGAACACGATCGACGAAATCAGGCAGGCTATAACCCTGCTGAGGAGGCATCTTTGACTGGGATCAGGCCCTGAAACGGCTTGAATATCTCAACGTTCTTGCCGAAGATTCCAGCCTTTGGAACGACCCCATCGAAGCACAGAAGCTGATGCGCGAGCGCCAATCCCTTGAGGAGGGCATCGGCGCGGTCAAAGGTTTGACGCAGGCTCTGGAAGACAATATCGGACTGATCGGACTGGGCGAAGAAGAGGGCGACGAAGGCGTCGTCACCGAGGCCGAAGATGCGCTGCGCGCTATGCGTGGCGAGGTCAAGGCACGGCAGGTCGAGACGCTGCTCTCGGGCGAAGCCGACGGCAACGACACCTATCTCGAAATCCACGCCGGCGCAGGCGGCACGGAGAGCCAGGATTGGGCGTCCATGCTGTTGCGCATGTATACGCGCTGGGCCGAGCGCCGCCGCTTCAAGGTCGAGGTGCTGGAAGTCCATGACGGCGAAGAAGCGGGCATCAAGTCCGCAACCGTCCTCATCAAGGGCCACAACGCCTATGGCTGGCTGAAGACCGAGTCCGGCGTTCATCGTCTCGTGCGCATCTCGCCCTATGACAGCAATGCGCGCCGTCACACCTCGTTCGCCAGCGCATGGGTCTATCCGGTCATCGACGATTCGATCCAGATCGACGTCTCGGAATCCGATGTGCGCATCGACACCTACCGGTCCTCGGGTTCGGGCGGCCAACACGTCAACACCACCGATTCCGCCGTCCGCATCACCCATATCGCCACCGGCATTGCGGTTGCCTGCCAGGCGGAACGCTCGCAGCACAAGAACAAGGCCAAGGCCTGGGAAATGCTGCGTTCCAGGCTCTATGAGGAAGAACTGAAGAAGCGCGAGGCCGCGGCCAATGCGACAGAAGCTTCCAAGAGCGATATCGGGTGGGGCCACCAGATCCGCTCCTATGTCCTGCAGCCCTATCAGTTGGTGAAGGACCTGCGCACAGGCGTTGAAAACACCAGTCCTTCCAGCGTGCTCGACGGCGATCTCGACGAGTTCATGGAAGCCTCGCTATCGCAGCGCATCGAAGGCGGCGCCGGCGAAGCGGTTGCGGACCTGGACTAGCTGCTTACGCTGCCTGTTGTTCCTGCCATAGTTGGTGGAACGGCTTTTCCCGTTCCGCATTTTGCCGCATTGTGTGTTACAACTCGGCCGGGAAGGGTGATACGGCGCGCCTCGCGCGCCGCTGTTTTACGAGGGACAAGCTTATGAAGATGAAGACTGTTATCGCCGTGATGATGGCCGGCGTGTTCGCCACCGCGTGCACCACAGATCCTTACACCGGCCAGCAGAAGGTTTCCAACACCGCGGCAGGCGCCGGCATCGGCGCTCTTGCGGGCGCTGCGCTTGGTACGTTGGCCGGCGGCAACGACCGCCGCAACGCGCTGATCGGCGCAGGCGTCGGCGCACTCGCCGGCGGACTCGTCGGCGCGAAGATGGACCAGAACGAGGCCGAGCTGCGCGCGCAGTTGCAGGGCACCGGCGTCAGCGTTACGCGCGTCGGCGACCAGATCATGCTCAACATGCCGTCGGACATCACTTTCAACATTGATCAGGACGCGGTGAAGCCCGGCTTCTACCCGGTGCTGAATTCGGTCGCGCTGGTGCTGCGCAAGTACAACCAGACACTGGTCGATGTGTATGGCCACACCGATTCCACCGGCAGCGACCAGCACAATTTCGACCTGTCACAGCGCCGCGCTTTGTCAGTGGCAAATTATCTGGCCGGGCAGGGCGTCGATCAGCGCCGCTTCGCCGTCACCGGTTTCGGCAAGACCCGCCCGATCGCTTCCAACGGTACGGAGCAGGGCCGGGCGCAGAACCGCCGTGTCGAGATCCAGTTGTCGCCGCTCACCTGATAGCGGTACCGAGGCGGCCATCGGCCGCTTCTCTCACTGCGGATCAAAAGAAAAGGGCGGGAATTTCCCGCCCTTTTTCATGTTCGGTCTGCGCCGTTCTTACCGCAACCGGCCGCTCGCATGGGCCAGCATGGTGTAGACCTTGCCGGTATCCGAGGTGAGGTAGGTCTGCGTCATGATGTTGTCGCGGTCGTTGCGGGCAACATCCTTCAGCAATTTCTCGAAGTCGTCGCAATAGCGGTCCACGGCAGCCCGGAATTCGGCCTCCGCCTGGTACTTGCGGCGGATTTCATCGAAGGTCTGCTGCCCCTTCAACGTGTAGAGCCTGCGCGTGAAGACATCGCGTTCGCCGCGGCGATAGCGGTTCCACAGCTCTATCGAGGCGTCGTGATCGATTGCGCGAGCGATATCGACCGACAGCGAGTTCAACGATTCGACCACATGCAGCGGCGAACGCTGCGCCGGGGTCGCACGCTGGGCTTCTGCCGAATTCGCCTGCTTCTGCCCGGCTTCCTCGCGGGATGCACCGCTCAACAGGTTGCTAACCCAACCGTTTTGCGGGTTGCGGCCTGCTGGTTCTTTCTGGCGCACAGCCGTTTCGGCCTTTTCGGCGGTGTCGATCGAGCCACGCAGGGCAGCATTGCCTAAAGGCCGCTGCTGGGCGGGTTCAGGCTGCGCCTGCCGGCGCTGCTGCGGCTCCGGCGCTTTCGGGGCCTGTGGTGCCGGGCGCGAACCGCGTGGTTCGGACACGTCGACCGCACGGCCCGATTTCGCAACGATATCGGACAGTTCCTTCAACGCATTGATCTGCTCGGAAACGGCCCGGCGAATAGCCGTAGTCGATTCCTTGGCTTCCTGCGGCATTTCCACGACGCCACGCTTCAGTTCGGCGCGGGTGAGGTCCAGCTCGTCCTTGATGGAGCCTGCGGTGCGCCGCATCTCTTCCGTCGCGTCGGCGAAGCGCTTGGTTGCCGATTCAATTGCCTCGCCAATCGCCGAGCGGATCTTGTCGGCCGATTCCAGCGTCCTGCCTTCGGCACCTTCCAGCGTCCGCGATACAAGCGTCTCGAACGACTGCATGACCTTTTCGAGGTCTTCCGACTTCTTGACCAGGCCAACGGCCAGGTCGTCCAGCGAAGTCTGCCGCTCAAGCGTGTGCTCGAGGTTGCTTTGCGCGGCGCTCAAGAGTTGCGAGGCGCTTGAGAGCAGGCGGCTGTGCTCGTCGAACTTGGTGGCGATGGAGGCCACTTCGCGCAGCGTGGCCGACGACAGTTCGGTCAGACGGGCTGTGTTGGAATCGACCAGCCGGGCCGAGCTTGCAAAGGTCTGCGCGGCCTTTTCGGTCGTAACCGCAAAGCTTTGCGTGCTGCTGGTCAAGCGCTCGTCTACCTGGCCAAGGTTGCTCGTGGCCTGTTCAACCAGCGCGCCCAGTTGCGAGCTGGATACCGTCATGCGGCCGATCAGATCGGTGACGCTTTCGGCCAGCGTCGAGCGTGCGCTGTCCACTGCCGACAACGTCTCGGCGGTGCGGCTGGCCAGTGCGTCGGCAAGGGCCGCGTTTTCGACGCGGAGCTTCTCCGAGGTGCGCTCGGCTGCTTCTTCCATGCTCTTTTGCAGTTCGGACCCGCCTTCGGCAAAACGCTCGACCAGCGGCCGCGCCGTCTCATCGAGTATCTTGGTGATCTCGGCCGAACGGGCGGCAAGCATGTCGTTGAGCTCGCGCGTGTTGGCCCCGATGGTCCTTGCCGCCTCGTTGGTGCTCTGGCCGATGTGCTGGCCTACAGCGGCAAACGTCTCGGCAATGACATTGGCGCGCGAAGCAAGCTGGCCCTCGGCCTGTGCGATATGCTCGCCAAGCTTTTGGCCCATCGTCTCGGCCGAATTCGCGAAGCGGCTTTCGGCGTCGGCGATCTGTTCGCCGATCCGGTTGGCAACCGCTGCCGCGCTTGCGGTCAGGCGCTGGTCGGCACCCGAAAGCACGTCTTCGATGCCGCGTGCATGAGCTGCGAGTTCCTGACCCGTTTGCGCCACCCGGTCGGCAACCTGCCGCTCGGTGTTGGCAAAGGCGCCAACGATGCTGTCGGCATGCTGGCCGATGGCCGATGCGGTATCGGAAATGCGCGACACCATGCGGTTGTCGGCATCTTCGAGCACGCGGCTGATCTCGGCGGCGCGACTGGTCAAGGCCTCCGACCCCTCGGCAATGCGGGTCATAAGCTGTTGGTCGGCGGTGTCGAAGATGCGGCCGAGGTCGGCAGCACGGGCGGCCAGCGCTTCGGCGGATTCGCCGATGCGGCTGCCCAGCCTGTCGTCGGCATCCTCGAAGTTACGCAGGATGTCGCCGGCGCGGGCCGCAAGCGACTGCGCGGTTTCGATTGCGCGCTGTGCAAGACGCTGGTCGGCATGCTCGAAGCTGTCGACGATCTTGCCAGCCCGCGATGCCAGTTGGTCTGCGGTTTCCTCGGCGCGCGCCAGCAGCATGTCGGAAGTGTCCTGCGCACGCGCAGCCAGGCGGCCATCGGCCTCTTCAAAGGCGCGCGCCATGTCTTCGGCGCGGGCGAGCAGGGCGGCCGACGTCTGGTCGGCGCGTTCCACCATCCTGCGGTCGGCGTCGGAAAGGCTTGCGCTCGCCTGTTCGTGCAGCGCAGCGGTAACTTCCAGAACCTTGTCGCGAAGCGAGGATGCGACGACGACCGCGCTCTTTTCCAGAGCGCCCCTGATGCCGTCCACACCAGCGGCAAGCGCGCGTTCCATCGTTCCGGCGCGTTCCTCGATCACCCCGGTCTGCCGGTTGAAGGCGTCCTCGATCTTTTCGATGTCCCCGGCAATGGTGTCGGAGATGCGCGTGCTGCTGGCTGCGATCCGGTCGATGTGATCGGCAACCGCAATGTCGATATCGCGGCGGGCGTCGGCAAGCTTCGCCACCTGTCCGGCAACGGCGTCGTCGATCTCGCCTCGGCTCTCGGTCAGCCTGCCGAGGTCTTCGTCCAGCGCCTGCGAAAGTACGCCACGATCCCGCGTCAGCCTTTCCATATGTTCATGGATGAGCTGGTTCACGCTTGCGAGGTCGCTCTCCAGCGCACGCGAAAGTTCGGCACGGTCGTCGGCCAGCCTCTGGGTCTGGCTTGCAATGGCGTCCTTGACCGAAGTGAGGTCGTTTTCCAATGCACGGCGAAGGATATTGCGGCCTTCGGCGAGCTTCTCGACCTGTCCGGCAACAAGGCCGTCGATGCTGGAGCGGCTTTCCGCCAGCTTGGCCAGATCGTCTTCCAGCGCCTTGGAGAGGGCGATGCGGTCTTCGGCAAGCCGCTCGGCATGTGAGCCGACAAGGCCGTTGACGTTCCGAAGATCGTCTTCCAGGGCGCGTGCGAATTGCTGGCGATCTTCGCCCAGTTGCTGCGCTTGCTCGGAAATGACGCCCTTGATCGTGTTGAGGTCCCTTTCCAGTGCGCGCCGCAGCAGGTCGCGGCCTTCCGAGAGCTTCTCGACCTGTCCTGCAACAAGACCGTCGATGCTGGAGCGGCTTTCGGCCAGCTTGGCAAGGTCCGCCTCGAGCGTCTGGGCAAGCAGGTTGCGGTCGTCCGCGAGCTTGCCGGAATGATCGTGGATGAGCTTGCTGATGTTGGTGAGGTCGGCATCCAGCGCCTGGGCAAGCAAGGCCCGGCCCTCGGCGATCTTCTCGACCTGGCCCGCCACCATCCCGTCTATGCTTGAGCGGGTATCGGCAAGCTTGTTGAGGTCGGCTTCGAGCGAACGCGCCAATATCTTGCGGCCCTCGACCAGTTTGCCGACATGACCAGCAACCATTTCGTCAATGGTTACACGGGCTTCCGCCAATCTTCCGGAGTCCTCGTTAAGCGCTTCGGTAAGCTTCCTGCGGCCGTCTTCCAGCCGCTCGAGATGGTTGCCCAGCGAGGTGTCGATGGCTGCGCGCGACTCGTTGACCTTGCGCAGATCTTCTTCCAGCGCCCGCGAGATCATGCTGCGGCCGTCGGCCAGCTTCTGCATCTGGTTGGACACGGCAGCGTCGATTTCGGCGCGGCCTTCGGCGAAGCGGGCAAGGTCTTCCTGCATGGCCGCCGCCATCTGGTCGCGGCCTTCCGCCAGCTTCAGGCTGTGCTGTTCGACAGCCTGCTCGATGCCCGAGCGCGCTTCGGCAAGTCGCTGGATATCTGCATCGAAGGCACGCGACACGGAATGGCGAGCCGCCTCCATGCGGCCTGCGAAATCGCCGGCGCGGGCTTCGAGCATGGTCGAGGTGGAAGATATGACGTCGGCCATGTCCGCGCCGATCTGGGTCTTGCCCTGGTCGATAAGGGCGATCAGGGAGTCCCTGCCGTCGGTAAAGGCGTTGGCAATCTCGCGGGTGCGATCGACCAGTGTTTCGTTGATCTGGCGTGCGCGGGCTTCCAAGGCGGCATTGAGCTTCTGCGTGCCGGTATCCAGCGCCTCGGCGCGGGTCTGGAACTCGCTGATCAATTCCTGGCCGCGCTCGGCAAGCGTGCGCTCGATGCCCGAAAGCGATGCTTCAAATTCGGAACTCAAGGTGCGCGCAGCGCCACCCAGAAGCGAAACCATGCCGGCGGTGCGGTCGTCGAGCAGTTCGGTCAGCGAACGCGTCAGTCCGTCGGTGCTGTCCGTCAGCTTGGCAATGCGTGTGTCGAGCAGGCTGGCGAAGGCTTCGCCGGACGTCGACAACCGGTCGGTGATGGTGTCGAGGCGCGTTTCCACCGTGTCGAAGATCGACAGCGAGCTTTCGTTGATGCGGTCGATCAGTGAATCGCCGGATTCGGTGATCGTCATCGACATCTTGGTCGATGCGCCAAGTATGCTTTCGCGGATCAGGTCGCCGGCTGAGCTGATTTCTTCGCGCAGCGTCTCATGTGCGCCCGTAATCGAAGCGCGGACGCGCTCGGCGTGGCTGACGACAGCTTCACGCTCGGTACCCAGTCCATCCACCAGCGAGCGGATGCGGGCCTCGTTCTCCGAATAGGAGCGCTCGATCTGGTTGACCTCGCTGTGAACCAGCGTTTCCAGTTCGACTGCGCGGGCAAGGGTGCGTTCGATGCCTTCGCCCATGGCCGCGACTTCGCGGCGCACGGCCTGTCCGATCATCATGACGCGATCCTGCGCCATGTTTTCGGGCTCGGCCAAACGGAAGGCCATTTCGGTCATCGACTGGGCGGCAATGCGCATATCCTGCGCGCGCCGGATCATTGCGGCGAAGGCCCAGAACAGGATCACCGGCAACACGGTCGCGACCAGAAGTCCGATCAATTGAGGCCGAGCAAGGAACTGTTCGACGGTGCGGATCTGCCAGACGGCCGAGCCGAAAAGGATGTTCGCCAGCGCCGCGGCACCGGCAACCCAGGCCAGCGAAATAAAGGCGACGACCCAGTAGATGCCGTTTGAGGCGCGGCGGTTCAGGTTGTGCTGAAGCGACTTGTAGTCTTTCTGGCGGTCGTCGTTGGCGGGCGCGAAACCATTGGGTTGCATGGTGGGGCGCGGTTCGACCGGGCGCAGGTCGGCTGGCTTCGGCGCGGGCATTTCGGCTGCTGGCGCAGGCGTGGGGGCCGGGGCAGGCTTTGCCTTCGACTTTACCGGCTCCACCTTTTCAGGCTTGCTGGCGCGCGCCAATTCGTCAGCGGCCTCGGCAATCTGGGCCTCGAGATCTTCCATGGAAGCCTCGATATCGAGGTCACCTTGGTCAACGGCGCTGAGATCGATATCGAGAGCCGCTTCGAGTTCCTTGGCAACTTCCTTGTCGAGGGACTTCGCCGTGGTGGTTTTCTTCGCCATGCCTTCGCTACCCTGTACTAGTTGCTGCGGAGCGTCTTATTTTGGTTTTTCACGCCCTGCATACGAGGCTGAATACGGACCCCGCGTATCGTAATGACACAGGGGGGTAAAGAAAACATGCATTCGGCGCGATACGTAAAACTTTAAATATAAGGTTAACGCACGCGTGAGTTTTGCGGCTCGCGGCGAATTTTTTTGAGGCAGCCTGACGAGCGTCCAGAACGCGATATCCATTGGATTTTGCCACGTTCTGCCGCTATCCGTAAAGGGTTGTGTGTGCTTGGGGGATTGACGGCCAATGGATAAAGGTAAACGGGCAGGGGCGTCCGGATTGGACGGGCAGGCCTGTGAACAACTTCAGCAAGCGCCGATCGACCTCGATCATCTTCAGCGCCAGACGATGGGCGACAGCGCGCTTGGCCGCGAAGTACTGGCCATGTTCGTCGCACAATCGCTGTCGGTTCGCGACCAGATCGCGGGAGCCGAGCCTCGCCAGCGCGCTCTTCTGGCGCATGGGTTGAAGGGTGCGGCGCGTGGTGTCGGCGCCTTCGCCGTTGCCGAATGTGCCGATGCCATCGAGCGCAGCCCTGGCGAAGCCGGTCACATTGAGCGCCTCGGAGGCCTCGTCGAAGACGTACGCGCCTTTGTCGCCACGGTCGATCTTTGATTGCGTCGGCATCAGTTTTCAAAAAACGCCATGACACGCCGGTTTCGCGCCACAGTTGACTTGTCGGGCGGAGTGATTATCTCGGCGGGGGTACTCCCTCATATGACAAAGTAAAAATGACCAAGCTGACTTTCATTGCCTTTGACGGCACCCATTTCGATGTCGATGCCGAGAACGGCTCTACCGTCATGGAAAATGCCATCCGAAACGCGGTTCCCGGCATCGAGGCCGAATGCGGCGGCGCCTGCGCCTGCGCCACCTGCCACGTCTATGTCGATGAAGCATGGACCGGTACTGTCGGCGAGCCCGAGGCGATGGAAGAGGACATGCTGGACTTCGCCTACGAGGTTAAGCCCAACTCGCGGCTCTCCTGCCAGATCAAGGTGCGCGACGAACTTGACGGCCTTGTCGTCAATGTGCCCGAGCGCCAGGGCTGAGCCCAAACCACCTGACCTAATCACTCGTTGATCCTTTGACCGGCTGGCGCTTGGCAGCGCGCCGCCGGTAATGCACTGTTGCCCGGTCTTTGCAGATCGGGACATTTGCCATGGCCAGTCTAACCAAAACCGATGTCATCATCGTGGGGGCGGGGCCGGTTGGCCTGTTCGCCGTGTTCGAGCTTGGCCTGCTCGACCTTAAATGTCACCTGATCGACATTCTCGACCGGCCGGGCGGCCAGTGCGCCGAGCTTTATCCGGAAAAGCCGATCTACGACATTCCGGGCTGGCCGAAGATCTCCGCGCAGGGCCTTGTCGACAAGCTCATGGAGCAGGCCGCGCCGTTCAAGCCGGACTTCACCTTCAATCGCATGGTTTCAAGCCTTGAGAGGCTGGAAGACGGTTCCTTCCGCCTGACCACCGACGAAGGCGAAGCGCTCGAGGCTAAGGTTGTCGTCATTGCCGCCGGCGGCGGTTCTTTCCAGCCGAAGCGCCCGCCCATTCCGGGCATCGAAGCCTATGAGGACCAGAGTGTCTTTTATTCCGTACGGCGCATGGAGGAATTCCGCGGCCACGACCTCGTCATCGTCGGCGGCGGTGACTCGGCGCTGGACTGGACGCTCAACCTGCAGCCGATCGCCAACCGTGTCACTTTGGTACATCGCCGCCCTGAATTCCGGGCTTCGCCCGACAGCGTCAACAAGATGTACGCCATGCAGGAGATGAAGCATCTCGATTTCCAGGTCGGGCAGGTGACGGCGCTCAGCGGTGCCGACGGTCAGCTGGCCACCGCGACCATCAAGGGTGCCGATGGCGACATCGAGGTGCCATGCACCCGTATGCTGCCGTTCTTCGGGCTGACGATGAAGCTCGGCCCGATTGCCGAATGGGGCCTCAACCTGCATGAGAACCTGATCCCGGTCGACACGGAGAAGTTCGAGACCTCGGTTGCCGGCATTTTCGCCATCGGCGACATCAACACCTATCCGGGCAAGCTGAAGCTCATCCTGTCCGGCTTCCACGAAGCTGCCCTGATGGCGCAGGCCGCCAAGCGCATCGTTGCGCCCGGCGAGCGCATCGTCTTCCAGTACACGACGTCCTCGACCAACCTGCAAAGGAAGCTCGGCGTCGTGGAGTGAGCGCTATTCGGTAGCCACCGGCGCTGTTTGGCGGTCGTAACCGCGCAAAGGCTTTTCGGGCATCAGCGTGAGAACGGCCAGCGCAGCCACCATCAGCCCGGCGGTCGCATAAAAGATGATCGCAAACGATGCCTCCGTTCCACCATGCGCGACATGGACGCCTTCGCCGGCCAGCGGCAGGTCATAGCCCAGCGCAACGGCTCCAAGCGCAGCAACCCCGATTGCCCCGCCCAGCGAGCGCAGGAAGGTCAGCACGCCGGTGGCTACGCCCAGATGGCCGCGGTCCACCGCGTTCTGCACGGAGACGGTCGAGATCGGGAAGATCGTGCCGGTGCCGAAGCCGATCAGGGCGGTCAAAATCTCTACCTCCAGCAACGAAGCGCTGTCGGCAACGATCCCCATCACGATGAGGCAGGCAATGGCGAACACTATGCCGACCAGTGCGATACGCTTGTAGTGCGCAAAGCGCGGTACCAGCCGTCCGCTCAGCGATGCGCCCGCAACGGTGCCCATCAGCAGGCCCAGCATCGCCATGCCGGCATCGCCGGGCGACAGGTCGAGCGCCGATTGCAGATAGACCGGCAGGTAGATCGCGAGCCCGATGCTGCCCGCCTGGAGCAGGAACATCGCGGTCGTCGCCGTCAACACGATCCGGTTGCTCAGCACTTCCAGCGAAATCAGCGGCTCGCCGGCCTTGTAGAGCCGCAGCGCAAACAGCGCCCACACCACCGCCGAGCCGGCAATGAGCCCCGCGATTTGCGGTGAGGTCCATGCGTAGCGGCTGCCGCCCCAGTTCATCGCCAGCAGCAGCAGCGATGTCGCAATGATCAAAAGCAGCGCGCCCCAGCCGTCAATGCTGTGGCGGCGGGCCGAAATCGGCAGCTTCTTCAGCGGATTGTTGATGATCGCCATCGCTATCAGGCCGAGCGGGATGTTGATCCAGAAAATCAGCGACCAGTGCAGGTGTTCGGCAAAGGTGCCGCCAAGCAGCGGCCCGGCGATGCTTGCCACCGCCCAGGTGCCGGAAATCCAGGCCGAATAGCGCGCGCGCTCCAGCGGCGGCACAAGGTCGCCGATCACGGTCTGCGTCATCGCGAAAAGACCGCCGCCGCCCAACCCCTGCACGGCGCGGCCCGCAACCAGCACCAGCATGTTCGGCGCCATCGCGCTGATTATCGATCCGGCGATGAAGATCAGAACGGCCGCGAAAATGGTCGGGCGACGCCCATAGACGTCGGAAATCTTGCCGTAGAGCGGCGAAACCGCGGTCGCGGTCAAAAGGTAGCCGGTCACGATCCAGGGCAGGTACTCGGCGTTGCCGAGCGCCGCCGCCATCGTCGGCATGGCCGGCGCCACGATGGTCTGGTCGAGTGCCGCCAACAGCATCGACAAGAGCACGCCGGCAATGATCACGTTCTTCTCGCGTTCGCTGAGAGGCGGTTCATGAAACGCGCTTTGACTGCCCGGCTTATCCATTGACCCACTCAATTCGATTTCCGCCGGGCCTGAATACAGGCGCGACGTATTCCAAGCTGAAAACAGCTTAATCCGGCCGAACAGGCCGTGGTTGAGTTGGCTGTGGACCACGCCTTCAGGCGGGCTTCGGATCCTTGAGAGCAGGATCGCCGGACTACCAACCGGCTCGCGTTTCTCGAAACAGCGGCGCGTGAGATAGCAAACGATGCATCAGGTGTCGAGCCGCGCGTATTGGTTGAAAAGCGCGCGCTTCTATTTTTTCGCCTGCTGCTGTTCGATCCGGTAGCGCAGCAACCTCAGGATACGACTTTCGAAGTTGATGGTCTCGACGCGGTCGAACTGGGCTTGCGCCCTGTCATGCCTGGCAAGTGCCGCCTCGGTCACGCTCTTGGCCTTGGCTTGCGCGATCTCACAGGTCTTTTGCCTGCCCACTGCCTTCAGCTTTGCCTCGAGTTCGCGTGCATTGGCCTTGGCGATATCGACATGCTGTTCCTCGTGACGCTTTATGTCGGCAAACAGCGTGTCCCAGAACAGGCGCACATCCGGCTCCGCTTTCCTGCGCGGCCGCCATTTCGGCAGGATGACCTGGACCTTCACCGTCGTCGTGGCCGACGCGATGCGGCAATACGAGCCGTCCTGCGCGTAGCCGATCTTGGTGGTGAAGGCCATGCGCGTTGCGCCGGGGTGCCTGTTGCCGGTGCTGCTCACGTGAGGCCCGCGCTTGGCCAGCTCGTCCTCGATCTGGTCGTAGGTCGTGCCGCGAACCGTGAAATAGCTGTAGCTCTTGGCAACCGTCGCCGCGCTGGCTGGACATGCCCCCAATGCAAGAAGTATAAATGAGAGGAAAGTTTTTTTCACGGCATTCTCTCTACATTCGCCTTGCTTTACGGGTTCATAAAGCGCATCGGAAATCAATTTCGCCTGGTATCGGTTGAACGACAACGATGATGAGACGATGGCAGTTGGCGCATGGGCGCCACCTTGATCTTGGCGCCAAGGCTGTCGTGATGGGCATTCTCAATGTCACGCCGAACAGTTTTTCCGACGGTGGCCAGTTCGATACGACGCAGAGTGCGATACGGCAAGCCCATCGCATGGTCGAAGAGGGTGCTGCCATCATCGATGTCGGCGGCGAATCGACCGGCCCGAAGTCGGCACCCATCAGTGCAGCCGAAGAGCAGGCGCGTGCCTTGCCTGTCATCGAAGCGTTGGCCGCATGGGGTAAGACGCTCATTTCCATCGACACCTACCGCGAGGAAACCGCGAGGTTGGCGGTCGCGGCCGGCGCTCATATCGTCAATGACGTCTGGGGCCTGCAACGGGAAGCGGGGATAGCGCGGGTCGCGGTGGAGACCGGGGCAGGGCTTGTCATCATGCATACGGGCCGAGAGCGCCAGAAACTGGACGATCCGATCGAGGACCAATTCTTTTTCCTGAAAAAGTCCTTGGAAATCGCCCGTCAGGCCGGCATTGGCGACGACCATATCGTGCTTGACCCCGGTTTTGGGTTTGCCAAGGAAACAGCCGAAGCCAACATGGATGTCATCGTTCGTTTCGAAGAGTTGCACGAGTTGGGTTTCCCGCTGATGGCGGGTACGTCGCGCAAGCGCTTCATCGGCTCAATTACCGGCCGTGAAGCTCCGGACAGGGCTGCCGGAACGGCGGCCACAAGTGTCATCTTGCGTCTGAAGGGTGCGCAGCTTTTTCGCGTACACGATGTCGCAATCAATGTGGATGCGCTGGCGGTAGCCGATGCTATGCTGGCGCGAGATTCAGAAATGGCTGGGCACTGAAATGTATGTCATCCGCATGAAAAATTGTGCCTTTTTCGCCCGGCACGGTGTGCTTGATGAGGAGGAGGCGCTTGGACAGCGCTTCTATGTCGATGCCACTTTGGACGTCGATCCGAACCAGCCGCTGGAAGCCGATTCCATCCACGCAACGGTGGACTACGGCGTCGCATTTCAGTTGATCGAGGAAATCATCACCGGTGACCGCCGTTTCCTGATCGAGACATTGGCGCTGGATGTCGGCAAGGCGCTTGTCGCGCGCTTTCCGCAGATCAAGCGGGCCGAAATCACCATCCGCAAGCCCAACGCCCCGGTGCGCGGCGTGCTCGATCACGTCGAGGTGAGCGTTGTCTGGCCGCAATAACCGGGTCTTCCTCAGCCTGGGCGGCAATCTGGGCGACCCGCGTAAATCCATGGCATCGGCGTTGCGGCTCCTGGCCGGTGACGACGGCGCGGACGTTGTTGCGGTATCCTCGCTTTACCGCACGCCGCCCTGGGGCAAGCTCGACCAGCCCGATTTCCTCAATGCGGCTGCCGAACTTTCCACCTCGCTTTCGCCGCATGAATTGCTGGACCTGTGCCTCGGCACCGAAAAGAAGCTGAAGCGTGTGCGCGAGGAGCGTTGGGGGCCGCGGCTGATCGACATCGACATCCTCGTTTTCGGTGACCGTGTCATCCAGGAAACCGGTCTGGAAGTGCCGCATCCGCGCATGCTGGAACGCGCTTTCGTGCTGGCGCCGCTGGCGGAGATCGCGCCCAATTTGTCGGTCGATGGCAAGTCGGTGTCGGAACGGCTCGCAACGGTGGATACGGCCGGCATCGAGCGGTTGCCGTCCGGCCGTGACTGGTGGCTTTCCTGAAACTCAGCCGGCGAAGCCGCCGCCATCCAGAAACGCCTTCTCATCCGGCGTCGTCTGGCGTCCGAGTTGCGGGTTGCGGTGCGGAAACCGGCCAAAACGCTCAATGATCTCAAGATGATCGATGGCGTATTTAAGGTAGGACTGGGCGTTTGCCTTGTGCAGCTCGACTGACTTTTTCTGGTCTTCGAGGTTCTCCGAATGCTCCAGCGGCAAGTAGAAGAACACCCGGATTTCCTCGTCGACCGCCATGTCATGGCCGAGGTCTATCGCCTTGGCGGCGTAGTAGCGGGCGAGCGGATCGGTCGCGAACATATGGCCTGTGCCGCGAAAGCAGTTGCGCGGAAACTGGTCGAGCAGGATCATCAGCGCCAGCGCACCTTCGGCACTATCGACCCATGCGTCCAGTTCGCGCCTCGCCGCCACGAAATGCAGGTCGAGGAATTCATTCCTGAATTTCGTGTCGAACCCGGCATCCTTGGTGAACCAGGCTTGCATTCCGGCATCGCGCCAGAACTTGGTTACGGTCAGCGCGCGTTGGTCGGTCTGGCTCATTTCATCTCCTGAACTCTCGTGTTCTCAGTCGGCCGGGGCCTGCTTGCCGAGTACGCCGGCGGTTTCCTCGTTCAGCGCCTGGCCGGTGCGGCGCGGCTGCGTCACCGGTGCTGGAACTGGCGTTGCAATGTTGCCCTTCATGAAGTTGCGCCCGTCGCGGATATCGCCCGTAATCTGCAATTCCAGGCGAGCGGCGTCGCGCTGGCGCACATCCTCGATAACGTCGGCGACGTCCTGCGGGTCGGTGCCCAGGGCTTCCAGCGTCGAGCCGCCAAATGCGAGCGCCGATTCGAACGTCTCGCGCATCTGGTAGTCGACGCCGGCATGGATCAGTTGCAGCGCCGTGCCTCGGTCGAAGGCACGCGCCATCACCGTCACCAGCGGAAACTCGGCCTTGACCAGTTCCGCTATCCGGATCGCGGGTTCGGCCTTGTCGACACAGATCAGCACGGCGCGCGCATGGCCGAGGCCTGCGGCATGCAGGATATCGAGCCTTGTGCCGTCGCCGTAATAGACCTTGAAGCCGAAATCGGCCGCGGCCTGGATCATTTCGACGTCATTGTCGATGATCGACACGTCCACGCCGCGCAAAAGCAGCGGTTGGCTGGCGATCTGGCCGAACCGGCCAAAGCCTATGATCAGCACCGATCCCGTCAGCCCGTCCGCCACATCGACCCCGTCCAACGATTGCTCGTCGCGCGGCGTCAGGTACTTGAGCCCGATGATGGCAAGCGGCGTCAGCACCATCGAGATGATGATGATGCCGGTCAGGACCGCGTTGGCCTCCGCGTCGATGATGCCCACAGCGGCAGCAGACGAATAGAGTACGAAGGCGAATTCGCCGCCCTGCGCCATCACCACCGCGCGCTCCAGCGCTTCCCTGTGGCCTGTCTTGAGGAAGCGCGCCACCGTGTAGATGCCGACCGCCTTGGCCAGCATGTAGGCCACGACATAGATTGCGACCAGTTGCCAGTTCGCGGCGACCACGCGCAGATCGAGCGCCATGCCGACGGCAAGGAAGAACAGGCCGAGCAGTACGCCGCGGAACGGCTCGATGTCGGCTTCGAGTTGATGGCGGAACGTCGATTCCGACAGAAGCACACCGGCCAGGAAAGCGCCCATCGCCATCGACAGGCCGCTCGACTGCATCACCAGCGCCGATCCGAGCACCACCAGAAGGGCCGCCGCCGTCATCACCTCGCGGGCGCGCGCATCGGCAAGGATGCGGAAGAACGGGTTAAGCAGGTAGCGCCCGGCAAGGATCAGGCCCACGATCGCACCGACGCCGATGGCGATTTCGCTCAAGCGTTCGCTCAGCGTGGTTTCGGCACCGCCCGGCGCGAGAAACGCCACTAGCGCCAGCAGCGGAACGATGGCCAGGTCTTCCAGTAGCAGGATCGAGACCATGCGCTGGCCCTTGGGAACGCCGATTTCGCCGCGCTCCTCCAGCAATTGTATGACGATGGCCGTTGAGGTCAGCACGAAGCCAGCGCCCGCGACAAACGACTGTGCGACCGAAAAACCACCCAGAAGCCCGACACCGGTCAGCAAAACGCCGCAGACGCCAACCTGCAGCGCGCCGAGCCCGAAAATCTCGCGCCGCATCCCCCACAATCGCGATGGCTGCATTTCCAGTCCGATGATGAACAGGAACATCACCACGCCAAGTTCGGCGATGTGCAGGATCGCCTCCGATTCGGAAAATATCCCGAGCCCGAACGGACCGATGACGAGGCCGGCGGTCAGGTAGCCGAGAATCGATCCAAGGCCGATCCGCTTGAAGATCGGGACGGCGACGACGCCCGCGCCCAGCAGCGCCACTACATAGAACAGGTCATTGGCGGATGCTTCTGCAGCCATGGGCAATTCCGTATCCGGTTAGAGCTTGTGGGGCATCGAGGGGACGTGACGGACGAGCCAAGATAGGGGGTAGAATCGCCGCCGAACAGCCAAAATCGAACGGGCTAGCTGCCTGACCCTGTCTTGCCGCTCGCATTCTTCGTGGCAAAGGACGTCAGCGCCGAGAGGAAATCACCCATACCCGGCCGCTTCAACGCGTTGAACGGCAAAGGGCGGGCGGTTTCCATCGCAGCGATGCCGATGCGCGCCGTCATCATGCCGTTGACCACGCCTTCGCCAAGCTTGGCCGACAGCCGCGCGGCAAGTCCGTGCCCGACGATCTGCTGGACGAAGCTGTCGCCGACGGCGATCGAGCCGGTAATGGCAAGGTGCGCCAGCACGCTTCTAGCCAGCCTGAAGAAGCCCAGCGTTCCCGGCCTGCCGCCGTAAAGTTCGGAAAGCCGCCGGATCAAGCGGCCAGCCTCGAACACGACATAGGCGATATCGACCAGCGCGCGCGGGCTTACCGCCGTCACCAGCGAGACGCGCTTGGCCGCATCGAGGATCATCACCTTGGCGCGGGCGTCGAGGGGCCCAAGAATTTCCGCTTCCGCCAGCCGCACCAAATTGCCGCCGTCGATGATCTCGCCGCTGAGATCGGCCAATGCGCGCCTGCCTGCCGCCGTTTCCGGCTTGGCGGCGACGAAAGCCGACAATTCCTCGACAACGGCGCGCGCGGCTTTCGGATCGTCGCGGGCGATGGCGTCGAGCGCCCGGCTCTGCATCTTTTCCACTTCGGCAAGGCGGCTGATGGCAAGGAACTCGCGACCCAAAATGACCAGCAAGGCCAGCACGCCAACCGCTGCCGCCCCTGCCGCGACCCAGCCAAGCCATTGCGTGCGTTCGAAAAGGTCGCGGATCAGCTGATCCACCCACAGTCCGACCGCCAGCGAAACCAGAATGCCGAGTGCGCCGAACAGGATGCGGCCAAGCAATGAGCGCTTGCGCGGAGCCACCGCCGGCGGCGGCTCGGCTGCAACGAGGTCCGGTTCGTCGAAGACGTCGATCTGCGACGGCATGGCGACGGCGAGTTCCACGTTTGCCGCGCGCGGCTTGCGCCGTTCCGGCTTCGCCTCGGTCGCAAGCTGCGCCTTGGCTGGCTCCGCGCGCGCCTGTTCGTCCGCGTGAATGGGGAAGGCCGATGGCTTGCGGGGCGCGTTCATGCCAGACGGTCTCCGATCAGGAACTGCAGGGCGCGGTCCAGCCTGATATGCGGCAGCGACAGCGTAACGCCTTCGGCCGTCTGCTCCAGCTTCGGCGGACGAAACCTCACGAACCGGATCGCCGGATCGGCATCGTCCTGCCTGTGACCATTGTCCGCTTCGAACACCGAGCCAGGTCTCTCCGGCAAGTCACCGGGAAATATGGCTGTTTCGGTCTTGCCGTCGAAAGTCTGGTCGCCAATCGTTTCGCCGGCCAGCGGCGTGCCGAGGATGACCGGCAGCGTTTCGCGCCCTTGCTTGACTGTGCCTTCGCGGGTGGCGCGCACCGCCGCCATCGCCACCACGTCAACGTCCGCGCCGGTAAAATTCGCCCGTGCGATGGCGCGTTCGGACAGACGCCGTACGATTGCCTGCAAGCGGTCGTGGCTTTCATGATGCAGGTGATCGGCCTTGGTGGCAGCGATCAGGATGCGGTCGATGCGCTTGGAGACCAGGTCGGTGAGGAAATTGCCGCGGCCGGGGCGAAAGCAGGCCAGAATTTCCGTCACAGCGCGCTCAAGGTCCAGCATCGCGCCCGGACCGGCATTCAGCGCCTGCATCGCGTCGATCAGCACGATCTGGCGATCGAGCCTTGCGATATGCTCGCGGAAGAACGGCCTGATGACGTGGGTCTTGTAGGCTTCATAACGCCTTTCCATCATCGCGTGCAGCGAACCGGTGCGAGCGCGCTTGCCGGAGAGATTGGGCAGCGGCGCAAATGTCAGGGCAGGCGACCCCTCCATATCTCCCGGCATCAGGAACCGGCCCGGCGGCAGCGTGGAAAGCGCACGCTCGTCCAGCTTGCAGGCTTTCAGATAGGCGGCGAAGGCTTCGGCCAACCGTCGTGCTGCCGGATCGTCGGCGTCGGCGTCCGCGTTGGTGGCTTCGCTGAGTGCCCGCCACTCTGCGGAAAGCTCGTGCCGCACCGGCAGCAGCGCCATTTCGAAGGCTTCCTTCGAAAAATCGTCAAAGCTCTTGCCGAGCAAGGGCAGGTCGAGCAGCCATTCGCCGGGATAGTCCACGATATCGACCGACAGCTTTCCCGCTGAAAAAAGCCGGTTCCAGCCCGAAGCCGATTCATATTCGATCGTCAGCCGCAGTTCTGAGATCGCCCGCGTCGAGTCCGGCCAGATGCGTTCGTTCACCAGCGCCGCGATATGATCCTCGTACTGGAAGCGCGGTACGGCGTCGTCCGGCTGCTCTTCAAGGTAGGCGCGGGCGATGCGGCCCGATTTCTGCGCCTCGAAAAGGGGCAGGCGGCCGCCATGCAGCAGGTTGTGGACGAACGCCGAGATGAATACGGTCTTTCCGGCACGCGACAACCCTGTCACGCCGAGCCTGACCGATGGTGAGAAAAGTCCTGCGGCGCGGCCCGACAAGGTATCGAGCGCAATGCGTGCTTCGTCGGTGAATGTGGTCAGCGATGTGGCCAATCGAATATCCTGCGAGGTGCCGGCTACCCGATATAGGCGTTGCCGCGGCGCATTTTAATGCCTCACAGATCGGACGGCGTCAGGAATGCCTCGAGATAGCCCTTGCCGGTTTCGGCCTCGGCCAGGGTTCCCTCAAAACGCACGACTGCTAGCCCTGAAGTCGGGAAGCCGTAGTTCAGTATATCGCAGGCGCTGTCTTCGCCGCTGCCGGAAACGGCCGCGGTCAGGTCTTCCATCATCGGATTGTGGCCGATCACCAGCACCGAGCCATGCCTGCCGTGTTCGCGGATGATGTCGAGATAACCCGCCGCGTCCTCCGTGTAGAGCGTATCGAGAAACACCACCCGGCCGGTGTCGGCATGAGCGGCCAGCCCCTCCAGGGTTTCCCTTGCCCGAAGCGCATTGGAGCAGAGCGTGATGTCGGGAACGAAGCCGCAGGCGCGCATGGCGGTGCCTGTTGCGGCTGCATCCTCTAGTCCGGAAGCTTCAAGGGGACGGTCGAAATCGCGGACACCGGGAAGCGCCCAGCCGGCTTTTGCGTGCCTCAGAAGGTACAGTTTGGCCACCGGCGCTCCTGCTCAGCCTCAATGTAGAAGGAATATCCATCGACAGGCTTCTTAGCAATGGAATCCGGCTGTTGGCGCCTACGACCAAAGCCTGATTGAGCACAAGCGTCTTATGCCGCGCCTCGAACTGTTGATGCCTCTTACTACTGACGATTGTGTGAGCGGCTCGGGGTAGGCACTTGTGCGGCCTCGGAACGGCGAATATATAGGCCCCAAATTTGGGGCTGTCGGGTGAGTCGAATGAACCAAATCGTTACTGCCGACTACGTACCATCGGAAGACGAGCCGTTCATGAACGAACGGCAGAAATCATACTTCCGGCACAAGCTTGTCACTTGGAAAAATGACATCCTGCGCGAAGCGCGTGAGACACTGGAAATACTACAACAAGAAAATGCCAATCATCCCGATCTTGCCGATCGGGCATCTTCAGAAACCGATCGCGCAATCGAACTTCGTGCCCGCGACCGGCAGCGTAAGCTGATCTCCAAGATCGATTCAGCACTTCAGCGCATCGACGAAGGAACTTACGGCTATTGCGAAGAGACGGGTGAACCGATCGCGCTCAAGCGTCTCGACGCCCGTCCGATCGCAACCTTGTCGATCGAAGCCCAGGAAAGGCATGAGCGCCGCGAGAAGGTCTATCGCGACGACTGATTGCCCATAATCGGCTGAAAATCTTTGGAAATGGCCGCGTTCGCGGCCATTTCTTTTTCTGTCTACCGTTTCAGGCTCGACAGTTCGCCGAGCAGCCTGGTCATCTCGTCATCGAGAGACGCCCGCCCGCTTGCCTGCGCGGCGGAACGCGCTTCGCCTGTTGTGGTGGCAGGCTCGGCGGCCCGTGCGTGGTCCAGCGCTTCGGTTCCTGCTGCGGGCAATCTGTGCGGCTCTTCCTGCCGTGGTGTGGCCGGTCTCGGTGCCGGCGCAGGGCTTGCCGGTGCTGCTGGCCTTACTGCCGCTGTTGCTGGCGCCGGTGTCCGTGTGGCCGGCTGCGCGTTTGCAGCGCCTTGCCTTGCCGGTTGCGGAGCCGCCGGATGGGGTGTCGCAGCGCTGCCGGCACTGCTGCTGGCGGCGGCAGTTGCGTGCGCTGCGCCCGCCTCAGGTGTCAGGTTCGCGCGGCGGGAAGCTGCCAGCCGGATGTCGCGCTCGACGACGACATCGGTCGGCCCGCCGATCAAAAGCAGATGCTCGATGTCGTCGCGCCGCACCAGCACGAGACGCCGATGGCTGTCGACGGCGGTCGCATCCATCACGGCCAGGCGCGTCTTGCGGTTGCGCCCGCCGGCCACGAACGTCCCGAACGTCAGGCTGCGAATCATCTTGACGATCAGCAGCACGATGACCAGCACGACCAGTGCCGCCAGCGTCCACAGGATTGCCGCGCCATAGCCGGACCCTGCAACGCCATCGATAGAATCTAGCATCGGCACCCCCAAGCACGGCAACTCGAAACGCCGCGACACTAGACCGTCGCGGCGCGCGCCTGCAAGTTACCATTCGCACGTGGTAAACGGCCCAAAGCCGGCGGAGCAGGCGTCATGCCGCGAAACTGCGCCATTTTTCGCTGACAAGTGGCCGCAAGGCCTTTTCCGGGCAGGGAGAATGTGATTCAACCGGTCCGGGTCGGGTCGGGCTGGGAATCACAAGCAGGGGGCAAATGGCCAAGGACGCGCGCGGAGATTTCTATCCGGTGCCAATCGTGGACCAGAACACGCGCCCCGGCACGGTGACGCGGCTGGTTGTCTTCATTGTCGTTCTGATTGGCGCGGCTATCATCTTCGGCCTGTTCCGCGAGCGTTTCGGCGATCCCTTCCTGCTCGGCATGCTTGGCGTGCTGGCGATGATCGGCGTCGGCTTCCTGTTTGCCACCGCCATCGGTTTCATCCAGATTGCGCCGCGCTCGACCGGCGACGAACTTTCAAAATCCTTTGTCGATTCGATGGGGCAGGGCCTGATCGTCACCGACGCCAAGAAGCGCATCATCTACGCCAATCGCGCCTATGCCGAGATGACGGGCGCCGCCGCTGCGGCCGACATCAGGACGGTAGAAAGCCTTTTATCCGACGTACCGGAGGCATCCTCGGTCATTTTCCGCCTGGCTTCGGGACTGCGGGACGGGCAGCGTGGCGACGGTGAGTTCCGCCTCGGTCAGGCAATCCGCCCCGGTGCCGATCCGGGCGCGCATTGGTACCGCGTCAGCGCGCGCTCCTTCAGCGTCCCGGGGCAGCGCCAGCCGATGCATGCTTGGCAACTGGCCGACATCTCGAAGGAACGGGCCGAGCAGGAACGCTTCTTCCTCGATCTGCAAAAGGCCATCGACCATCTCGACCATGCGCCGGCCGGTTTCTTTTCCGCCGATCAGGATGGCCGCATCACCTACATCAATGCCACGCTCGCGGAGTGGCTCGGCATTGACCTCACCAGTTTCGCACCGGGCGCGCTCGCGCTGCCGGATATCGTCGCAGGCGACGGCATGGCGCTGGTCCGCTCGGTCCGGCCCGATCCCGGCACCACGCGCAATGCGGTTATCGACCTGGATCTGACGACAATGACCGGCGAGGCGCTGCCAGTGCGCTTCATGCACCGTGTCGCGGCCAGCCGCGATGGCCATCCGGGGCCAACCCGCACCATCGTGCTCAACCGCACGCATGGAGAGGATTCGTCCGCGGATCTCAGGGCTTCCGAAGTTCGGTTCACCCGGTTTTTCAACTCGACGCCGATGGCAATCGCCGGCGTTGACCAGACCGGTCGCATCCTGCGCACCAATGCGCCGTTCCTGTCGCTGTTCTCCTCCGTCGTCGACCGCGATGCACTCGACCGCCGCGTGCGTCTCGATACCGTCATCCACGAACGTGACCGCGCAGCCTTCGCGGCAGCGCTTGAACGGGCGCGCCAGCGGCAGGCGGACATCGAGCCGATCGACACCGTCTTGCCGAACAACGAAGAACGGCACATCCGATTCTACGTCAACGCGGTCGCCGACGGCACCGGCGGCGACGGCGCGGAGGAATCGGCAATCGTCTATGCCGTCGATACGACCGAGCAGAAGGCGCTTGAAGGCCAGATGGCGCAGAGCCAGAAGATGCAGGCGGTCGGCCAGCTCGCCGGCGGCATCGCGCACGACTTCAACAACGTGCTCACCGCCATCATCATGGCCTCGGACCTGTTGCTGACCAACCACCGTCCGTCCGACCCGTCCTTCCCGGACATCATGAACATCAAGCAGAACGCCAACCGCGCCGCCTCGCTCGTGCGGCAGTTGCTGGCGTTCTCGCGCAAGCAGACGCTGCGTCCGGAAGTTCTGACGCTGACCGACGTGCTGGCCGATCTCAGGATGCTGCTCGCCCGTCTTGTCGGCAACGACATCAAGCTCAAGATCGATCACGGCCGCGACCTGTGGCCGGTGAAGGTCGATATCGGCCAGTTCGAGCAGGTCGTGGTCAACCTCGCCGTCAACGCGCGCGATGCCATGCCTACGGGCGGCGATATCACGGTGCGCACGCGCAACGTGCCTGCGGACGTGTCGAAGACTTATCCGTTCCGCGAACTTGTCCCCGCCGACTACGTGCTGGTGGAAGTCGAGGATTCGGGCAGCGGCATCGCGCCCGATGTGCTGAAGAAGATCTTCGAGCCGTTCTTCACCACCAAGGAAGTCGGCAAGGGTACCGGCCTCGGCCTTTCGATGGTTTACGGCATCATCAAGCAGACCGGCGGCTTCATTTTCTGCGAGTCGGAAGTGGGCAAGGGCACCACCTTCCTCATCTTCCTGCCGCGCTACGTTGCCGAGGCAGTCGCCGCACCACAGCCGGCGGCGGGCGACACCGCCGCCAAGCCGGATGCGCCGGAACCACCGCCGGTCGTCGCCAAGGCTTCTGAAAACTCCAATGACCTGTCCGGATCGGCGACCGTGCTTCTCGTCGAGGACGAGGACGCGGTGCGCATGGGCGGCGTGCGCGCGCTCACCTCACGCGGCTATACAGTTCATGAGGCGACGTCCGGTGTCGAAGCGCTGGAAATATTCGATGCGCTCGAAGGCAAGATCGATCTCGTCGTCTCCGACGTGGTGATGCCGGAAATGGATGGCCCGACCTTGCTCGGCGAACTGCGCAAGCGCCAGCCGGACATCAAGTTCATCTTCGTGTCCGGCTATGCCGAGGATGCCTTCGCCAAGAACCTGCCGGCCGAAGCCCAGTTCGGCTTCCTGCCCAAGCCCTTCTCGCTCAAGCAACTCGCGACCGTCGTCAAGGAAGTTCTCGAAAGCTGACGGGTAATTCGATCAGGCAAGCCGCGCTCAGGCGGCTTCCTGCTTGAGCGCCGCCACTTCTTCCATCAACGGCCTGCTGCCGCGCAGATAGAGCGCGCAGGTGGTCCGCAGCATGGAGGCGAAATTCGGTATCTCGCCCCTGTGTTCGATCGCTTCGTCATAGAGCTTGGAAATGAATTTCGGCGTCGTCAGGCCCTGGCTGTCGGCAATCTCGTCGAGCAGCGTCCAGAACGTCGATTCGAGCTGGATGCTGGTCGAATGGCCGCCGATGCGGATGGACCGGTTGATCTGGCGATAGCCTTCCGGGTCCTGTTCGGCAAAAACCCTGCACATTGAATGACCTCCCTTTATTTCCTGTCCCGCCGGATCACCGCCTCAGCGGCAAATCCGGGCGGCCCAATTTGCGCATCAGGTCAAATCTCACTCCCTCACCGCGCATTGTGGGTCGAAAATCCCAAAACGGCAATTGCACTTTCACATTCGTGATTGGTGGTAACCCGCTGCCACCACGTTTGCGCGCGTCGTCTCATAATCGGATTCATTGATGAAAAGCGGCGTTGAAGAGGTTTGAAGATTGGCCAAGGCAATTCACAGCATGATCCGGGTGCTTGACGAGGCCCGGTCGGTCGATTTCTACGGCAAGGCATTCGGCCTTGGCGTTGCACAGCGCCTCGACTTCGAAACCTTCACACTCATCTACCTCAGCAATGCCGAGTCCGACTTCGAGGTCGAACTCACCGTCAACAAGGGGCGGGAGGAGCCCTACGTCCTTGGCGACGGCTACGGCCACATCGCCGTCTCGGTCGCCGACCTCGACAGCGAGCATGACCGCATAGGAGCGCTCGGCCTCAACCCGAAGAAGATCGTCGAGTTCGACCGCGACGGCGTTCGCATCGCCCGGTTCTTCTTCATCGAGGATCCCGACGGCTACAAGATCGAGGTTCTGCAGCGGGGTGGCCGGTTCAAATAGGAGGTTTCGCCGCATTGCCATGCGGCGCCAGCAACAGCGCTCATCGAGCGCCGATAGCAAGCAAGGGAGGAATACATGGTAACCGTCTACGAAAAGGCGCCGGGGCTTTCGCGGCGCGAGCTTCTCAAGCGCGGCGGCGTCGGTGCGCTGCTCGTGATTTCCGGCAGCGCCGTCATCAGTCCCGAACATGCCTGGGGCCTCGAAACAGCCGCGCTCAAGCCGGAAACGATGGCCACGCTGATCCAGATGGCCCGAGACATCTATCCCCACGACCAGGTCCCGGACAAATATTACGCCATCGCCGTCAAGAGCCATGACGAACTGGCCGGCAAGGACGCCGCCCACAAGGACCTCATCGAAAAAGGCATCGCTGACCTCGACGCCAAGGCCGGCAGCGGCGGCTATCGCGGTCTCGGTTGGGAAGAAGAGCGCGTCGCCGTCCTCAAGCAGGTCGAGGACACGCCGTTCTTCCAGGCCATCCGCGGCGGGCTGGTCGTCGGCCTCTACAACCAGAAAGAGGTGTGGCCGATCTTCGGCTACGAGGGCGAGTCGTACTCCAAGGGCGGCTACATCGCCCGCGGCTTCGACGACATCGAGTGGCTCTAGCCACATCCCCCGACAGTTTCACACCGGATTTCATGGGAGGACACCATGGCAGCACCTTATGATCTCAAGGACGACAGCGTCGTCGTCATCATCGGTTCGGGCGCCGGCGGCGGCACGCTCGGCAACGAACTCGCCCAGAAGGGCATCGACGTCGTCATCCTCGAAGCGGGCAGCCGCATCGAATACGAAGACTTCATCAACGACGAGTGGGATAGCTTCGCCCAGCTTTCATGGGGCGATCCGCGCACCGCTTCCGGCGGCTGGCGCGTCGCCAAGGATTTTCCGGGCCTGCCGGCCTGGATCGTCAAGGCGGTCGGCGGCACCACCACGCACTGGGCCGGCGCATCGCTGCGTTTCCAGGAGCATGAGTTCAAGACGCTCACACACTACGGCAAGGTCGAGGGCGCTAACCTGCTCGACTGGCCGATCACGCTGGCGGAACTCGAGCCCTACTATGACAAGGCCGAAGACAAGATGGGCGTCACCCGCACCCACGGCATCGAGGGGCTACCCGGCAACAACAACTTCAAAATCCTGAAGGCCGGGGCCGACAAGCTCGGCTACAAGGAATGCCACACCGGCAACATGGCGATCAATTCCGCCGACCGCGACGGCCGCATGGGCTGCCAGCAGACCGGCTTCTGCTTCCAGGGCTGCAAATGGGGCGCGAAGTGGTCCACGCTCTACACCGAAATCCCCAAGGGCGAAGCAACCGGCAAGCTGGAAGTCCGGCCCAACAGCCATGTCGTCAAGATCGAGCATGACGACAGCGGCAAGGTCACCGGCGTCGTCTACGCCGACAAGGATGGCAAACTGCAGGAACAGAAGGCCCGCATCGTCTGCGTTGCCGGCAACTCCATCGAAAGCCCGCGCCTGTTGCTCAACTCGGCATCGTCCAAGTACCCGGACGGGCTGGCCAACTCGTCCGGCCAGGTTGGCAAGAACTACATGCGCCACACCACCGGTTCGGTCTACGCCATCTTCGACAAGCCGGTTCACTTCTATCGCGGCACCACCATGGCCGGCATCGTCCGCGACGAGGCCAAACACGATCCGTCGCGCGGCTTCGTCGGCGGCTACGAGCTTGAAACGCTGGCGCTTGGCATCCCGTTCATGGCCGCCTTCCTCAATCCGGGCGGCTGGGGCCGCGGCTTTACCACCGCGCTCGACCACTACGACCACATGGCCGGCATGTGGATCGTCGGCGAAGACATGCCGCAGGAGCAAAATGGCGTGAAGCTGCACGCGACGCTCAAGGACAAATACGGCATGCCCGCGCCCGATGTCTGGTTCACCGACCATGCAAACGACGACGCCATGCGCAACCACGCCTTCAAGCAGGGCATGGCCATCTATGACGCGGTCGGCGCAACGCGGACCTTCCCGACGCCGCCTTACCCCTCGACCCACAATCTCGGCACCAACCGCATGAGCGAAAAGGCTTCCGACGGTGTGGTCAACAAGCACGGCCAGACCCACGACATCAAAAACCTGTTCGTGTCCGATGGCAGCCAGTTCACTACCGGCGGGGCGGAAAACCCGACCTTGACCATCGTCACGCTCGCCATTCGGCAGGCCGACTACATCGCCAAGGAGATGGCGGCAAAGACGATCTGATAGTCCTCCCGGACTTGGTCTCTGCGCGGGGCAATGTTTGCCCCGCGTTTTTTTATTCGTCCTGCTTGGTCGTTATCGTGCAGGTCGAAGCCGTGAATGCGCCGTCCGGCTGGCGCATGACGATGTCGAACGAAGCGTTTTCGGGATCGTCCGCCGTCGCCTGCGTCAGAGATACGCTGTTGCCGCCTGCCGTGAATCCGCCGAGCGGTCCGAGCCATGCGATCTCGCCGTTGGAATTCATTTCGTAATTGTAGGCCTGCTGCGGCCAGCCATAGGAAGGCCCGCTATAGACATTGCCTTTGATGGTGATGTCGCCGAGGTTCAGAAACAGGCCGAGCAGGTAGACCTCGCAGTGATAGGCGCCGTCCGGCAGCTTGCCGTCCGCGATGCCAGCCGACGCAACGCTTGGAACGGCAAACGTCATCGCAAGGCCGGCAGCAAGCAATTTCATGCGCTTCATCATTTTACCCGTGCCTGACGATACTAGGCTGTGAACGCATTTGGGCAAGACAAGCCTTTGGCATTGGCGACGAGGAATCTGAGCCCATGGGTTGATGCCACAATTTTCCTAAGGCCGCCTCATGCGATTGAATCGTCGACGAGGACGAAACAGATAAAGGGCTACAGTTTCATTTCCGCCAATGCACGCCGCAGCGGTGCATCGGAAATCTGGATGGGCCCATGGAATGGCACGTCCATGTCGAGAACCAGGTAGAACGCCATCGCGATCAGGAATGCCGCAGTGACAAATGACGTGATCACCATTGCGTTCATTGGTGCCCGATAACCGAAGCTGCCGAAGACCAGCACCATCCAACCGATCAGCATCCAGATGAGCGGTGACGGTATTGTGCCCTCCGACTGCTCGATGATCGTCCAGCGCCGCTCGACCAGACCGCGATATTGCTGGCGTATGTCGAGCAAAAGCGATTCATGAAATCTATCGGGAGGCTGGATGGTCGCCAGCGTGTTGCCAAATGCATCGAGCGCCGCGCCGGCCGAATCCGGCTTGTCATCTGTCGGATCGGCGCGGGCTGGATGTTCTATTGCTTCGTTCATGTAAGCTACAAGCTGCGAGCGTGCGTCAGTACCGGCGATGCCATAGACGCGCAACATGCGGTCGAGGATAATCAGGTCAGTCGCAAAGGCGTGCACGTTGCTGTCGATCGCGGCATAGGTGTTCTTTGCCGAATTGATCATCAGGCCGAAGGCAATCGAGGTGAGCATTACGAAAATGCTGGCGACCCCGGCTATCACCTTGGCCGTGTCGTCACTTCTGTAGTGATGCGGCATGCGATTTGAGATGTGAATTGCGCCAACCGCCGCCAGCAGCAGGGCAAGGAAGACAACCACGGCAACTGCGGCTTCGTTCATGAGGGTGTCTTTATGGCCATTGTCGATAAGCCCCCTGATTGTGGGCGATGGCTCCGCGGGAGGTCAAGTTCTCCAACGCCACACGCACTCACGCGACGTTAGCTTGCAGGCCCCGCCTTCGCAGCTTCTACGATTTCCTGCGCAACCGTGGCGCGTTCCCGGTTGCATGTTATCCTTGCCTTGGCCTCAGTGAGTCGGCCGATTTCCGTTTCAGTTGTAGTGAGGCAGATCGGCAGGAAAGCAGGTGCCCTTTGGCATCAGCAAGTTCCGCGCAAGCAAGTGTTCCTAGCATCGGTCCAATAGTCTGGGTGTTGTTCAATGAGTTGGGCAATCGGGCAGGGGACAACCGATGGAGCGTTTCGTGGAGGATTATCAGAAGCGGCGGCTGATCGACCGCTTCGATATCATGACCGCCATCAATATCCTGAAGTCGCAAGGCTATGACGACGACGACCTCATAAAGGAGATCATCCGGGTCTTCTATGTCGATCTCGATGCCTACAACGAGGTCGTGCAGGCAGCGGCGTAATTCCGCTCAACCGTTGTTTTGCTCGCCAGCGGGAGTGCATTTTCTCCGGTTTTTCATTCCGGCCAAGGAAACGCCACTCCTCCGCTTCGTCATCCCGGAAGCGAGCAGAGCGAAGCGCTGGCGATGCTGTCCGGGATCCATTCCGTGACCATGCGGCAGTGTGACAACGATGCAGAAGGCCTTCACACTCACCCTTGAACGAAATCGGGGAATGGGGCACACCGCGCTGAATGACCCATCCGCTTGACCATCTTGTCCTGCCAACCGCCGATCTCGACGTTGCGCGCGCCCGGTTGGCCGCCTTGGGCTTTACCGTCTCGCCGCGCGGCGTCCATCCCTTCGGAACGGAAAACTGCTGCGTCTATTTCGCCGACGGTACTTTCGTGGAGCCGCTCGCTGTCGCCGATGCAAAGGCAGCCGACACGGCAGTTGCCGCTGGCAACGTTTTTGTGGCGCGTGACCGTGAATACCGGGAAAACCTTGGCCAGGAAGGCTTTTCGGCTATCGTGTTCGGCACTTCCGATGCAGACGCCGATCATCGCCGTTACACCGCAGCCGGCATCTCCGCCGGGGCGCGTCTGGACTTTTCCCGCCCCTTTGTCGATGCCGCCGGCAAGAGCGACACTGCATCGTTTCGCCTTGCCTTTGCCTCGGTCCCGGAGGTTTCCAATACCTTCCTGTTCGCCTGCGAGCGGGTCAACGCGCCGAAGGTCGATCGGTCGGCTCTCCAGCGTCATGAAAATGGTGCGGTTGCAATCGCCGAGGTCATCGCGATCAGCGCAAATCCTTCAGCACAGCTTCCCATCGTGGCCGCCGCTGCTGATGTAGAACCCGCCCCAACATCGCAGGCCCGCGGGTTGACCCTTCCCAATGCCCAGCTAAGCATTGTCACGCCGCAGGACTACGAGCGCCGTTTCGGCTTGCCGGCTGGCAAGGCAACGGAACTGCGTTTCGCAGCCGTGGTCTTCTCCATATCCAACGTGGAAAAGCTGCGCGCGGTTCTTGCGCAACGCGGCATAGGTCACGACATAGGCGCCAATCGCGTCGTCGTCGCTCCAGCACCGGGGCAGGGCGCGGCTTTCATTTTCGAGGAGCAGGCATGAGCAAGCCCAATGCGTCGGTCAAAGTCGGCAATGTCACTTTCGACAATCGCGCGCCTCTCGCTCTCATCGCTGGTCCGTGCCAGTTCGAATCGCGCCAGCACGCCTTCGACATGGCCGGTGCGCTCAAGGAGTTGACCGGCAAGCTTGGCATCGGGCTCGTCTACAAATCCAGCTACGACAAGGCCAACCGCACGTCTTTGACGTCGACGCGGGGTGCCGGCCTCGATGCGGCGATGCCGGCCTTCGATGATCTGCGCAAGGAGTTCGGCCTGCCGATCCTCACCGACGTGCATACCGAGGAACAGTGCGCAATCGTCGCGCCGCATGTCGATGTGCTGCAGATCCCGGCCTTCCTCAGCCGCCAGACCGATCTTCTGGTCGCCGCCGCCGGCACCGGCAAGATCATCAATGTGAAGAAAGGCCAGTTCCTGGCGCCGTGGGACATGAAGAATGTCATCGGCAAGGTCACCGGTTCCGGCAACGCCAATGTGCTGGTCACCGAGCGCGGCGCATCTTTCGGCTACAACACGCTTGTCTCCGATATGCGCGCGCTGCCGATCATGGCGGATATGGGCGCGCCTGTCATTTTCGACGCCACGCATTCGGTGCAGCAACCCGGCGGGCAGGGCGCGACTTCCGGCGGTGAACGCCGGTTCGTGGCGACGCTGGCGCGCGCAGCCGTTGCCGTCGGTGTCGCCGGCGTCTTCATCGAAACGCATGAGGACCCCGACAACTCGACCTCGTCGGACGGTCCCAACATGGTGCCCTTGAAGGATATGCCGGAACTGCTCGAACGCCTGATCGCACTCGACAAGGTTGCCAAGGCCTGATCTGCGCCTTGTTCATGACAAGCGGCGGTTGTAGGTTTCGCGGGCAAATGATCTCTTTGACTGGGAGTTCAAAATGTCCGTTGCCCGTGTAACCGAAATTTCGTCGTCATCCAAAAAAGGCTTTCAGGACGCCATAGAAAAGGGCATCGCCCGAGCCGCCAAGACGTTGAAGAACGTCGAAGGCGCGTGGATCCAGGAGCAGAAAGTCGTTGTCGAGGACGGCGCCATCGTTGCCTACCGCGTCAACATGAAGGTGACCTTCATCCTCACCGATTGAGGATTTATCCACCTGCTTTCCGGCGGCGTTACAATCTCATCAGTCGCTGGTGCCGGATTCCCTCCGGAAGGGCTTTACGGACATGGAAAGGCCCTCGTGACGAGGGCCTTTCCATCGTCATTGGGCTGTCTGCAAGATGACATGCGGGAGAGTATCTTGCGAAGGCTGCTGGCCCGTACATGAAGTCAGGAATGCAGCCGCAATCAGAAACAAACTCACGATACCGCTTAACTCGGACATGGCGAAACTCCCTTATGTTTCGCCCCGCGCGAATCGGAATTTAGACTAGAATTCCGCCCGCGGCTTCCCGTCACCCGATGACTTATGGTGACCAAATCTTTCGCAATGTGAATCGTCGCAGTTGCGATTTTTGCAGCAGGAAGCGATTGCGTTTTGCCTCACTTTGTCTAAGACGTGCCCCAACGTTTTCAACGATTAGAACGGGGATTTCCAATGACCGCCATTATCGACATCGTGGGCCGTGAAATCCTGGATAGCCGAGGCAATCCGACCGTCGAGGTCGACGTCGTGCTGGAAGACGGCTCCATGGGCCGTGCCGCCGTTCCCTCAGGCGCCTCAACCGGCGCGCATGAAGCCGTCGAGCTTCGCGATGGCGGCTCCCGCTATCTCGGCAAAGGCGTCGAGCGGGCCGTCGAAGCGGTCAATGGCGAACTGTTCGAGGCGATCGGCGGGCTCGAGGCCGAAGACCAGATCTACATCGACCAGACCATGATCGACCTGGACGGCACGCCCAACAAGAGCCGTCTTGGCGCAAACGCCATCCTGGGCGTGTCGCTGGCCGTTGCCAAGGCTGCCGCCGAAGCTGCCGACCTGCCGCTCTACCGCTATGTCGGCGGTGCGCATTCGCATATCCTGCCGGTGCCGATGATGAACATCATCAATGGCGGCGTCCATGCCGACAACCCGATCGATTTCCAAGAATTCATGATCCTGCCGGTTGGCGCTTCTTCGATCCGCGAGGCGGTGCGCTGGGGGTCGGAAGTGTTCCACACCCTCAAGAAGGGTCTCAAGGAAGCCGGTCACAACACCAATGTCGGCGATGAGGGTGGTTTTGCCCCGAACCTGAAGAGCGCGCAGGCTGCTCTCGATTTCGTCATGGGGTCGATCGAAAAGGCCGGTTTCAAGCCGGGCGAGGAAATCGCACTCGGTCTCGACTGCGCCTCGACGGAATTCTTCAAGGACGGCAACTACGTCTACGGTGGTGAAAAGAAGACCCGCGATCCCAAGACGCAGGCCAAGTACCTCGCCAAGCTCGCTGCAGACTATCCGATCATCTCGATCGAGGACGGCATGGCCGAGGATGACTGGGAGGGCTGGAAGTACCTGACCGACCTCGTCGGCAAGAAGGTTCAGCTCGTTGGCGACGATCTGTTCGTCACCAACTCGGCCCGCCTGCGTGACGGCATCCGCATGGGCGTTGCCAACTCCATACTCGTCAAGGTTAACCAGATCGGCTCGCTGTCGGAGACGCTCGACGCGGTCGAGACGGCGCACAAGGCAGCCTATACGGCGGTGATGTCCCATCGGTCCGGCGAGACGGAAGATTCCACCATTGCCGACCTCGCGGTCGCCACCAACTGCGGCCAGATCAAGACCGGTTCGCTCGCCCGCTCCGACCGTACCGCCAAGTACAACCAACTCATCCGCATCGAGGAAGAACTGGGCAGGCAGGCGCGCTACGCCGGCAAATCGATCCTCAAGGGCTGATCCGGCAACATTGCATTTCGGAAAGGGCGGGGCGACCCGCCCTTTTTCGTTCGTGATGGTGCCTCAAGCGGCGCGCCGTAACCGTCCATTAAGCACAATCGGGCGACAAGAGGTCGAAGGGGATTTCGACCTATGTGGACGCGCCAGCACAAGCAGACAAACAAGGGTCGCCTGATCATTCCGGTGCTGTGCACGGCCTTTGTCGCCTATTTCGGTTTCCATGCCTATCACGGCGAGTTCGGCATCAACTCCAAGTACAAGCTGCAGGAGCACAAGGAGCAACTGCAGGCGCAGCTTGCGTCCCTCCAGTTGGAGCGCGGCGAGCTTGAAAAGCGCGTGCGCCTGCTGCACGATGGCTCTCTGGAGAAGGACATGCTGGATGAGTTGGCCCGCAAGGCCCTCAACCTGTCGCAGCCGGACGAGATTATCGTCATGTTGCCCCGGAAGGCTGATTAACTGAAAGTCGGTTAATCAATGGAAATTTCAATGAATATAACTGTTTAGATGCATGTCAGCCATGCATTTTTCCGCATGGCGAAATGCCCCTTTGCGTGCTAGCTTTTCCGGCAGTTGGGGGAGGAAAAACTCCCTTCCTGTCCGCAAGAGACACCACTAGGGAGACATGCATGGCCACCGCCGCCAAAAAAGCGCCCGCCAAATCACGTTCCGATTCCAAATCGTCCATACTGACCGCTCCGAAGCCTGCCGAGTTCAACAAGGACGACGAGCTTTCCGCTTATCGCCACATGCTGCTCATCCGCCGTTTCGAGGAAAAGGCGGGCCAGCTTTACGGCATGGGTTTCATCGGCGGCTTCTGCCATCTCTATATCGGCCAGGAAGCTGTCGTGACCGGGATGAAGATGGCGCTGATCGAAGGCGACCAGATGATCACCGCCTACCGCGATCACGGCCACATGCTGGCCATGGACATGTCGCCGCGCGGAGTTATGGCCGAACTGACCGGCCGCCGTGGAGGCTACTCCAAGGGCAAGGGCGGTTCCATGCATATGTTCTCCAAGGAAAAGCAGTTTTACGGTGGTCACGGCATCGTTGGCGCACAGGTTTCCTTGGGCACCGGCCTTGGCTTTGCCAACCGCTATCGCGGCAACAAGAACGTATCGCTGACCTATTTCGGCGACGGTGCTTCCAACCAGGGCCAGGTCTACGAAAGCTTCAACATGGCCTCGCTGTGGAAGCTGCCGGTCATCTACATCATCGAGAACAACCGCTACGCCATGGGCACGTCGGTGACGCGTTCGTCAGCCGAAACGGATTTCTCGCATCGCGGCGCGTCCTTCAAGATCCCCGGCATGCAGGTTGACGGCATGGACGTGCGGGCTGTGAAGTCTGCCGCCGACATGGCCACCGAATGGTGCCGCAGCGGCAATGGCCCGATCATTCTTGAGATGCAGACCTACCGCTACCGCGGCCATTCCATGTCCGACCCTGCCAAGTATCGTTCGAAGGAGGAGGTGCAGAAGATGCGCTCCGAGCACGATCCGATCGAGCAGGTGAAGGCGCGGCTGATTTCCAAGAAATGGGCCACCGAGGATGAATTGAAGGCGGTGGACAAGGAGGTCCGCGACATCGTTGCCGACGCCGCCGATTTCGCCCAGACCGATCCTGAGCCGGATGCGTCCGAACTCTGGACCGACATCGTACTTTAAGGGAGAGGGCAAATGCCGATCGAAATTCTCATGCCTGCGCTCTCGCCGACGATGGAAGAGGGCAATCTGTCGAAATGGTTGAAGAACGAGGGCGACAAGATCGTCGCCGGCGACGTCATCGCCGAAATCGAGACCGACAAGGCGACGATGGAAGTCGAAGCGGTCGATGAAGGCACGCTTGGCAAGATCCTGATCGCTGCGGGCACCGAAGGCGTCAAGGTGAATACGCCGATCGCTGTCCTGCTGGCCGATGGCGAAAGTGCTGCCGACGCCGCCAAGCCATCCGTTCCGGCCAAGGCCGAGGCGCCTGCCGCAGCTGAAGCTGCCCCGGCCAAGTCGGCAGCGGAGCCAGTTGCCGCTGCGCCGAAGGCCGAGATCGCCGCCGATCCCGACATTCCCGCCGGCACCGAGATGGTGTCCACCACCGTGCGTGAAGCGCTGCGCGATGCGATGGCCGAGGAAATGCGGCGCGATGCCGACGTCTTCGTCATGGGCGAGGAAGTCGCCGAATACCAGGGCGCCTACAAGATCACGCAAGGTCTGCTGCAGGAATTTGGTGACCGTCGCGTCGTCGACACCCCGATTACAGAGCATGGCTTTGCCGGCGTCGGCGTCGGCGCTGCAATGTCCGGCCTGAAGCCGATTGTCGAGTTCATGACCTTCAACTTCGCCATGCAGGCCATTGACCAGATCGTCAATTCCGCTGCCAAGACACTTTATATGTCTGGCGGCCAGATGGGTGCGCCGATCGTCTTCCGTGGCCCGAATGGAGCTGCCGCCCGCGTCGCCGCCCAGCACTCGCAGTGCTATGCAGCTTGGTACAGCCACATCCCCGGCCTCAAGGTGGTGATGCCTTACACAGCCGCAGACGCCAAGGGTCTGCTCAAGGCCGCGATCCGCGATCCCAATCCGGTGATCTTCCTTGAGAACGAAATCCTCTACGGCCAATCCTTCGACGTGCCGAAGCTGGATGATTTCGTCCTGCCCATTGGCAAGGCGCGCATCCACAAGGTCGGCAAGGACGTCACCATCGTGTCGTTCGGAATCGGCATGACCTATGCCGTCAAGGCCGAGGCGGAACTGGCCAAGATGGGCATCGACGCCGAGATCATCGATCTAAGGACCATCCGTCCGCTCGATTTTGACACCATCATCGCTTCGGTCAAGAAGACCAACCGGCTTGTCGTGGTCGAAGAAGGCTTCCCGCAGTCTTCGGTCGGCGACCATATCGCCAATCAGGTGTCCCAGCGGGCGTTCGATTTCCTTGATGCGCCGGTCATCACCATTGCCGGCAAGGATGTGCCGATGCCTTACGCGGCCAATCTCGAAAAGCTGGCTTTGCCGAATGTCGGCGAAGTCGTCGAGGCGGTCAAAGCCGTCACCTATCGATAGGCCGGGCGGGAGGACGATATGCCAATCAACATCACGATGCCCGCCCTTTCCCCCACGATGGAAGAGGGCAATCTCGCCAAGTGGCTGGTCAAGGAAGGCGACAAGGTCTCTCCCGGCGATGTGATCGCCGAAATCGAGACCGACAAGGCGACGATGGAAGTCGAAGCCGTCGATGAAGGCACGGTTGCCAAGATCGTCGTGCCGGCCGGCACGGAAGGCGTCAAGGTCAACGCGCTGATCGCCGTATTGGCTGCGGATGGCGAAGATGCTTCCGCTGCCGCCAAGGGTGACGGTGGTGCCGCGCCCAAGGCAGAGGCCCCGAAAGCAGAGGCAAAGGCCGAAGCTCCGGCTCCCGCCAGTCAGGCTGCGCCTGCTCCGGCTGCCAAGCCCGCGGCTGCAAATGGTGCCGCTTCTTCGGCAGACGCGAGGACGTTCGCATCTCCGCTCGCCCGCCGCATTGCCAAGGATGCCGGTGTCGATCTCACTTCCGTTTCCGGCACCGGTCCGCATGGCCGCGTGGTGAAGGCAGATGTCGAGGCTGCGATTGCTGGCGGTGGCGTAAAGGCTGCCGCGCCTGCCGCTGCTGCTCCGTCTGCCGGATCGGCTGCGCCTGCGGTCAAGCCGATGTCGGACGATGCCGTTCTCAAGCTGTTCGAGGAAGGCTCCTACGAGCTTGTCCCGCACGACAACATGCGCAAGACGATTGCGAGACGGCTGGTCGAAGCGAAATCGACCATTCCGCATTTCTACCTCACCATCGATTGCGAACTCGACGCGCTGCTTGCT
>MKRZ01000189.1 GCA_001897075.1 Mesorhizobium sp. 61-13 | reverse complement strand
TCCTGGTCCTGTTGCCGAAGGCCAGCGACGAGGATTGCGCCCGCATCGCAGCAAGGCTGATCGAAACCATGACCGCCCCGTTTACCTTGCCGAACGGTGAGACCGCCACCATCGGCGCCAGCATCGGCAGCGCCTGCATCGACGGCTCGCTGACCGAGGCGATGGCTGTGCTGCACGCGGCAGACGCTGCCCTTTACCGCGCCAAGGCGGGCGGAAAGGGCCGGCACGTACACGCGGCAGCCTGATTTCGCGCCTCAGTCGGTGAAGCTGTAGGTGTATTCATCCTTTTCCACCAACCGCTCGGTGAACAGTTCGGACCGCTCGCTGCATTTGCCCTTGCCGTCCCTGAGGTAGTGGAAATTCTTGGAGCGAACGCAGAATCTCGCATCGTTGCCCCATTTGCCGCTGCTCGAATATCCGTGAAAATACGTATAGCCTTTCAGGAACCGCCAGCCGGATCGACATTGGCCGGGATCGAACCGCCACCAGCCATCGAACGTCCAAAGCTGGTCGCCCTTGTTGAGCCTGTAGCCCATTGCCAGCCACAGCCGTACGGACGACTTGTTGCAGACCGTCAGGTTGAAATAAGGCGATGACGGTTTCTTGGGCTGCTCCGCTTGATTGGAAGGCGCTGTTCCGCCTTGGGACGAGCGCACTGTTTCGGTCGGGTTCTGGCTGTAGCCCGGCTCCCGGAACACGCGCCTTGACGTATTGGGATCTTGACAACCCTCGTTCGTGGGTTTCTCGCTGAGCTTGCAGCACAGGCTTCCGGTCGGCATCGACCAGCAGATATTGCCCTGGCTGCATGCGCCACCCCAGGCACAGCACGAATTGACGGACTCTACAGCGTAGCATTGGCCGTCCGGGCATCGAAGGAGCCCGTCGCCGCACGTGTCTCCGTAAGTGCCTCCCGATGAACTTGAGCCATTGTCGGTTTCTGTCTCGGTCGCATCGTCGCTGCCGTTGTCATCGCTGCTGTCAGCGGAGTCGGCTTCATCGCAGCGCCCCTCATACAGGGTCGCCTTGGAATCCAGCATGGTTACTCCGGGTGGAACGTTCCAGTAGAAGGTGCCGCCAGATGCCGAACACTGCTTGCAAAGATCGTAAGTGGCGTTGTCATACTCCATGTTTCCGCAGTCCCACCCGGTGTAGACTTCGCGTGGGTTTTCCCAACCTTCGGCGTTCGATGGAACGCTTAGGAGAAGCAAGGCTGCCAAGCTGATCAAAAGGTAGGCAACGCAATATTTCATGCTTTGATACATCCCCCCGGAAACAGCTTACTCAACGGAAACCGATCCTTGTTTGCAATATCTTTTTGTGGCGGACGCGCTGCTGCAAGCGGTCGAGACGAATATCCTCAACCGTTTGAAAACGTTTCGTTTTAATTTTAACGATTTTAACGCGCCCTTAAATCGCCGCATCTAGCCTTCACCTCGATCGCCATCGGCAGGGGACGGGCAATATCGAGGCATGGCGAACCGCAGCAACAGACGCATCGAGCCCAGCTTTGACGAACCGGCGCGCGGCGCCGCTTCACTCGGCTTTTCGGTGCGCGAGGAGGATCGCGTCGTGCCCACCCGCAAGGCATCAGCAAAACGCAAGTCATCCAAGGCGAAATCATCGCGTTCCAGCAGGCGTCGCTCGCGGCGCGGGCTGTTCGGCATGTTCGCGCGGCTCGCCTACTGGTGCTTCGTGCTTGCCATCTGGGGCGGCATCGCTGCCGCCGGCATGGTCGTTTACTACGGCGCCAAAATGCCGTCGGCCACCACCTGGTCCATCCCCGAACGTGCGCCCAACATCAAGATCGTCTCCGTCGATGGCCAGCTCGTCGCCAATCGCGGCATGAGCGGGGGCGAAGCGGTGGGCTTGCAGGGCATGTCGCCCTATATCCCGCAGGCGGTCATCGCCATCGAGGACCGCCGTTTCTATTCGCATTTCGGCATCGACCCGATCGGCCTTGCCCGCGCAATGGTCACCAACGCTCTCAGCGGCCGCTTCTCGCAGGGCGGCTCGACGTTGACCCAGCAGCTTGCCAAGAACCTGTTCCTCAAGCCCGACCGCACGCTGGAGCGCAAGGTGCAGGAAGTGCTTCTGGCGCTCTGGCTGGAGCACAAGCACACCAAGGACCAGATCCTCGCCATGTATCTCAACCGGGTCTATTTCGGTTCGGGTGCCTATGGCGTCGAGGCCGCTTCGCGCCGCTATTTCGGCAAAGGCGCGCGCGACGTGTCGCTGCCGGAGGCGGCACTTCTCGCTGGCTTGCTCAAGGCGCCGTCACGGCTGTCGCCGGCGCGCGATCCCAAGGCGGCCGAAGAGCGGGCGCAACTGGTGCTGGCCGCCATGCGCGACGAGGGCATGATTTCGGCAAAGGAACTTACCTATGCCATGAGCGCGCCGGCAAACCGCTCGCCTTCTTATTGGACCGGCTCGGAAAACTACGTCGCCGACACGGTCATGGAAGAGTTGCCGGACCTGATCGGAGAGGTGGAGGGCGATATCATCGTCGATACCACCATCGATCTCAATCTGCAGCGCATCGCCGAAAAGTCGATCCGCCAGCTGATAGACGCCAATGGCCAGAAGCTCGACGTCAGCCAGGGCGCGCTTGTCTCCATCGACAATTCCGGTGCGGTCAGGGCGATGGTCGGCGGCTACGACTATTCGACCAGCCAGTTCGACCGCGCGTCCGAGGCGCGCCGCCAGCCGGGCTCCGCCTTCAAGCCGTTCGTCTACATGGCCGCGCTGGAATCAGGCCGCACGCCGGACAGCGTGCGCAACGACGCGCCGATCCGCATCGGCAAGTGGAAGCCGGAAAACTACGGCGGCAAGTACTACGGCAAGGTCACGCTGGCGACGGCGCTTGCCAAGTCGCTGAACTCGGTTGCGGCGCAACTCACCATGGAAGTCGGCCCCGATGCGGTAGTCGAAGCTGCCCGGCGCATGGGCATCCAGTCCGACCTGCAGAACAACGTCACCATTTCGCTTGGCACCTCCGAGGTCACGCCGCTTGAATTGACCGCCGCCTACGTGCCGTTCGCCAATGGCGGCTACCGCCCGCCGGTGCATTTCGTCCGCCGCGTCACCTCCGCCAAGGGCAAGGTGCTTTACGAGAATTCCGGCGGCAGCGCGCCGCGCGTCATCAAGCCGGAGATCGTCGGCATGATGAATGCGATGATGACCGGAACTGTCGAGATAGGCACCGCGCGCAAGGCGGCGTTTGCCTGGCCGTCCGCCGGCAAGACCGGCACTAGCCAGAATTCGCGCGATGCCTGGTTCGTCGGCTACACCGCCAATCTCACCACCGGCGTCTGGTTCGGCAACGACGACGGCCACCCGATGAAGAAGGTCACCGGCGGCGCGCTTCCGGCGCAGGCGTGGCACGAGTTCATGGTCGCCGCTCACGAAGGCGTGCCGGTCGCGCCTTTGCCCGGCACATGGAAGTCGAAGCCGTCCGACGCAATCGTCGACGGTGGGTCGATACGCAAGGTTCCGTCCGTCGATGTCGGCGCAGATCCTGCTCCGCTGGTCCCCGCCAACAAGCCAGCCCGCAATGTGCCGGTGGCCGACAATGGCGGCAAACTTGCAATGCCGAGCGACAACGGCTCTACCGCTTCGATCAAGCGCCCCGTGCCGCCCGGCGATGTCGGCGGCCCGACGAAAAAGGGCAACGGCTCGATCCTGGACCTTTTGACCGGCGGCTGATCTTTGGTTCTTCTCCCCGTTTTCGGGGAGGAGGTGGAGACAGGAAGATGTGGGGCGGCGGTCCCCGTCAACCCTTTTGTAAGAGCCAGCAGTTTTCCCAAAAACCTTTCCAAGCCAGCCCCGCCTGTCCGCTGGGGCAGCGCCGCCACCCCCTCGCCAGCGCGGACCGGTTCGGCTACATGTGTGCGCCGGAGAACAACGCATGGCCGATATGGACGCACGAAAGACCATTGTTTTGACCGGTGCCAGCCGTGGCATCGGCCACGCAACCGTCAAGCGCTTCTCGCGCGAAGGATGGCGCGTCATCACTTGCTCGCGGCAGGCGTTTGCCGAGGATTGTCCGTGGCCGGCCGGACCCGAAGACCACATCAAGGTCGATCTTGCCGACCAGGAAGATGTCGGCGTCGCCGTTGCGGAAATTCGCCACCGGCTTGAATCGCATGGCGGCCAGTTGCACGCGCTGGTCAACAATGCCGGCATCTCGCCGAAGATATCTGGCGGCACCCGCATGAACTCCATCGACACACCGATGCATGTCTGGCGCGACGTTTTCCAGGTCAACTTCTTTGCGCCGATCATGCTGGCGCGCGGCCTGTTCAAGGAGCTTTCGACGGCCAAGGGCTCGATCGTCAACGTCACCTCGATCGCCGGCAGCCGCGTGCATCCCTTCGCCGGCACCGCCTATGCCACCTCCAAGGCCGCGCTCGGTTCGCTGACGCGCGAGATGGCGCATGATTTCGGTCCGCACGGCATCCGCGTCAATGCCATCGCGCCGGGCGAAATCGACACCGCAATCCTGTCGCCGGGCACCGAAAAGATCGTCGAGACGATCCCGCTGCGCCGTCTCGGCACCACGGCGGAAGTGGCTGACATCATCTTCTTCCTG
>MKRZ01000188.1 GCA_001897075.1 Mesorhizobium sp. 61-13 | reverse complement strand
GAAGCGACGCCTCTCCGCTCCGTCATGGTTGCCGATAGAGCGCATCCCTACGCTTGGTCACCTGAAATGGGAGTGCAACCTGTCCGCTTCGTCATCCCGGAATTCGCTTTCGAGCGAAGCAAGAAAGGAATGTCCGGGATCCATTCCGTGACATCGCGGCAGAGCTTAGGCATCTCAGAATGTGGATCGGTTAGAGGCTGACATTAGCCCAACCCCTTGTTCCCGCTCACTTCTGCAAAAATCTTCCACCCCACTTATCCACCCCTCTGCACCTTCTCCCATACTCACCCCATCGCCCTTGCGGGAGACCTGGTGCGCACCGGGTATCAGGAGAGGGCGTCGGTGCCGGGCTGGTCGTCTGCGGTAGGCGGCTGGGTGATGAACCCCTAAGTTCGGCCCTCGAACCGGGCGCAGTGTTGCCCGCGGTTGCCGGCCTTCAAGGCTGGGGCTGCGGCATGGCCGGTGCACTGGTTGAGGGAAGCCACCGGACGGGCGGCCGCAAGGCCGCACTAACTTACTAAACGAGCGACCGAACGGCCGCCCGTCCTCCCGACCTCTCAGATGAGGTCAGTTCTTTGACAATGGCCAGACGGCTTTAGCCGGGCGTGGCGATGAACAAGTGTGTGCAAACGATGCGAGCCGGCGGCTCAGCCGCCGGACTTCGGCACCAGTAGCGGCACGACACGTTCGCTCTCGGCGACGGCCGGTCGCCCGGACGTGCTGTAGGGAATACCGAGCGCGTCCCATGTCTCGATGAGCGCGGTCTGCAGTTCCATGATGAGCTGGTCCGAGTGGAACGGCGTCGGGGTGATGCGCAGGCGCTCGGTGCCGCGCGGCACGGTCGGATAGTTGATCGGCTGGATATAGATGCCGTGAACGCCGAGCAGCCGGTCGCTGGCCATCTTGCACAGTTCCGGGTCGCCGACGAGGATCGGCACGATATGCGTCACCGAAGGCATGATCGGCAGGCCGGCGGCAGACAATATGTGCTTGGTGTGCGCGGCCTGGCGCTGCTGAGCATCACGCTCGGCCTGCGAGTTCTTCAAATGGCGGATCGAGGTCGTCGCGGCTGCGGCGATTGCCGGCGGCAGCGCGGTGGTGAAGATGAAGCCCGGCGCATAGGAGCGCACGGCGTCGATCACGGCGCTGGTGCCGGTGATATAGCCGCCGAGCGTGCCGAACGCCTTTGCGAGCGTACCCTCGATGACGTCGATGCGGTGGGCCAGGCCCTCGCGCTCGGTGATCCCGCCGCCGCGCGGTCCGTACATGCCGACGGCGTGGACCTCGTCGATATAGGTCATGGCGTTGTATTTTTCGGCGAGCTCCACGATCTCCTTGATCGGGGCGATGTCGCCGTCCATCGAATAGACGCTTTCGAACACGATGAACTTGGCGCGTTCGCGGCCCGCGGCCTGCAAAAGGCTTTCCAGATGCGCCACGTCGTTATGGCGGAAGACCTTCTTTTCCGCGCCGGAGCGGCGCACGCCTTCGATCATCGACGCGTGGTTGAGTTCGTCCGACAGGATCAGGCAGTTCGGCAAAAGCCGCGCGATGGTCGAAATCGCTGCCTCGTTGGAAACGAAGCCAGACGTGAACACCAGACCTGCTTCCTTGCCGTGCAGGTCGGCAAGTTCGCGTTCAAGCTCGACCAGAGGATTGCTGGTGCCGGAGATGTTGCGGGTGCCGCCCGCGCCCGAACCCATGCGGCCGCCGGCGTCCTGGAAGGCTTGCACCACGTCCGGATGCTGGCCCATGCCGAGATAGTCGTTCGAGCACCAGACGGTGATTTCCTGGGTACGGCCGCCGGCCCGCCACAACGCGCGCGGGAACTTGCCAACCATGCGCTCGAGATCGGCAAAGACCCGGTAGCGGCGCTCGGCGTGAAGCTGGTCGATGGCTTCTTCGAAGAACCTTTGATAGTTCATTTCAGCATCCCGATTTTCGCGAGGAATATTAGTTGCTGGCTAATGCGGCGTCCATCGAACGCGGTCGGTCATAATGCCACGCCCGTCAAAGTTAAGGCTTCTCGAATGTTGGATCGCGGTGAAACAAAAACGTTCCCGGTCGCGGACAGCTTTTTCACTATGGCTTTTTAACGGATTATCGCCATCGTGGCCGGCGGATCGAGGCCGGCACGCAACAAAGCGGGAAGAACGGGTCAGATGGCAGTCTTGGTAACAGGCGGCGCAGGCTATATCGGCAGCCACATGGTCTGGGAATTGCTGGATGCCGGCGAACAGGTCGTGGTCATTGACCGCCTTTCGACCGGTTTCGAATGGGCGGTGGCCCCCGAGGCCCGTCTGGTGGTTGGCGACATTGCCGACAAGGAGCTCGTCGGCGGTCTTGTCCGCGAACATAAAGTCGACGCCATCATCCATTTCGCCGGGTCGATCGTCGTGCCGGAATCGGTTGCCGATCCGCTCGCCTATTACGAGAACAACACCTGCAAGACGCGGGCGCTGATCGAAACGGCTGTGCGCGCCGGCGTCGGGAACTTCATCTTCTCGTCAACCGCCGCCGTCTATGGCGGGGCCGGCATGGAGCCGGTGAGGGAAGACGCTCGCCTCGCGCCGGAATCGCCCTATGGCCTCTCCAAGCTGATGAGCGAATGGATGCTGCGCGATGCCGCCGCAGCCCACGGTCTCAACTATACGGCCTTGCGCTACTTCAACGTCGCCGGTGCCGATCCCAAGGGCCGCACCGGCCAGTCGACGCCCGGCGCCACGCACCTGATCAAGGTCGCCTGCGAGACGGCGCTTGGCAAACGGCCGTTCATGCAGGTTTTCGGTACCGACTACGCCACGCCCGACGGCACCTGCATCCGCGACTACATCCATGTCAGCGACCTCGTCGCCGCTCACCGGCTGGCCCTGCAACGGCTGAGGATTGGAGGCGAAAACCTCGTCGCCAATTGCGGATATGGTCACGGCTATTCGGTACTCCAGGTCATCGAAAGCGTCCGCCGCGTCTTCGGTCATGACTTCGATATCCGCATGGGAGAGCGGCGTGTGGGAGACGCAGCCGCCGTGGTTGCCAATTCCGATACAGCCCGGCAGCAACTCGGCTGGGCCCCGCAGCATGACGACCTCGACGGCATCGTCCACGATGCGCTGGCGTGGGAACGCATCCTGAGCGGCAAGAATTCCTCGCGCGGCTGACATATCCACCATATCGCCATTGGCGCTCGAAACACGGGCAAGGACGCGCTAAGAGGGCCAATCGCTGCGCGAGATGGCCGGCGTCAGCGCACAGGGGCTGCGATGAAAATACTTGTCTTGGGTGCTGGCGTCGTCGGCACGACTGCTGCCTACTATCTTGCCCGTGACGGTCATGACGTTACCGTCGTCGAGCGTCACCCGACCGCCGCCATGGGCACCAGCTATTGCAATGCCGGTCTGGTTTCGCCGGGCGATGCCACGGCGTGGACTTCCCCCGCAGCCCTGAAGACCTTCGTGCGCGGCATGTTCAACCATGATCTTGGCATCAAGGTCAGGTTTTTCAGCGACCCTTATCTGTATCTCTGGAGTCTGCGCTTCCTGACCCAATGCACGACGGCGCGGCTCAGGGCGAACACGCTGCCGAAGCTGCGCCTCGCACTCTACTCGCGCGATTGCATCAACGCTTTGTCTCAGGAGACGGGCATTTCCTATGACGAGCGCAAGAAAGGCATCTTCTATTTCTTTCGCTCTCAGCAAAGTCTCGACGCAAGCCTCGGAAACTATCGCTTCCTGGCCGAAAACGGACTGCCCATAGAGATCATCAGCCGTGACCGGCTGCCAGAGATTGAACCCGGACTTGCTGCCGCAAAGGACCTGATCGCCGGCGGCATCTATTCGCCGATCGACCAGACCGGCGACTCCCGCCAGTTCGTCGGCAAGCTTTCAGCCTATTCAACCGAAAAGCTTGGTGTGAAATTCCAGTTCAACACCACCGTCGAAGGCCTCGACATAGAAGGCGGCAAGGTGCGCGCGGTGAAGACGTCGGCGGGCATGCTCACCGCCGACGCAGTCGTCATCGCCATGGGACCGGAGAGCGGACTTCTCGGTCGCCGTTATGGCGTCGACCTGCCGGTCTATCCGGTGAAGGGTTATGCGGCGACCATTCCGCTCGAAGACGAAACCAAGGGCCCGACGATGGGCGGGGCGGACGAGGACAGGCTTGTCGGCTATTCCCGCCTCGGCAACCGCTTGCGGCTCTCCTGCACGGCGGAGTTCACCGGCTTCGACCGTACCTTCAAGCCGAAGGACTTCGTGCCGATGTTCAAGACCGCGCACGAACTATTTCCGGGCGCCTTCGACGAGAAGAAGGCAGAGCTTTGGGCGGGCTTGCGGCCGATGATGCCGAATTCGGTGCCGGTGATCGGCAAGGCGCGCTATGAAAATCTCTATCTCGACACCGGCCACGGCCATGTCGGATGGACCATGGCCTGCGGGTCGGGGCGGTTCCTTGCCGATCTGGTTGCCGGTCGCAAGACCGAGATCGATCCCAAAGGACTGGTCTACGCGCGTTAGGCGATCTTGCCGAGCAGGCGCATCAAGGTGCCGATCTCGCGCGCGGTCAGGGGAGCAAGTGTCTCCTGCGTGATCTGGGCGGCGAGCGGGATCAGCCGCTCGATCATGGCAAAGCCGTCTGCGGTCAGCTTGACCATCAAAAGGCGCTTGTCGGCCTCGTGCTTGCCGTAGTCGACGAGACCACGCGCTTTCAGCCGGTCGATGACGCCTTTAACGGTCGCCGCGTCCATGGCAATCAGCGTGCCGAGTTGGTTCTGCGATGTCTCGCCCACTTCGTGCAGCTTCGCCAGCGCCGCAAATTGCGGCGGCGTCAGGTCGCCGATGCGCGCAGCAAAGATGGCAAGATGGCGCTGGTTCGCCTTGCGCAGGATGAAGCCGATCTGTTCCTGCAGGTGGTAGTCGTCGGGAACGGGATCGTCCGCCTCGACCAGCACCGGACCTGTGTTGGTCATGCTCACCGCTGCCCGTCCCAAACCTTGATGTCCTTGACGGCAAGTCCGCCCATCCGGTCATGGATGCGCCCGCCGCAACTCATCGCCAGGCAAAACAGGATCTCATCCGGTCGCGGCCCGTCGGAAATGCCGACCTCGAACGCATCGAAATGGCTGCGCACATAGGCGGCGTTGATGTGCCCAAGCGGTATGTCGAGACGCGAACCGAACGCGCCGACTTTCATGGCTGACGGGACGATGGCCTTGGCTTCGCCCAGCCGCGCGCGCATGGCGTAGCCGCCCGGAACATGCCACAGCGCGCCATGTTCGATTTCGCCGGCGCTGCCGACGATAGCGCCCTTGCCGTAGCCGTCGATTGACCTGATGTCGCCGTCCAGCGCCGCGATCAGCCTGTCGGTCAATAGCAGACCGAGCGGCTTCAAATCTTCCATCGCCGGCCGGAGGTCTTCGACATAGCGCCCTGCAAACGGGTTCTGCACCACAGCCAGCGCCGCGGCCCGCCGGCGCGGCTCCTTGGCGGCGGGACCGCCTTCGTGGAAGATCTCTTCCGTAAGCACGGCAATCTTGCGGATGGGAAATTCAGGCATCAACGAGTTCCTTGGGGTGATGGTGTGGACGGAGGAGCGTGGGCGCGCCGCACAGGCGGACTTGCCCGGCCAGGAAAAGGGCGGCCGCATCGATCAGGCCGCCGCGGCGAAAGTCTTCGGCATTGGTCAGGCCGCAGGACAGCGCTGCCTCGACTTCCAACGCGGTGAGGTGTCCGACGTCGGTCGTCACCAGCCGCTCGCCAAGATCGCTGTCGGGTGCAAGGCTGCTGGCGGGGGTGCGCGCGATGGCCGGGTGGCCCGGAAGGTTCACCGCGTTGGCGATCAAGGTCGCGGCAGCATCAGCCTCGGCTCCGGACCGCGCCAAGACAGTCACGGCGTCGGCTATTCCGAGT
>MKRZ01000187.1:7905-8163 GCA_001897075.1 Mesorhizobium sp. 61-13 | reverse complement strand
AGCGCGATCTCGATATGGCCGGTGAGGTCGCCGGGCTGCTCCTCCATGTGCTCCGGCAGGCCGGAAACGATCTCGAACAGCGCGACGCATTCGCTGAACAGCCGCTGGCCGGCCGGCGTGACGGAAAAATGCGAGGCGTTGCGCTCCACGAGGCGGCAGCCCATGTGGGTTTCCAGCCGCTTCAGCGCATTGCTGACGGTCGGCTGCTTGAGCGAGAGCTTGTCGCCCGCCGCCGTCAGGCCGCGCTCCTGCACGATC
>MKRZ01000187.1:7306-7735 GCA_001897075.1 Mesorhizobium sp. 61-13 | reverse complement strand
TATCCCGCGCAGTGCGATGCGATGGGGCACATGAACGTGCAGTTCTACATCGCCGCCTTCGACCAGTCGCTCTGGCACCTCATGGCCACCGCCGGCTATTCGGCGGCCTGGATCGCCGAACGGCAGGAGGGCTGGGCCGACCGCCGCTACGAGATCGACTTCCGCCGCGAGCTGCCGGTCGGCAGCCTGTTCGAGATCCGCAGCGCCGTGGTGAAGGCCGGGCGCACGTCGCTTTCCACCCGGCACGTCCTGACCGACAGGGCGGACGGCGCCCTCTGCGCCGAACTTTTCGCCGTCTCCGTCTATTTCGACCTGGCGCGCCGGCAAGCGCTCGCCCTGCCCGATGCCGTCAGGAGCGGGGCGCTGGCGCTCGCGGAAAGCAGAGCGGGCTTGCAAAGCGCAAATCCGAAAGGGTACTGATCGGAATCG
>MKRZ01000187.1:5840-7280 GCA_001897075.1 Mesorhizobium sp. 61-13 | reverse complement strand
GACAGCATGGAAATTCTGACGGCAGCCGGCCTGACGGCGCTCTTGCAGGTCATCGCGATCGACCTGGTGCTCGCGGGCGACAATGCGGTGGTCATCGGCCTCGCCGCGGCTGGCCTCGAGGCCTCGCAGCGCAAGAAGGCGATCCTCGTCGGCATCCTCGCCGCGACCGTGCTGCGCATCGCCTTCGCCACCGTCGCGGTGCATCTCCTCGCCATCATCGGGCTGCTGCTGGCCGGCGGCCTGCTGCTGCTCTGGGTGTGCTGGAAGATGTGGCGCGAGCTGCATGCCGGCCACGGCGACGAGGAAGGCCAGGCCCTCGAAGGCGCGCCGCGCAAGACCTTCTTCCAGGCCGCCACGCAGATCGTCGTCGCCGACGTCTCGATGTCGCTCGACAACGTTCTCGCCGTCGCCGGCGCGGCGCGCGAGCATCCGAGCGTCCTCATCGTCGGCCTTGCGCTCTCGATCGCGCTGATGGGCATTGCCGCCAACTTCATCGCCCGCCTGCTCAACAAGCATCGCTGGATCGCCTATATCGGCCTTGCGATCATCCTCTATGTCGCGCTCGACATGATCTATCGCGGCGCGATGGAAGTGATGCCCTACCTCCCGGCGACCTGACGGGGCGATTCACCCGTCAACCGGGTGCGGCGGCCGGCAGGGACGAAAAGCGGGACTGGCGCCCAAGGGGGCTGTTTTTGCCACCAGTATTATGATTGTATTTGAAAAATGGCCTCCGCGCGCTCGGCGCCCGGGCTGAAGGACAATCGTGAAAACGGGGAACGTGAAATGAACAGGGAAAAGATCGACATGCGTATTCGCCCGCTGCTCGCCGGCGCGGCCTTCTCGCTGCTTCTCGTGTCGGGCGGCATGGCGCCCGCCTTCGCCGAGACGCCCGCCGACACGCTCGTCCAGGCCTGGGCCATCGACGACACGATCACGCTCGACCCGGCCGAATCCTTCGAGCTGACGCCGGCCGAGTTCATCGGCAACGCCTATGACATGCTCGTGCGCCTCGACGTCGCGGACACGACCAAGGTCAAGGGCGGCGTCGCCGAGAGCTGGACCGTTTCGGACGACGGCCTGACCTATACGTTCAAGCTCAAGCCGGGCATCAAGTTCGCCTCCGGCAACCCGATCACCGCCGAGGACGTCGCCTGGTCCTTCGAGCGCGTCGTCAAGCTCGACAAGAGCCCCGCCTTCATCCTCACCCAGTTCGGCCTGACCGGCGACAACGTGGCGGAAAAGGCGAAGGCCGTGGACGAGGGCACCTTCGTCTTCACCGTCGACAAGCCCTATGCGCCGAGCTTCGTGCTGAACTGCCTCACCGCGACCGTCGGCGCCGTGCTCGACAAGAAGCTGGTGATGGAGCACGCCGAATCCACCACGCCGAACGACGAATACAAGTACGACACCGATTTCGGCTATGCCTGGATGAAGACG
>MKRZ01000187.1:1146-5803 GCA_001897075.1 Mesorhizobium sp. 61-13 | reverse complement strand
TTACGGCGAGAAGGCCGCGCTCGCCCGCGTCATCTACCGCCATGTCAAGGAAAGCGCGACGCAGCGCCTGATGCTGGAAGCCGGCGACGTGGACGTCGCGCGCAACCTGGAGCCGGGCGACCTCGAGGCCGTTTCCGGCAAGGCGGACTTCACCACCGTCAGCGCGCCGAAGGGCACGGTCTACTATATCAGCCTCAACCAGAAGAACGAGACGCTGGCCAAGCCCGAGGTCCGCGAGGCCCTGAAATACCTCGTCGACTACGACGCCATCGGCGCGACCCTCATCAAGGGCATCGGCGAGATCCGCCAGACCTACCAGGCCAAGGGCGTGCTCGGCGCGCTCGATGCGAGCCCCTACACGTTCGACGTCGCCAAGGCCAAGGAACTGCTCGAAAAGGCGGGCCTGAAGGATGGCTTCTCCGTCACCTTCGACGTGCGCAACACGCAGCCCGTGACGGGCATCGCCGAATCCTTCCAGCACACCGCCGGCCAGGCCGGCGTGAAGGTGGAGATCATCCCCGGCGACGGCAAGCAGACGCTCACCAAGTACCGCGCCCGCAACCACGACATGTATATCGGCCAGTGGGGCATGGACTACTGGGATCCGAACTCGAACGCGGAAGCCTTCACCTCGAACCCGGACAACGGCGACGACGCCTCCGTCAAGACGCTCGCCTGGCGCAATGCCTGGGACATCCCGGAACTGACCGAACAGGCCAAGGCCGCCCTTCTGGAACGCGATTCCGACAAGCGCGCCGAGATGTATAAGAAGCTCCAGCAGGAAGCGCTCGACACCAGCCCCTTCGTGATGATCTTCCAGCAGATCGAGGTGGCGGGCGTTCGCGGCAAGGTCAAGGGCTACACGCTCGGCCCGAGCTTCGATTCCAACCCGCTCGCACCCGTCTCCAAGGGCGAGTGATCCAGGCCATGCGCCGGAAGGGCCAGTTCCTTGGGCATGAGTGAAACGGCAACGCCGGCAAGGCGCGCCAACCGGCGCGCCTATGCGAGGCTCAAATCGGTCGCCGGCTTCCTCGTGGTCGTCGCCACCACCTATCTCGGCCTGCTCGCCGTCACCTTCTTCATCGGCCGCGTCGTGCCGATCGATCCGGTGCTGGCGATCGTCGGCGACCGCGCGCCGGCGCGCGTCATCGAGCGGGTGCGGCTGGAGATGGGGCTGGACCTGCCCTATTACCAGCAGTTCTGGCTCTATATGAAGGGCGTCCTGCAGGGCGATTTCGGCACCTCGGTGCTGACCACGAACCCCGTCATGACGGACATCCACCGCGTCTTCCCCGCGACGATGGAGCTTGCCACGGTCGGCACCATCATCGGGGCGGCCATCGGCATTCCGCTCGGCGTGCTGGCCGCCGTCAAGCGCGGCAGCATCGCCGACCAGGTGGTGCGCATCGTCGGCCTCATCGGCTATTCGGTGCCGATCTTCTGGCTCGGGCTTCTCGCGCTCCTCGTCTTCTATGCCCGTCTCGGCTGGACCTCGGGGCCGGGCCGCATGGACGTGGTGTTCGAATATACCTTCACGCCCGTCACCGGCTTCTTCCTTGTCGACGCGATCTTCAACCGCGACTGGGCCGCCTTCCGCGACATCGTCTCGCATCTCGTGCTGCCGGCCTCGCTGCTCGGCTATTTCTCCATGGCCTATATCAGCCGCATGACGCGCTCCTTCATGCTCAACGAGCTCGGCCAGGAATACATCGTCGCGGCGCGGGCCAAGGGCCTGTCGGAGACCCGCATCATCTGGGGCCATGCGCTGCGCAACGCGGCCGTGCCGCTCGTCACGGTCATCGCGCTCTCCTATGCCGGCCTTCTCGAAGGCTCGGTGCTGACGGAGACCGTCTTCGCCTGGCCGGGCCTCGGCCTCTACATCACCAATTCGCTGCAGAACGCCGACATGAACGCGGTGCTCGGCGGCACCATCGTCATCGGTTCCGTCTTCATCGCCATCAACCTTCTGTCCGACGTGCTCTACCGCATGCTCGATCCACGAACGAGGACCCGATGAGCGACGCCGCCATGACCCGCCGCGAATGGCTCCTGACAGACCGGCCGCAATCGCGCCTCCAGGCAAGGCTCGGCCGCGCCTATGTCGCCTGGCGGCGCTTCACCGCCAACCGGCTCGCCGTGTTCGGCCTGGTGATCATCCTCGGCCTCGTCTTCCTCGCGATCTTCGCCCCGCTCATCGCGCCGCATTCGCCCTATGTCGGCGACCTCGCCAAGGCGCGCCTCATGACGCCGGGGCCGGGCCACTGGCTCGGCACGGACGACCAGGGCCGCGACATCCTCTCGCGCCTCATCTACGGCTCGCGCCTCACGCTCCAGGTCGTGCTGCTGGTGGCGGCCATCGCCGCGCCGCTCGGCCTTCTGGTCGGCCCCGTCGCGGGCCATGCCGGCGGCTGGGTGGATGCGGTGCTGATGCGCATCACCGACATCTTCCTCGCCTTTCCCAAGCTCGTGCTGGCGCTCGCCTTCGTCGCCGCGCTCGGCCCCGGCATCGGCAACGCCATCATCGCCATCGCCATCACCTCCTGGCCGCCCTATGCGCGCATCGCGCGCGCCGAGACGCTGACGGTGCGCAATTCGGACTATATCCTCGCCGTCCGGCTCATGGGCGCCTCGCCCTGGCGCATCGTGCTGCGCCATATCATGCCGCTCTGCATCTCCTCGCTCATCGTGCGCGTGACGCTCGACATGGCGGGCATCATCCTCACCGCCGCCGGCCTCGGCTTCCTCGGCCTCGGCGCGCAGCCGCCGCTGCCCGAATGGGGAGCGATGATCGCCTCCGGCCGCCGCTTCATCCTCGACCAGTGGTGGGTCGCCGCCATGCCCGGCTTTGCCATCCTCATCGTCAGCCTCGGCTTCAACCTGCTCGGCGACGGCCTGCGCGACGCGCTCGACCCCAGGGGGAGCGGCCAGTGAGCGCGCTTCTGAACGTCGAGGATCTCAGCGTCTCCTTCCCGACGCGCACCGGCGTCGTGGAGGCCGTGCGCGGCGTTTCCTTCACGCTCGGCCGCGAGCGGCTCGGCATCGTCGGCGAGAGCGGCTCCGGCAAGTCGCAGACCGGCCGCGCCATCATGGGACTGACCGCCGAGCACGGCGTCATCGCGGCGAAGCGCCTCGAATTCAACGGCATCGACCTTCTCAAGGCGTCGAAGGCCGAGCGGCGGGCCCTGCGCGGCAGGCGCATCGCCATGATCCTGCAGGACCCGAAATATTCGCTGAACCCGGTCATGACCATCGGCCGCCAGATCGTCGAGACGCTGCGCACGCACGAGCCGGTCGGCCGGGCGGAGGCGAGAAAGCGCGCGCTCGACATGCTCGCCGCCGTGCAGATCCGCGATCCCGAGCGCGTCTTCGGCCTCTATCCGCACGAGGTCTCCGGCGGCATGGGCCAGCGCGCGATGATCGCCATGATGCTTGTCGCCGGCCCGGAACTGCTGATCGCCGACGAGCCGACCTCGGCGCTGGACGTGACGGTGCAGCTCGACGTGCTCGACATCCTCAACCGGCTGGTCGCCGAGCGCGGCATGGGGCTGATCTTCATCTCGCACGACCTGCGCCTCGTCTCCTCCTTCTGCGACCGCGTCATCGTCATGTATGCCGGCCGCATCGTCGAGGAGCTGCCGGCCGAAAGGCTCTCCGAGGCGCAGCATCCCTATACGCGCGGCCTGCTCAACTGCATGCCGCAGATCGGCGCCGACCGGCACCCGCTGCCGGTGCTCGACCGCAAACCGGAGTGGCGGACATGACGCCGGCCCTTGCCATCAACGGCCTCGGCGTCGTCTATGACGACTTCACGGCGCTCGACGATGTCAGCCTCTCGGTCGCGCCGGGCGAATCCTACGGGCTCGTCGGCGAATCCGGCTCCGGCAAGTCGACGCTGCTGCGCGCCGTCGCGGGCCTCGCGCCGGTTTCCGCCGGCACGATCACGGTGGACGGCAAGCCGCTCGGCCAAAAGCGCGACAAGGCCTTCTACCGCAAGGTCCAGATGGTCTTCCAGGACCCCTACGGCTCGCTGCATCCGCGCCAGACGGTGGACCGGCTGCTGCTGGAACCGCTCGCCATCCACGGTTTTGCCGATACGCAGGCCCGCATCGTGCGGGCGCTGGACGAGGTGGGGCTCGGCTCCGGCTTCCGCTTCCGCTATTCGCACCAGCTTTCCGGCGGCCAGCGCCAGCGCGTGGCGATCGCCCGCGCGCTGATCCTCGAACCCTCGATCCTGCTGCTCGACGAGCCGACCTCGGCGCTCGACGCCTCCGTGCAGGCCGAGGTGCTGAACCTGCTGGAGCAGATCCGCGCCGCCCGCAACCTTACCTTCGTCATGGTCAGCCACGACCTTGCCGTCGTCACCCATATGTGCGACCGGCTGATGGTGATGCAGGGCGGGCGCACAGTCGAGGAACTGACCGCCGCCGACCTTGCCGCCCGCAGGGTGAACGAGGATTATACGCGCGGCCTGCTTGCCGCCAGCGAAGGCTTCCGCCGCTCCGCCTGACCGCGAGGGGCTACCAGGCGCCGACCCTTGCCGAGAACTCGCTCGACTGCATCAGGGCGCGGGCGATGGTCTCGCGGCTCGCCGCGCCGGCCTGAAGCTGCGCCACGTAGCCGTCGAGCCCGGCGCCGTCGGCCGGGCGCCCCAGCCGGA
>MKRZ01000187.1:0-1089 GCA_001897075.1 Mesorhizobium sp. 61-13 | reverse complement strand
CGGACCTCGTCCGAGGCCAGCATGCCGGCCACCATGTCGCTCGCATCCGTCCCGCCCTCCAGCGCGCGGACCCAGCCGTCGGCCTCGGCGCGGTCCACCGTCCGGCCGAGCACGAGGCAGTAGCCGAGCGCCGCCTTGCGGAAGGCCGGGTCGGCGATGGCGGCGGTCCCGGCGACGTCGCAGGCCGGCGCGCTCGCCGCGGGCGCCAGGATCTGCCCGCGCACGGCCGCGAAGGCCGGCTTCGGCTCGCCGATCCGCCATCCCGCCGCGGCGCTCCCCTCCAGCGTCACCAGCCCCATATAGGCCTCGAAATCCGGCGCCCAGTAGGTCTCGTCGAGCAGTTCGTAGACATGCGCCTCCTCGATGCGGTAGCCGGCGGCAAGCTCCTGCAGCCGCTTCATCCAGCGCACCAGACCCTCCGCCTGCTCGCCGGCGTCCTTCTGGCTGCCGAGCGGGTGGTTGAACTCGGTCACAAAGATCGGCCGGCCATAGGCGGCAAGATGCTTGAAGGCCCATTCCGGGTCCTCGCCATACATGTGCCAGACGGAGATGTCCCAGCGGATGCCGTCGGCGCGCATGCGCTCGAAGGCGCCGACATGGCCCCAGCCCGCCGTGCCCATCGCCTTGCGGATGGTCGGGTCGGCCTCGGTCATCCCGTCGGACAGGCCGCGCAGCACGGCGGCGACCTTCGCCCAGCGCGGCCCGTAGTAATCCAGCGCGCCGACGCCGCCGGCCGGCCCCCATTCGCAGGGGTAGACCGTGCCGTCGTCCCGCTTCTCGCAGGGCTGGATGATGGCGAAGTTCTCCAGCTCATTGCCCAGTTCCCAGACGCGGATGTCGTCGCGGAAGCGCGTGCCGAGCGCTTTTGCCAGCGCCCGGGTCTTGTCGTAGAGCTCGCTCGCGCCCATCGCCTGAAGGTCGACGTCGGGCGTCAGGACCGGCAGGATGCGGATGCCGCGCGCCCGGGCGGCGGCGACGAGCTCCGCCAGCTTGTCCGCCGCGTCCAGCCGGGAGATGTCGACGCGGTAGGACTGCGCGCCGAGGCTGCCGACGAGGTCGAGCTGGTCGGCGAGGGGAATGCCGGGATAG
>MKRZ01000186.1 GCA_001897075.1 Mesorhizobium sp. 61-13 | reverse complement strand
ACCTCCACGCAGTTGCCGCAGAAGACGCAGGCGGAGTCCGGCAACTCAGCGGCGAACTCGGTGGAAATCTGAGAGTCGAAACCACGCCCCGCGATCTGGATCGCGTAGCTATTCTGCCACTGGGACCCGCAGGCATCCACGCATTTGTAGCATAGGATGCACTTGTCATACTCGCGCACATAAAGGTCGTTGTCGATCTTGTCAGGCTGGGCCATCGTGGCCGCGACACTGCCGTTTCCGGCGTGGTGTTCGCCCGGTTCGTGGACGTCGCGACTGAGGCTCACGCCGGCCCGTTCGCCGTAGCGTGCCGGATCGGCGTCGTAGCGCTCCATCCACTCTGGAATATGCGGCGTGGTGGACAGATCGACGGAAGAGCCAAGCAATTCCAGCACGAGGCGGCGGCTGTGCCGCACGCGATCGGTATCGGTCATGACCTCCATCCCAGCCTGGACCTTACGGGAGCAGGAGGGCACGAGGACGCGTGAGCCTTTCAGTTCGACCATGCAGACGCGGCAAGCATTCTTGGGCGTGAGCGTATCGCCGTAGCAAAGCGTGGGTGTGTCCTTCCCAGCCGCGTTGCAGGCCGTCAGGATGGTGCTCCCCTCCGGGACGCTCACTTCCTCGCCGTCGATGGTGATCGTGACTTGCTGGACGGGCGCACCAGTAGCACGCCGGTAGTGCGTATTCATCTGCTCTCCTCCAGCAGGCCGAGGCGGTCGATGGCTGACTCAACGGCGTTCCAGGCGGCCTGACCGAGACCGCAGATCGAGGAATCCTTCATCACCAAGCCGACATCGCGCAGCAATTGGACGTCGCGCCCCTTAGCCGCAGCATCTTGGCGGTTGTGCGTGATGCGCAGCAACGCCTCCTCCTGACGTACCGTACCTACCCGGCAGGGCACGCACTGACCGCAGGACTCGTCGCGGAAAAACCGCGCGACACGCAGCAAAATGCCGGACAGGTCAACGGTGTCGTCGAAGGCCATTATCACGCCTGAGCCCAAAGTGGCGTTGTTGGCGCGGACACCTTCGAAGGTCAGCGGTATGTTGAGTTCATCAGCGCGCACGAACACGCCTGCCGCGCCGCCGAGCAGCACAGCTTGAAGCGTTCGACCCTTTGGAACTCCACCGGCCAGTTCGAGAACGTCACCAAGTGTCGCGCCGAACGGCACTTCGTAGACGCCGGGGCGCACAAGGTTGCCTGAAACACAGAAAAGCTTTGGCCCGGTAGAGCCCTCGGTGCCGATTTTGGTGTACTGCGCAGCACCCATCTGCATGATCAGAGGCACGTTGCATAGGGTCTCGACGTTGTTGACCACTGTCGGCTTGTTGAAGAGACCTTGTTCGAACGGGAAAGGCGGCTTGGAGCGCGGTTCGCCGCGATAGCCCTCGATCGAATTGAAGATCGCGGTCTCCTCACCGCAGATATAGGCGCCGGCACCGCGTCGGATCTCCAACTCGAAGCTCCAGCCGGTATCCAGGATATTGGCACCCAGGAACCCGCGTTCGCGAGCCCTTTCGATGGCGTTGCTCAACATCCGGAAGGCGCGAGGATATTCGCCACGCAGATAGATGTAACCGCGCTCGGCGCCGATGGCGTAGCCGGCGATGGTCATCGACTCGATCAACGCGAACGGATCGCCCTCGAGGATCGCCCGATCCTTGAACGTTCCGGGCTCACTCTCGTCCGCATTGCAAACGAGATAGCGAGGCGTCGCCGGCTGTTTGGCGGTACTTTCCCATTTGATGCCGGCCGGGAACGCCGCCCCGCCACGGCCCATCAGTCGAGAGTCCTTGACCTCGCTGACGACCTTTCCGGGCTCCATCTCGAAAGCTCGCCGCAATCCGGCGTAGCCGTCGGTTGCGAGATAGTCATCGAGGCTCTCCGGGTCGACCTGGCCTACGCGCTTGAGCAGCATCAGGCCTTCTTGACCGGCCTGCGGCACGGCCATGATCGGAGGCGCCTCGGCTGCAAGGGCAGCGGGACCGGCGCTCAGTGCCAGCGCAACCTCTTCGACTGAAGCAGGTCCGATCAGGTGCTCGTGAGGAGGGTCACCAGCTTCCACTGCAAGCGCGGCCGGAGCGCGCTCACAAACGCCGAGACAAGGGCTGTGCTTCCAACCATTCATAGCGCCGGCCGGACCCAGCCGCTTCTCGAGGCTGGCGCACAAATCCTTGGATCCGCGCGCCATACAGGCAATGTCGGTGCAGACGTGTACGACGCGCTTCGGCCGCATGTTGGTCGAAAACAGCGCATAGAAGGTCGCGACACTGTAGACGTCGGCCGCCGAAACACTGAGCCGCTTTCCGATGTAGTTCAGCGCGCCGGGGCTGATCCAGCCGACGCGGTCGTTCACCGCGTGCAGCGCTTCCATGACGAGGTGACGCCGGCTCCGTGCCGCGTGACCTGTGTGGGCGCGGCGGTGGTCCTGCTCGTCGCGGTCGCCACCGTGCCAGCCGCCCTCGCCGGGTCCCCCAAGCCGCCGATCGATTGCGTCGCGTTCTTCAGCGAACGGCTCGGCATTGGAGAACTTCAAGTCCACAATTCATCCTTCCTATTTCGCGGCCGCAAGTTCGCTGCCTTCGCGTTCGGTGGTTTCGGCAACGACGTCCTCTTCGGGTATAGGCTCGTTGGTCTTCTCCACCTTGACCGCTGTCGCCTTGAACTCCGCGGTCTTGGAGATCGGGTCGTTTGCTTCGATGGTGAGCGAATTGACATCCACATCATCAGGGAAGTTGCAGGCCATGAAGAGCAGTCCAGGACGCAGGCCCGGGTCAAGACGAGCAGGTGCCAACACTGTTCCGCGGCGTGAACTCACCCGCACAACCTCGCCTTCATTGAGGTCGAGCCGATCCATGTCCTCCGGAGAAATATCCACGCAGCCACCGAAGCGGATCGGCGAGTTGAAGCCGCCGGACTGCACGCCGGTGTTGTAGTCGGTCAGTCGACGACCGGTTGTCAGACGCAGCGGGAACTCGTCATTCAGCTTGTCCACCGGTAGCCGGTGCTCAATGATACCGAATGGCGCCAGACGTCCACGCTTCTCGGGATCCTTCTCCCAGAGGCGGCCGTGCAAGAACGGTGACTCAGGTCCGTTCTCGTCAGGGAAAGGCCACTGCACCCCGCCTCGCTCTTCGAGTACCCGATAGGACATTCCATGGTGCGCCGGCGACAGCGCACGCAACTCGTCCCAGATTTGCTCTGCTGTCTGTATCGGCCAGACATAGCCCATGCGCTCTGCAATGAGGCGCATGATCTCGACATCGTCCTTCGCGCTTCCCGGCGGCTCCAACGCCTTGCGCACGAGTTGCACCCGGCGTTCGCTATTGGTGAACGTGCCCTCGCTCTCACACCATGCAGCGGTGGATGGAAGCACCACGTCGGCGAACGAAGCGGTTTTGGTGAGGAAGATGTCCTGCACAACGAGATGGTCCAGATTTTGCAGCCGTCTGGCCACCGCCGTGGTGTCGGCATCTGACTGCACCGGGTTCTCACCGATGACGTAGACGCTGGTGAGATGACCCTCGTCCATCGCCTCCATCATCTCCGAGAGTGTCAAACCACCCTTCGGAGGCATGGTGACGCCCCACATGCGCTCGAACTTTTCACGGTGCTCGCGGTTCTCGACGCTCTGGAAGCCTGGCAAGTTCTTGGGGATCGCCCCCATGTCGCCGCCGCCCTGGACGTTGTTCTGGCCGCGCACGGGAACCAATCCCGCACCCCAGCGACCGATCTGGCCGGTGAGCAGCGCGAGGTTGCACAGAGCCCGCACATTGTCGGTGCCGTTGTGGTGCTCGGTGATGCCAAGTGTCCAGCACAACTGAGCGCGCTCCGCCTTGGCATAGTCATGCGCAAGTTCACGGATCAGCTCCGCTGGCACACCCGTCTCACGCGACGTTACCTCAAGTGTCCACGGTTCGCATGCAGCAACGTAGTCTTCGAACCCGGTGGAGGCGTTGGCGACAAATTCCTCGTTGACCAATCCGGCGTGGATGATTTCGCGACCAACACCATAGGCCAACGCCACGTCGGTACCGACGTCGAGACCGAGCCACGAGTCAGCCCACTCGGCCGTCTTGGACCGACGCGGATCGACCGCATAGACCTTGGCGCCCTTGTGGATCGCCTTCAGGGCATGATGGAAGAAAATCGGATGAGCTTCCCGGGCATTGGAGCCCCAGAAGATGATCAGATCCGCGTCCTCAATCTCGTTGTAGGACGAGGTACCACCGCCTGCACCAAACACCGTCACCAGACCGGCGACGCTGGGGGCGTGTCAAGTTCGGTTACAGGAATCGATGTTGTTGGTGCCGATCACGGCCCGAGCGAACTTCTGGGCAATGAAATTCATCTCGTTGGTCGCACGGGAACACGAGAACATACCGAACGCGTCGGGGCCGTGAAGCTCGCGATTGCGCAGGAAGCCTTCGGCCGCGCGATCAAGCGCCTCGTCCCAAGAAGCGGGCCGTAGGACACCATTGTCGCGGACAAGCGGCTCGGTCAGTCGAGTATAATTCTGATTTGACTGCCTGCCCATGTCTGCCTCCACTGTATTGGTGGAGCTTATATACCACG
>MKRZ01000185.1 GCA_001897075.1 Mesorhizobium sp. 61-13 | reverse complement strand
CCCGCGTTCACGCAGGAGGGGCCAATAGTATTCATGTTCAAGCGGAAAATTGCCGTGAAGCTGAAGAGCCAGGAAGCAGGATCTACTTGAAGAGGGTTCAATGACAAAGGCGATCGTGCATCAACTGAACCCGGATGAGTGCGATCGCGTTGCCGCAGACCTGACAGCGGTGCGGAAAGACGAAGCAGCCGCTCATCCCGATCCGCCTTGCCCGCCCCTGTTGCAAATCGCAATCGGTCGCGAAGTGCGCGAATGGAGACGGTATCACGACCTCAATGGTTTGGACCTTGCCAACGCGGCGGGCATTTCGCTTGGCATGTTGTCGCGGATCGAAAACGGGACCGTTGCCCCTTCCATGGGGACTTTGCAGGCCATTGCGGGCGCACTCGGGCTGCCGCTTACCTCGTTATTGCGACGCCCTGAAAAGAACCGGGGCGCCACTTTCGTCAAGCGGAGTTCTCCAGACAGCCGCAGCAAGGTCGTGTTGCAGAACATGGAGGTGGTGCGAGATAACCCCTGTGGCAGTTCCGTTTCTGTCGATGCACGTATCGTCGTTCTCGCTGAGCAGGAGATCGAACTGATTGTCGAAGAGAACGGCGTGGTGGTGCTGTATTGCCTGGAGGGCGAATTCAATTGTATCCGCGCACAGGACGCTTACCGATTGTCGCCCGGCGATACATTGATATTGCGCGACTTATGCCGCTGCCTGGTCAAGAAGAGGGGTAGGGATCGGGCTGCGTTCGTTTGTGCGCATTACCATCCGACCGCACGGACATCCGCCGTTGCAGGCGTTGATGCCGGCGTCCCGGTTGCCTCGGCCTAGTCTCTTTAGATACTAGACTTTTGTCATATTTCGTATGATGCTGACCGAGACTTGGCACTAGGCAATTCGCACATATAGATCGTCGGTAGAGATTGGATCCGTCTGACAATGCTGAATCGCCGGCAGGCCCTTTCGTTGGCTGGAGCGGCAGCGCTGAATTTGGCTACGCCCAACGTGCTTCGGCACGCGGTAGCCGAAGGGAGCGCAGGCAGCGTTTGGATGGGGCCTGGCCCACGGATCAAGATTGGCATTCTGTGGTCGTTGACCGGCCACTTGGCCCTGATCGAAAAGCCGTCTTATGACGTCGCCCTGTTCTGGATAGACAAGACAAACCGAGCCGGCGGCGTTGCCGGGTTCCAGATTGAGCCCGTCGTGGTCGATGCACGGTCCGATCTGCAGGCGTACCGGAACGGCATTCTGCGACTTCTCACGCAAGATAATGTCCTGGCGACCTTCGGAGGCTACACGTCAGCCAGCCGCCGGGCGATCTGCCGCTGGTCACGAAGCACAATGGCTTGCTCTATTACCCGACCTGTTACGAGGGCAGGGAATGCTGGCAAAATATAATCTGTACAGGACCGATATCCAATCAGCATTCCCTCGATCTCGTCTCGTACATGGTGAACAACTACGGCAAGAACGCGTTCTTCGTAGGTTCCAATTATATCTGGGCGTGGGAATCCAATAGAAATGCCCGGTATCAACTTGAGAAGGTTGGTGGAAGGCTTCTTAGCGAAAAGTATATACCGCTTGGCCATGACCTGTCCGGACCGATTATTGCCGAGATAATCGCAAAGAAGGCCGATTGGATATTTTCCACGGTGATCGCGGACTCGGACATATTTTTCCGCAAGGGCTTTGCGCGTGCCGGATTGACCTCGAGCGACGTGCCGATCGCGTCGCTTACGACCTCCGAAATGGAAATCCGCACAATCGGCGAAGCGTACGGCGAGGGCCACATATTGTGCGCCCCCTATTTCCAGAGCCTTCAGAACGAGACGAACCGGCTCTTCGTGTCGGAATTTCTCTCCAGCCCGTACGGCGGGAGCGGGGTGACACATTTCAACATGGAAGAAACGTATCTTTCCTTGGTGTATTTCAAGAAGGCGGTCGAAAGCATCGTTCGGAAATACGGCGACAGCAAGCTTTCGCCGGAACTGATCCTGTCTGAATCCCGAAACCTCGGCATAGGCAAATCGGAATCGCCAGAAGGCGAAGTATTTCTAGACCCACTGAATTTGAACAGCTGGCTAACGCCGCGAATTGGGAAGTTCAATTCCGATGGTCAGCTGGACATGCTTTGGGAACGAAAAGAGACGGTCTCTCCGATGCCGTATTTGCTTTATCCCGCCAGAGGCATCTGCAGGGCGGATGGCCTGCATCTGCCGGGTGGAAAAATTGTGAAGGCTGCATCGTGAACGGCGATGCCTGCGAAATGATCAGATGATTTTTCTAAAATACATATTCAACAAACTATCGGTCGGTCAAAAGATCCTGATAGTTATTGCTGTCGAGATATTGTCATATTCGACGATTACGGCGATTGCCATTTATCAGATACATTTGATGGGGAATGAAATTCGCCAGATGGCGAATACATATATCCCGTTGCTTTCCGCGACAACGTCGATCCGGCATCAGGTGCAGGACGAGAGGTTGCACTTCAAGGACATTGTGGTTGCCGGCGACCGGGTCGTCTACGACAAGGAATCGGAGGAAGTCTATATCAATGCCCGGGCCAGCTACCGGGTTGCGAACACGAAGATCAATGAACTGATCACGTCTTCAGAAGACATGGTCAGGGAAGCAATGTCGGGGACGGACGGCCGTGCCTCTATCCTGGAAGGATTTGCGCCGAAGCTGCTGCGCGAATTGAAAAGGATCCGGGACGCCCAGATCCGCACGACACATCGGGTGAACGAGATATTCACCCATGTCGAGGACGGCTCGTTCCTGATGGGAATGGAGCTTGTTCAGGACGTAACTGCCAGCGAAAACGTCTTGCTCGGTTCTCTGGACAGTTTGGAGTCCGAGTTGCAGGGGCTGAAGGCTGCTTCGGCAGATTATGCGTCGAGGGCTGAGATTGCCTCCTATCGCATGACGATCCTGGCATCGATCGCCACTGTCTGCGTCGTCATGATCATCTTCTTCATTGTCGTGAAGCGCCAGATCGCCGTCCCATTGCACTCGTTGACCGACTCCATCAGGAGCTTCAATCCGCTGAAGCCCGGGGACATGTCAGGCGATGAGAATGAACACAAAAACCTGATGGTGCGCAGTGACGAACTGGGCATGGTGGCGCGAAGCCTCAAGGAGCTGAAGCAGACGCTGAGATTGCAGGGAAATGCCCTCACTCAAGCCAAGGAGGCGGCTGAACGCGCTGACCTGGCCAAGACGAAGTTCCTGGCGGCGGCCAGCCATGACCTGCGCCAACCGCTTCACGCCATGCAGATGTATATTGCCGCCTTGCAGCAAAGAACACAGAACAAGGACATGCTCGGCATTATCGACGACCTTCAGGAAGTGTCGTTTGCGGCGAGCCGCCTGCTGAATTCATTGCTCGACGTATCTCAACTGGAAGCAGGCGCCATCCGCCCCACGCTGGAAGTGTTTCCAGTTCAGGATCTGCTGGACCGTGTCGAGATATCTTTCGCGCCTGTCGCTTCGCGCAAGGGGCTTTCCCTTCGAGCGGTACCGTCTTCGCTGTTCGTGCATAGCGATCCGGCCTTGATGGAGCGCATCGTGGGGAACCTCGTGTCGAATGCGATCCGGTATACCGAGAAGGGCAAGATCCTGATCGGCTGCCGGCGCCACGGATCGGAGGTGTGCATCCAGGTGGTCGATACCGGTCCGGGTATTCCCGTTCATTTGCAGGAAACGATCTTCGACGACTTCTATCAGATCAGCAATGAGGAGCGCGACAGGAGCAAGGGGATTGGCCTGGGGTTGGCCATCGTGCGGCGCTTGTCCGAATGCCTGAATCACAAAATCCAGGTTCGCTCATTGATCGGAAAGGGCTCGAATTTCGGTGTCGTGACGAAGCGCGTAAGGCCGGCCCTTTGGGCTGCGAAAGGCCAGGGATCTTCGGAAAACGTCGACAGATTCCACGATTTGTCCAATCTCAACATACTGCTGATTGAAGACGACAAGGATGTTGCGAAAGCCACTTCGCTGCTGCTGCAGTCGTGGAAATGCAACGTGATCGTTCTGCAAAACTCCGTCGAGGTCCTGACGTTCCTTGAGTTGCAGCCGTGGGTTCCAGACATCGTGATCGCGGACTATCGACTGCCCGGAGAGTTCGATGGCGTGGAGGCCATACAGCGCATTCAGCTGGATTTTCAGGAGGCGGTGCCGGGCGTGGTCATCACCGGGGAAAGCGATGTCAGCGCGATTAGCGAAATCCAGAAGATGGGCCTGATGATCTTGCGAAAGCCGGTGCGTCCGGCAAAGTTGCGCCGCCTTCTGGCATACTATGGAAAGCGCGTGGCGAAGGTCTGATCGTTCCGGTTTTTGAAAATGAGAAAATCCTATTCTGTAGGGTATGTTTTCAGAAGCTGTTTCCATTTCTTCTGAAGCTTGGCGAGGTGCGCGTCGTATTTCGTCTTTGCGGCAGGAAAGGTTTCGTTGCACAGGTCCATTCGATCGGGGTCTCGCGCATTTTCCAGAAGGCCGGAAAGTTCATCGATCTCCGATTGAATCTCGGCACTTGATGTCCCCGGCCTGAATTCGTCGCTGCAAGACTCGACAACAACAGCGCTGCGAAGAATCCGCTCATTTATCTCGATGTTCGTTTCCATCATGAATATGAAAACAGGGCTGCAAAGGGTGTCATCCTCAATGGCCGGCCAACTCTCTTTCATCAAATTCGCAACTTTGGTGCCATTATTGAAGTTCTGAAAATGATAGTTGCACATGTCTGCGCGCGCCGGAAATGAGAGCGCTGTGCCTGCCAGCGTAGCCAATGTGATCAAGCAAATTTGCAAGCTGCGTGCCACGATATCCCCCTTGCTGAATCGCGTCATGAAACGGTGCCAGATATTCGCGGGCAGGGCTAGGTGAGCCAAGTGCTGCAGAGAGAATGTATCTGGAACGTAACGTAGTGAAGCCGGGCTAACCTCCGCGCGTTTTCAACGAAGCGTTCTTGCTGTTTGCCGGCCTGTTGCGGTGAGGGCATGCTCATTGTTTTAGGACATCTTCGTCGCCGTGAAACCATGAACGGATTCAAATTCTATTCCTGCGCCTCTGGCGCGCATCGATTTCCTAATCGCGGCCAATAATAGGGCAATTTATCGTGTTTGGCTCCGCAAACCGGCCTATAACTATCGGGAATGTCGTTTTCTGAAATCTTTTTCCGAGGTGATCCGATGCGCTTTTCTCTTTTCGCGGCAGTAATCGCTGCCGGTCTTGCTTTCGTTGGCGGGGCGCAAGCCGAACGCCTGACCGACCAGCCTTTGGTGGACGCGGCGTGGCTGAAATCCAAGCTGGGCGACAAGAGCCTTGTGGTGCTCGACGTTCGCGACGCCACCAAGGAAGGCAACCCCTATGACAAGGGGCATGTGCCGGGTGCGGTGAATGCACCTTACACGACTGGCGGCTGGCGCGCCGAGGTGAATGGCGTTCCAGGCATGCTGCCGCCGGTCGACCAGATCACCAAGACGATCGGCAATTTCGGCGTCAGCAATGACAGCCATGTCGTCATCGTTCCGCAGGGTACGGACTCGTCGGAGTTCGGCGCTGCGACGCGCATCTACTGGACGTTCAAGGTGCTCGGCCATGATGCCGTATCGATCCTGGATGGCGGCGAACGCGCATGGGAAGCGGCTGGCGGCGAACTCTCGACCGAAGCTGCGAAGCCGGTAGCTGCGACCTTCACCGGTGAGTTGAAGAAGGAACTTCTGGCAACGACCGCTGACGTTGAAAAGGCCCGCGCCGACGGCACCAAACTTATCGATGGCCGCCCGGCCGCTCAGTTCAAGGGCGAAGCGAAGAGCCCCGTGGTTCGCGTTGCCGGCACCATTCCGGGGGCGGCCAACCTGGAAAACAGCAAGCTCTACGATACGGACAAGGCGTCCTTCGCTTCCAAGGACACGGTTGCGAACCTTTCCAAGAATCTCGGCCTGAAGTCCGATGAGGACAACATCGCCTTCTGCAACACCGGCCACTGGGCTTCGGTGGTGTGGTTTGGCCTCA
>MKRZ01000184.1:7903-8763 GCA_001897075.1 Mesorhizobium sp. 61-13 | reverse complement strand
GATGACGACGAAGGCAAGGATCAGCGCCGGCTCGCCCATGCCGACCTGCACCGATTGCAGCGCGCCGACCATGGCGCCGGCAAGACCGGCAAGCGCGGCGCCCAGCGCAAACACCACCGTATAGAGCGTGCGGATATCGACGCCGAGCGCCGCGATCATCTCGCGGTCGGTCTCGCCGGCGCGGATGCGCATGCCGAGCCGCGTGCGCGAAATCAGCAAATAGAGGCCGACAGCGACGAGGATGCCGACGCCGATGATCGCCAGCCGGTAGAGCTGGTATTGGCCGCCGCCCGGCAGCGGCACCGCGCCCTGCAGCAGCGGCGGAATGTCGAGATAGAGCGGGAACGAACCGAACAGCCAGCGCGTGCCTTCCGACAGGATGAGGATCAGCGCAAACGTCGCCAGCACCTGGTCGAGATGGTCGCGCTCATAGAGTCGGCGAACGATCGCAACCTCCATCAACGCACCCGCAGCAGCAGCAGCGACGAGGCTTGCGGCAAGGCCGATCCAGAACGAGCCGGTCGCCGCCGCGATTGCCGCGCAGGCGAAAGCGCCGATCATGTAGAGCGAGCCATGCGCAAGGTTGATGAAGCCCATGACGCCGAAGATCAGCGTCAAGCCAGCCGCGATCAAAAACAGCATGACGCCGAGCTGCAAGCCGTTCAGAAGCTGTTCGATGATGAGGGCGGCGGTCACAAGGGCCTTCGGTGGCTGGGTGCGGGGTCAGTCGACGCGTACGGTCGGGTCTACCGTTCAAGGGATACGGCGGTGCGGGACGTATCGTGATACGCGAAGCGCCCTCCCCCCGAAAACGGAGAGAGGGCTGCAGTCGGTTTTACATCTTGCACTGTTCGGCGTAG
>MKRZ01000184.1:0-7784 GCA_001897075.1 Mesorhizobium sp. 61-13 | reverse complement strand
CCTTGAGCGCCGCGCGGAAGGCGTCCTTGTCCTTCACACTCGCCTTGGAAAGCGCCGACAGGATCAGGTTCGCGGTATCCCAGCTCTGCGCCGCATAGATCGAAGGCAGGCGGTTGTATTCCTTCTGGAAGGCTTCGACGAAGGCCTTGTTGGCCTCGTTGTCGAGATCCTTCGACCAGCTTGCCGAGTTCTTGACGCCGAGCGCGGCGTCACCGATCGCCGGCAAGACGTCCTGGCTGAACGAGAAGCTTGGGCCAAGCACCGGAATGCCGACGCCCGACTGGGCGTATTGCTTCATGAAGGCGATGCCCATGCCGCCGGGCAGGAAGAAGAACACCGAATCCGCACCCGAGGCACGGATCTGCGCGATCTCGGCCGCATAGTCGGTCTGGCCGACCTGCGTGTAGAGCTCGCCGGCCAGTTCGCCCTTGTAGTAGCGCTTGAAGCCGGTCAGCGAATCCTTGCCGGCCGGATAGTTGGGCGCAAGGATGAAGGTCTTCTTGTAGTCCTTGTTGGCGTACTGGCCCATCGCCTCATGGAAATTGTCGTTCTGGTAGGCGACGTTGAAATAGTTCTTGTTGCAGTTGGCCCCGGCCAGCGCCGAAGGACCTGCGTTCGGCGAAAGATAGATGACGTCCTGCGCCACCGTGTTCGGCACGACGGCCATGGCGAGGTTCGACCAGATGATGCCGGTCATCAGGTCGACCTTGTCGCTCTGGATCATTTTTTCCGCGATCTGCACGGCCAGTTCGGGCTTCTGGGCGTCGTCTTCCACAACGAGTTCCACGTCCTTGTTGCCGGACTGCTTCATCGCCAGCGTGAAGGCGTCGCGCATGTCGACGCCAAGGCCGGCGCCGCCGCCGGACAGCGTGGTGATCACGCCGATCTTCACCGGCTCGGCCTGGGCCAATCCCGATACCGTCAATGAAAGGCCAAGCAGGCTGGCCGCCAGAATTCCACGCATACTGTTCTCCTCCTAGGGTGGTCGTTTTTGGGCTTTACGTCAGAGCCTGGTGCGAACTTTCCAGAGTTCCGGAAACAGTTCAACCTCCAGCATCTTTTTAAGATAGGAAACGCCGCCCGTGCCGCGCTTCAGGCCGATGATGCGCTCGACCGTGGTGACATGGTTGAAGCGCCAGCGGCGGAAATAGTCTTCGAAATCGACAAGCTTCTCGGCCAGTTCGTAAAGTACCCAGTAGCGGTGCGGCTCACGATAGATCGCCTGCCATGCCGCAAGCACTTCCTCGCTTTCGGGGCGTGTTTCGCGCCAGTCGGTCCGCTTGCCGTCGGCGCCGATGTCGAACCCGTTGCGGCCCAGCAGCAAGATCGCCTCGTCATAGAGCGACGGCTCTGCAAGGATCGCCTCGAGCTTTTCGACCAGGTCGGGACGGTGCTTGTGCGGGCCCAGCATGGCAAGGTTGCGATTACCGGCAAGGAACTCGATCGCCCGGTATTGCCACGATTGGAAGCCGGATGACTGCCCGAGTGAGCTGCGAAACTCCGTGTATTCGCTGGGCGTCATCGTGCGCAGCACGTCCCAGGCGTTGTTGAGCTGTTCGAGGATACGCGCCACGCGCGACAGCATCTTGAAGCAAGGTTGCACGTCGTCGTTGCGCACGCAGGCAATCGCCGAGCGCAGTTCGTGCAGGGCAAGCTTCATCCAGAGTTCCGAGGTCTGGTGCTGGATGATGAACAGCATCTCGTCATGCGCGGTCGAAAGCGGCTCCTGCGCGTCGAGCACTTTTTCCAGATGCAGATAGTCGCTGTAGGACATGCGTCCCTTGAACGACATCTGCGCGCCTTCGCCGGATGGATCGTAGGCTTCGCTCATTGTGGGCGCTCCATTCTCAGCCGGAAGCGCTGGATCTTGCCGGTCTGCGTCTTCGGCAGCGCTTCCACGAACCTGACCGAGCGCGGGTATTTGTAAGGCGCAATCGTCGCCTTGACGTGATCCTGCAGCCGCTTGACCGTGGTCGCGTCACCGGCCACGCCCTTGACCAGAACGACATAGGCCTCGACGATCTCGCCGCGGTCGGTGTCGGGTGCGCCTATCACCGCGCATTCGGCCACCTCGTCATGAGCAAGCAGCGCTGCCTCGACCTCCGGTCCGGCAATGTTGTAGCCGGCGCTGACGATCATGTCGTCGGAGCGGGCGGCAAAATGGAAGAACCCATCCTCGTCCTGCACGAAGGAATCGCCGGTCAGGTTCCAGCCGTCGCGCACATAGTTGCGCTGGCGGTCATCGGCCATGTAGCGGCAGCCGGTTGGCCCGCGGACCGCAAGCCGGCCGACGGTGCCGCGCGCCACTTCGTTCATGTCTCCATCGACAATGCGCGCCTCATAGCCGCTGACAGCCTTGCCGGTCGAAGCCGGCTTCATGTCCTCGAAGCGGTTGGAAATGAAGATGTGCAGCATCTCGGTCGCGCCGATGCCGTCGAGGATCGGCTTGCCGGTCTTCTCCACCCATTCCTCGAACACCGGGCCGGGCAAGGTTTCGCCGGCAGACACCGCGACGCGCAGCGACGACAGGTCGGCACCTTCGTCCATCGCCTTCATCATCGCCCTGTAGGCGGTGGGCGCGGTGAAGCTGATCGTCGCCTTATAGGTCTCGATGATCTCGATCATGTTGGGCGGCGAGGCGTTTTCCAGAAGCGTCGCCGTTGCCCCGAAACGCAGCGGGAAGATCGCCAGCCCGCCAAGGCCGAAGGTGAAAGCAAGCGGCGGCGAGCCGACGAACACGTCGTCGGGCGTCACGCCCAGAACTTCCTTGGCATAGCCGTCGGCGATGATGAGCAGGTCGCGATGAAAATGCATCGTCGCCTTGGGCACCCCCGTCGTGCCGGAGGTGAAGCCGAGCAAGGCGACGTCGTCGCGCCCGGTTTTGACGGCTTCGAAACGAACGGATTTGGAGAGCGCAATACGATCCAGTTCGGCATCGTGATTGGCGGTGCCGTCGAAGCCTATCACCTTGGTCAGGAAGGCGCTGTCCTTGGCGCAGGCCACCATCTCGTCCATCAGGCGGGTGTCGCACAGCGCCAGCCCGATTTCGGCCTTGTCGACAATCTTGGCCAGTTCGCCGGCGCGCAGCATCGGCATGGTGTTGACCACAACGGCGCCGGCCTTGGTCGCGGCCAGCCAGCACGCCACCATGGCCGGATTGTTGGCGGAGCGGATCAGGATGCGGTTGCCGGGCTTGACGCCGTAGTCCTCGACCAGCGCATGCGCCAGCCGGTTCGTCCAGTCGGACAGTTCCTTATAGGTGCGCCGGCGGCCGTTGCCGATCAGCGCGGTGTGGTCGCCAAAACCCTTCTCGACCATGCGGTCGGTCAATTCGACAGCCGCGTTGAGGTGGTCGGGATACTGGAAGCCATCGAGCAGGAAGGCCGGCCATTGGTCGGCCGGCGGAAGGTTGTCGCGCGTGAACGTATCGATATGCGCCGTAGGCCCAAGCATGGCAGTGATTTCCTCCCTGCGGCAGACGCCACGCGGCTTCCCGGCAACCAGGCCTTGTAAAAGGCAAGCCGTCTCGCATGGCATCTGTCGACCCGAAAAGCATGACATTTGCTGAAAATTATTTCAAGCCTAAAGTTTCTTGGGAACCGATATTGACTTCGCACCCCGCAGCATCACAGCTAGATACAGAAACAAAAATGACTGCCTGGAGGACGCCCGTGCTTACCCGCCGCATCGAAAACTGGAGCGACGCCTATACCAACGGCGCGCACATTGCCGGCGGCGAGCGCTGGCCTACCGCCTGGGTGGAGCCTGCCCGCAGCTTCAGGGAAAGCCTGGGGGCGGACAAGGCCAAGCTCGACCTCGCTTACGGCGAAAATGAACGCAACCGCTTCGACCTGTTCCTGCCGCAGGGCGCTGCGAAGGGCCTCGTCGTTTTCGTCCATGGCGGCTACTGGATGGCGCTGGACAAGAGCTATTGGTCGAACCTCGCCGCCGGCCCGCTGGCGCATGGATATGCCGTTGCCATGCCGTCCTACACTCTTTGCCCCGACAACCGCATCGGCGGCATCGTCAAGGAAATCGGCGCGGCCATCACCGCCGCCGCCGCCATGGTTGCAGGTCCTATCATGCTGACCGGCCATTCCGCCGGCGGCCATCTGGTCAGCCGCATGGCCTCCGCCACCTCGCCACTTGCAGGCGATGTCCGCGCCCGCCTCCGCCACGTCGTTTCCATCTCCGGCGTCCATGATCTCAGGCCGCTCATGCGCACCGCCATGAACGAGACGCTGCGCATCGACGAAGCCGAGGCGCTTTCAGAAAGCCCGGTCCTGTTGCGTCCGATTGAAGGTATTCGCCTCACTTGCTGGGTGGGTAGTGCCGAGCGGGCGGAATTCGTGCGCCAGAACGCGCTTCTGGCCAACATCTGGACCGGCCTGGGTGCCGCGACGGCCACGGTGGTCGAGCCCGACAGGCACCATTTCAGTGTCATCGACGGCCTTGCCGATCCGGCTCATGCGCTGACCCGCAGCCTGCTGGCAGAATAGCAGGCAAGACGCAGCCATCCGGCCCAGTTTCCCATTCAAGCTCGCTTTCATTTTTTCAATTGCATTTTTTCGCAATCGATAATACGTAATTGAAAATTGCGAATGAGGGGACGGCACCATGGCAGGACAACCGGAAGTCACGGCATTCTTCGACCCGAGGACCTGGTCGGTGCAATATGTCGTTGCCGACGCGGCGCAAAAGAAATGCGCCATCATCGATCCGGTCTATGATTTCGATGAAAAGTCCGGGCAGACCGCATCGACCAATGCCGACCGTCTGCTCGAATTCATCGACGCCAAGGGCTACACGGTCGAGTGGATACTCGACACCCATCCGCACGCCGACCATTTCTCGGCTGCCCCCTATCTCAAGCGAAAGACCGGCGCGCCGACGGCCATCGGCGAGAAGATCAAGGACGTGCAGAAACTCTGGAAGGGTTTTTACAACTGGCCGGATTTCCCCGCCAACGGTTCGCAATGGGACCACCTGTTCGCTGACGGCGACACCTTCAGGGTCGGCGGCATCGACGCGCGCGTCATGCACTCGCCCGGTCACACGCTGGCCTCGATCACCTATGTCGTCGGCGACGCCGCCTTCGTCCACGACACGCTGTTCATGCCGGACAGCGGCACCGCCCGGGCCGATTTCCCCGGCGGCAGTGCCAGAGCGCTGTGGAGCTCGATCCAGGCGATCCTTGCCTTGCCCGACGACACCCGTATCTTCACCGGCCACGACTATCAGCCCGGCGGCCGCAAACCTTTGTGGGAATCGACTGTGGCCGAACAGAAGGCGAAGAACTCCCATATGTCGAAAGTGAAGACGGAGGCGGAATTCGTCGCGCTGCGCGAAGGGCGAGACAGAACCTTGCCGATGCCGAAATTGATCCTGCATTCGCTGCAGATCAACACCAATGGCGGGCGCTTGCCTGAACCGGAAGCCAACGGTACGCGCTACCTGAAGATACCGCTCGACCTTTTGAAAGGAGCGCCGTGGGGATGAACCCGGTCATCGTCAGAGCCGAACGGCTTTCCTGCGAAGCAGCCGACCTCAAATCGAATGTCGAGGAGGCATCGGCCTTCCTCAAGAAACTGTCCAATCCCGACCGCCTGCTCGTCTGCTGCGCGTTGGCCGACGGCGAGCGCTCGGTGCGCGAACTGGAAGACCTGCTCGGCATCCGCCAGCCCGGCCTGTCGCAACAGCTTGCCGAACTGCGCGAAGCCGGCCTGATCGCGGGCCGCAAGGAAGGCAAGCAGGTGTTCTACACATTGGCCGACCCGCGCATCGAGACTTTCATCGGCACCATGCACGCCCTGTTTTGCCAACGACCATGACCACTCAACCTCAAGGAGACTGCCATGAGCTTCAACGTCGGTACGCCTGACCGCATCGTGCGTGTCATCCTCGGCCTTCTGCTTCTCGTCGTCCCGTTCGTCACCAACTGGGCGCTGTTCAACAACCCGGTATGGGTCTGGATTTCGGTCATCGCCGGCTTGGTGCTGATCTTCACCGGCGTCGTCCGCTTCTGCCCCGCCTATCGCATCCTCAACATGTCCACAGCGAAGAAAGACTGATGATGACCGAGTTCACGCCGGTAGCCTCGTTCTTCGGCGGAACGCTGATCGGCCTTGCCGCTGTCCTGTTGATGGCGCTGCATGGCCGCATCGCCGGCATGACCGGCATCCTCTCCGGCCTCATACCGCCCACTGTACCTGACTGGAACTGGCGATTGGCGTTCCTCGCCGGCGCGGTCGCGGCGCCGGCCCTCATCGTCGGCCTCGGCGGCTATGCCATCCCGTTCCAGAGCGATGTGCCGACGCCCTGGCTCGTTATCGGCGGGCTCATCGTCGGCGTCGGCGTGCATTGTGGCGCGGGCTGTCCGTCCGGCCACGGTGTGTGCGGCATCGCCCGCCTGTCGCGGCGCTCGATTGCGGCAACTTGCGTCTTCATGGCCTCGACCGCCGTGACGGTATTCGTCGTCCGCCACGTTCTCGGAGGGTTCGCATGATGCGCAATCTCGCCGCCCTGCTCATCGGCGCGGTCTTCGGCACCGGCATTGCCGTGTCCGGCATGATCAACCCGGCCAAGGTGCAGAACTTCTTCGATTTCGCAGGCACCTGGGACCCCTCGCTCGCCTTCGTCATGGGCGGCGCGCTTTTGGTGACCTTCGTCGGCTACCGATTGGTGCTCAAGCGCCCCGCTCCGGCCTTCGACACCAGCTTCCATCTGCCCACGAAAAGCAAACTCGACCTGCCCTTGCTGGGTGGTGCGGCCACTTTCGGCGTCGGCTGGGGCATCACCGGCTTTTGCCCCGGCGGCTCAATCCCCGCACTCGGTCTGGCCGAACCTTCGGCGCTGATCTTCATCGCGGCGATGGTTGTTGGCATCGCCCTTGCCCGCATCGCCGACAACGTGCGGCAGGCTTCGGCCTCAATTGACGCCACCACCAACGGCTGACCCGCGCGTGGTCCCGTCCGCGCCGCTGTGCTGAGCCATACCGCTCGCGCCTGATCCGGCTATAGTGCGCCAACCATCGGATCAGAACGGGGAACAGGGATGAACGCACCGGCAAAGAGCAACCGCAAGGTTATCATCACCTGTGCCGTAACCGGCTCGATCCATACGCCCTCGATGTCGCCGCATCTGCCGGTGACGGCAAGCGAGATCGCCGATGCGGCGGTGGGCGCGGCGGAAGCAGGCGCCGCCATCATCCACCTTCATGCGCGCAATCCGGCGGATGGCCGCCCCGACCAGAACCCGGACCTGTTCTCGCCCTTCCTCTCGGTCATCAAGCAGCGCTCGAACTGCGTCGTTAACATCACCACCGGCGGCGCCGCGACGATGACCATCGACGACCGCCTCAAGCCAGCCAAGACGTTCAAGCCGGAGGTTGCCTCGCTCAACATGGGCTCGATGAATTTCGGCCTCCACCCGATGCTGAACCGCTTCACCGAGTTCAAGCACGACTGGGAGCGGCCCTATCTCGAAGGCTCGAAGGACCGCGTCTTCAAGAACACCTTCGCCGACATCGAGTACATCTTGAAGACCTGCGCCGACAACGGCACCCGTTTCGAATTCGAGTGCTACGACATCGGCCATCTCTACACGCTGGCCCACTTCGCCGAACTCGGCATCGTCAAGCCGCCCTTCTTCGTACAGAGTGTGTTCGGTATCCTCGGCGGCATCGGCGCGCACTACGAGGATGTCGCCCACATGCACCGCACCGCGACCCGGCTGTTCGGCTCGAACTTCCAGTGGTCGGTGCTTGGTGCGGGACGCAACCAGCT
>MKRZ01000183.1 GCA_001897075.1 Mesorhizobium sp. 61-13 | reverse complement strand
GGGCGACATGAAGCAGGCCGCGTGGATCGGCGCCTACGAGAACTGGAACGTTGATACCGGGCTGGAATGCGGCCTTGTCGGCCATGCCCAGATCGGCAAGGGCATGTGGGCGATGCCGGACCTCATGGCGGCAATGCTGGAACAGAAGATCGGCCACCCCAAGGCAGGCGCCAACACCGCTTGGGTGCCGTCGCCGACCGCTGCCACGCTGCACGCCACGCATTATTTCCGCGTCGATGTCCACGCCGTGCAGGACACGCTGAAAAGCCGTCCCAAGGCCAAGCTCGACGACATCCTGTCGGTGCCTGTCGCCACGCGGCCCAACTGGACCCCGGACGACATCCAGCGCGAGCTGGACAACAATGCACAAGGCATCCTCGGCTATGTCGTGCGCTGGATCGACCAGGGCGTCGGTTGCTCCAAGGTGCCCGACATCAACGACGTCGCGCTGATGGAAGACCGCGCTACCTTGCGCATTTCCTCGCAGCACATGGCCAACTGGCTGCGCCACGATGTCTGCACCAAGATCCAGGTCATGGATTCGCTCCAGCGCATGGCCGTCATCGTCGATCACCAGAATGTCGGCGATCCGCTCTACAAGGCGATGGCTGCCGATTTCGACACATCGATCGCCTTCCAGGCTGCTTGCGATCTGGTGTTCAAGGGCACCGTGCAGCCGAGCGGCTACACCGAGCCGATCCTCCACGCCCGTCGTCTGGAACTGAAGGCCGGGCAGAACGGGGCGAATACCTAGCCGTATGATCGTCCTTGCCATCGATTGCTCCGCCAGTCTCTGCGCCGCCTGTGTCTATGATGCGGCGTCTGGGCAAGAGCTTGGCCGTCAGGTGCTCGACCTCGGCAAGGGACACGCCGAGCATCTGATGTCGGTGATCGCCGAGGCACTGGAAAAATCCGGCAAGGTCTACGCCGACCTCAATCGGATTGCCGTCTCAGTAGGGCCGGGGTCTTTCACCGGCGTCCGCGTCGGTGTCTCCGCGGCGCGTGGCTTGGCACTGGCACTAAAAATTCCCGCCGTCGGCGTTACCACACTTGAGGCGCTGGCCGCCGAAACTGCCATCAAATTCCCAAGTCGCACAGTGCTTGCTGCCCTCGATGCCGGGCGTGGTGAAATCCACGCCGCGCTGTATGATGATAAGATGCAGCTTCGATTTGGGCCCGCTGTGACGACGCTGGAAGATATCACCGAAATGGCAGTCAGTTCGCAGGCGGTTCTGAGCGGCACGGCAGCCGGTCTCGTCGCAGGTGCAGCCGGTAAATCTTTCGACCTTGGTCCGCTTGGGGCAACAGCCGATATCGCCACTTACGCTCGTCTCGGCGCGACCAAGGAGCCGGCCGAAAAGCCAGCGCCGGTCTATCTGCGCGAAGCTGACGCGAAGCCGCAGGCAGGCTTTGTGTTGCCGAGGGCGAGCCCTTGATGATCGCCGGGAACAGGCGCTGATGCGGATTCCGTTCCTGACGCCCCGTCGGCGCGACTACGTCCTTGAGCCGCTTTCAACGACCGATAGCGGCGCGCTGTCCATGTTGCATCAGGAGGACTTCGTGCGGCCATGGTCCGATGCGGAGTTCGCAACATTGCTGGAGCAGGATACTGTCTTTGGCTATGCCGCGCGCGAGGTCGGGCAGGGCGGGCGCTCGCCGGTCGGTTTCGTATTGGCCAGGCTTGCCGCCGGCGAGGGCGAAATCCTCACCGTAGCAGTTGCCCGCTCACATCGAAGGCAGGGCATCGGCTGGCAGTTGATGGATGCCGTATTGCGAGAACTGCATTCCGAGCGTGCCGAGGCTCTGTTTCTCGAAGTCGATGAAACCAATGCCGCGGCAATAGCACTCTACCGGCGACTGGGGTTCGGCGAAGTCGGCAAGCGGCCGAACTACTACCGCTCTCCCGAGCATGGCCCAACTGGCGCACTGGTCATGCGCCGCGATCTTCGCTGAAGAAAGGCCATAGGCTCGACGATGGCTAAGATCAGGACTTTTCTGGCGCTGGTGTTCATCGCGATAACCACGCTGCTGCTGGTACCGCTGCAACTCATATCGATGAAGATCGGCTTGTGGCGCGAGACCGTCATCCTGAGAATCTGGCATAAAGCGGTCCTTAAAACGCTCGGCATCCGTGTCCATGTCACCGGCTCGTTGTCGACCGAGCGGCCGTTGCTCGTGGCCGCCAATCACGTGTCATGGACTGATATCGCCGTGCTCGGCTCCATGTCGGATGTCCGTTTCATCGCCAAGGCCGACATGGCGGGCTGGCCGTTGATCGGCTTTTTGTCGAAGCTGCAGCGCACTGTATTCATCGAGCGTGAGCGCAAGCGCAAGTCTGGCGATCAAGCCAGTGAGATCGCGGGTCGGCTTGCCAATGGCGATGCCATGGTGCTGTTTGCCGAAGGAACGACTGGCGACGGCAATATGGTGCTGCCTTTCAAGAGCACGTTGTTCGGTGCCGCTGCGATGGCGATCTCGGGCGGCGGGGCGGACGAGGTTTTCGTTCAGCCGGTTGCGATAGCCTATACGCGTTTGCATGGCCTGCCGCTCGGCCGTCGGCACAGGTCTCATGCCGCTTGGATTGGTGATCAGGATCTGGTGCCGCACGTCAAGGACCTGCTGGCAGAGGGCGCGTTGGATGTAGAGGTTCATTTCGGCGAACCGGTTGCATTTTCATCCGCGTCGAACCGCAAGCAGGCCGCGCGCACTATGGAGGAGCAAGTCAATATAATGCTCCAGCAGGCTCTGCGTTCACCTCGCGCCAGCCGACCCAGTGTCGCGGCTCGGTCAAAGGCATAGAATCGGCTGTTTTTTGCTGCCGAAAAACGTTAGAAGCCGCCCCATGGAACTGGAAACCACAATCATCGACGAAGACCGCGCAGCGCTGGAAGGTGCGTCTGGCGCGCCGAAGAAGGTCTTCGTGAAGACCTATGGCTGCCAGATGAACGTGTACGACTCCCAGCGTATGACCGACGCGCTTGCGGCTGACGGCTATGTTTCGACTGAAGCCATGGACGATGCCGATCTGGTCCTTCTGAACACGTGCCATATCCGCGAAAAAGCGGCCGACAAGGTCTACTCGGTGCTTGGTCGTCTTCGCGATCTGAAGTCGGAAAGGGCGGACGCCGGACGTGACCTTACGATCGGCGTTGCAGGCTGCGTCGCCCAGGCCGAGGGTGGCGAAATCCTGCGGCGCTCGCCTTCTGTCGATCTGGTCGTCGGCCCCCAGACCTACCACCGTTTGCCCGAGATGCTTGCTAAGGTTCGAAACGGCGAAAAGGTCGTCGAAACCGAATACGCGATCGAGGACAAATTCGAACATTTGCCTCAGCCGAGGCGCGCCGAGGTCATCAAGCGCGGCGTCACCGCCTTCCTGACCGTGCAGGAAGGCTGCGACAAATTCTGCACGTTCTGCGTTGTGCCCTATACGCGGGGTTCGGAAGTCTCGCGTCCGGTCAGACAGATCGTGGCCGAGGCCGAGCGGCTTGCTGAGGCCGGCGTGCGCGAAGTGACGCTGCTGGGTCAAAACGTCAACGCCTGGCATGGCGAAGGGCCAGATGGCAGCGAGTGGGGTCTTGGCCGGCTTCTTCACAGGCTTGCAGAAATCAAAGGTCTTGCCCGCCTTCGCTACACGACCAGCCACCCGCGCGACATGGATGAAGACCTCATCGCTGCGCATCGTGATCTGGATGCGCTGATGCCGTATCTGCATCTCCCTGTGCAGTCAGGTTCGGACCGCATTTTGAAGGCGATGAACCGTCGCCACAAGGCGAGCGACTATCTGCGGCTGATCGAACGTGTTCGCGGCGCACGCGCCGATATTGCCATGTCAGGTGACTTTATCGTCGGCTTCCCGGGTGAGACCGAGGCGGATTTCGAGGCGACGATGCAAATCGTTCGAGAGGTCGGCTACGCCTCCGCCTTTTCGTTCAAATACTCGCCGCGCCCTGGAACGCCCGGCGCGGAAATGGACGGACACCTCCCCGAAGAAGTCAAGGACGAGCGGTTGCAGCGCCTGCAGGCGTTGTTGACCGAACAACAGCAGGACTTCACGCGAGGCATGGTTGGGCGCACAATGGCCACCTTGATCGAGAAGGCTGGCCGTCAGGCCGGGCAGAAGGTTGGGCGGTCGCCGTGGCTGCAGCCGGTTATTATTGATGAAATGGCCGCGGAAATCGGTGACATTATTGACGTGCGAATCACGAAGACTGGCTACAATAGCCTGTTCGCCGAGCCGGCCTGACGGGCCCCGGCAGATGAGGAGAGACGGTTGAGCGCTGCCGATCTGAAGAACGTGTCCTCCAAGCTGGAAACGGGGGCATCGGACATGGCGCACATCGTTCTGACCTTCGACAATAACAAGCTTGCGAGCGCCCTTTACGGTCAGTTCGATGAGAATTTGGCGCGGCTTGAGCAGAAGCTCGGCGTCGATATCCGTTCGCGCGGCAACCAACTTACCATCAAGGGTTCGTCGTCATCCGCGGAACAGGCTCGCAGAGCGCTCGACAGCCTCTACGACATTCTGCAGAAGGGCATCGATATCGGCCAATCCGACGTCGACGGCGCAGTGCGTATGGCGGTCGCTGCCGATGACCAACTCACGCTGCCGACATTGGAGCGCAAGGGCAAAGTGTCAGCCGCACAGATTTCTACCCGCAAGAAGACTATCTACGCCCGCTCGCTCAATCAGGATGCCTATAT
>MKRZ01000182.1 GCA_001897075.1 Mesorhizobium sp. 61-13 | reverse complement strand
GCGAGTGCCGGCGCAGCGGACGCAGCCAGCACAAGCGCGCCGAACAGTGCGCGTTTCAGGAAATGCGTGCTTGTCATCGTGAAATTCGAAATCGCCTCTTGCCGTAGCCGCCTGCGGCTTTCTAAGATTTCCGTGCGGAGCTGCCAGCCTGCCGTTGGGGCCGCCCGGCAGCTTTCGCGCAGTTGCTATTTAGCCTATGTGACATCAACATGGCAAAGGTTGAGCCTTTCACAATTATGGCAGGCTCCTCCCAAGTGTTTAAAAGTCGCTAAACCACCAACGAGTGTGACAATCATGCCGATCCTGAACCGCGCCGCCGAACTGCAGGACGAAGTCGCCGGCTGGCGCCGGCACCTGCACCAGACGCCCGAACTGAACTTCGACGTTTTCGAGACGGCGGCCTTCGTTACCGGCAAGCTGAAGGAATTCGGCTGCGACGACGTGGTGACGGGGCTGGGCAAGACCGGTGTCGTGGGCATCATCAAGGGAAATCTCGGCAACGGCTCCACCATCGGTCTGAGGGCCGACATGGATGCGCTGCCGATCAACGAGATCACCGGCAAGCCCTATGCCTCGACGGTTCCGGGCAAGATGCATGCCTGCGGTCATGACGGGCATACGGCCATGCTTTTGGGGGCCGCCAAGTATCTTGCCGAAACGCGCAATTTCGCCGGATCGGTTGCGGTGATCTTCCAGCCGGCGGAGGAAGGCGGCGGCGGCGGCAACGAAATGGTCAAGGACGGCCTGATGGATCGTTTCGGCATCGCCAAGGTGTTCGGCATGCACAACATGCCCGGCCTGCCGGTCGGTCAGTTCGCCATCCGCCCCGGTCCGATCATGGCGGCAACGGCTGAACTCACCATCCGCATCAAGGGGCGTGGTGGTCACGCGGCGATGCCGCACGGCACGCTCGACCCCATAGTCGTCGGCAGCCAGCTCGTCGGCGCGCTGCAGACCATTGCCTCGCGCAATGTCGATCCGGTCGAGGCGGTGGTGGTGTCGATAACCAAGTTCCATGCCGGCGACGCCTATAACGTCATTCCCGAACAGGCGGAGCTGGCCGGCACGGTACGCACGCTGAAGAAGGAAGTGGCCAAGCTTGCCGAGGCGCGGGTGCGCGCCATCTGCGACGGCGTGGCGGCGACCTATGGCGTGACGGTGGAGCTCGATTTCGACGCCAACTACCCGGTGACCTTCAACCATCCGGACGAGACGGTCTTTGCCAGCGACATCGCCGCAAGCGTGGCCGGCGAAAGTCAGGTGCACCGTGCCATGCCACCGGTGATGGGCGGCGAGGACTTTTCCTATATGCTGGAAGCGCGGCCCGGCGCCTTCATCTTCATCGGCAACGGCGCGACCGCCGGCCTGCATCATCCGGCCTACGACTTCAACGACGAGGCGATTGCGCATGGCGTGAGCTATTGGGTCAAGCTGACCGAGACGGCGCTGGCGGCATAAGGCGCGGCTGGCGTTCATTTTCGCGGGCGGCCGGATTTTTCGGCCGGCTTCGGCTTGGCGAAGCGGCCGCAAGCCGCTATGTGTCTGGCCGAGTGGTCCCGTAGCTCAGTAGGATAGAGCGGCAGATTCCTAATCTGTAGGTCACAGGTTCGATTCCTGTCGGGATCACCACTCAGTCAGGCTGTTTGGCGACTTTTTATGCGGCTGCGAGAAAGCCTTGTGATTTCCGTCGCTTAGTGGACAGTTGTACCAATCTGTTGGGCAAGAGACGGTCTTTTGGACCGGGTTCTGGGCAAAATTGCCGGATCGTCTCTTTCGAGCGCAGAGCGTGCCCAATAGATTTCAGCGTTGATGGTTGGAGATTTGCCCGGATCGGCTCAGTTTCTGGCCAAGTTGGCAAACTGCTGGCGCTGATCGGACCATAGGATTGGAAGATCGTCCCGTGCCAGGGTACGGGCAGTAAGCTCGACTGGCTGCAGGCCGCGCAAGATGGCATCGGTTATCTTCGGCGCGAGGAAGGCGAGGGGAAGAATGCGGCTGACATCGGCAACATGAATGTTGGTGGTGTTTGCGACATCGGCAATGGTCCGACTGGAACCATCGGTCAGCATGCCGAGCAAAACATGAGCCTTGGCCAATAGGTCCATAAGGCTACCGTCACGTTGTTGGCGGGCGGAAGGCCCTTCCAGAATGATCTTCGACTCGAAACCCCTGCGCCGAAGCGTAAACGGTACGGTGATCGTCACCGATTGTTGTTCCTGCCCGTCATGCTGTCTTTCGTCGGTATCATGGCTCGCTTCGAGCAGAGCGTGGAGGTTGATCTCCAGCACCATCTCGCCGGGCCTTATGCAGATCGATCGAAGCAGGGCCTTCAGCATCTTGGCGCACTCAACATGGGATGCTGCCTTTAGTGCCTCACGAAGCTGAGCTGCCTTCGCAATCACGGTTTCGATGCGAACTGACGGCGATGCTGCGCTGGCCCATTTTGACAATCGGACCTCATCGCGAAGGATCAGGTCTAGTTGATGGAGAACAGTTTGCTCCAGCTCCTCAGCCGGCAGCCGCCATCCTGTCGGATCGGTTCGTCTTCCAGTCTCAAGGCGGTGGGAGACATAATAGCGAAAGCGTTTTTCACCTTTGGTGGTGAACACCGGACTTAACCGATCGCCGGTTTCATCAAAGAGTAGGCCGGTCAGAATATGCTGGCTTTGGCTGCGGTTTCTGCTTTTGCGATGAGGAGTCTGGGCTTTCAAAATTGCTTGAGCCGAGGCGAGCGTCTCGTCGTCAATGATGGCTTGATGCTCACCATCGTAAATCTTGCCTCTGTGTCTGGCCTTGCCAATGTAAACCGGGTTTGAGAGCAGGTGATAAAGCATGCCGCGCGAGTAAATTGTTCGTTGCTGTGGGTGCGGGCCCGATGTTAACGCCCCGTCATCGTCGCCGGCAGCAGAGTTCAGTTCCTCCAGCAGGAGAAAGACGGATTTGAGTTCGAGATAGCGGCTGAAGATCGATCGAACCTTCTCGGCGGCTTCTGGGTCAATAATCAGCTTCTTCTCGATTGCCTGATAGCCGAACGGCACCGAACCACCCATCCACATGCCCTTCTTGCGTGAGGCGGCAATCTTGTCCCGGATGCGTTCTGCTGTGACCTCGCGTTCGAACTGGGCAAAGGACAAAAGCACATTCAGCGTCAACCTGCCCATTGAGGTGGTGGTGTTGAACTGCTGCGTCACCGAGACGAATGATACGTCATTGGCATCGAAGACCTCGACAATCTTGGAAAAGTCCATCAGAGAGCGGGTGAGGCGGTCGATCTTATAGACCACCACCACATCAATCTTTCTGTCGCGAACGTCCTGCAACAGTCGCTTCAGCGCTGGACGCTCCATGGTGCCGCCGGAGATGCCGCCATCATCGTAGGGGTCTGCTACGACACGCCAACCCAGCCCAACCTGCGAGGCGATGAATGAGACACATGCCTCGCGTTGGGCATCGAGCGAGTTGAACTCCTGGTCGAGGCCTTCTTCGGTCGATTTGCGGGTATAGACCGCACAACGTAGCTTCTTCTGTAGCGCGCTCATAGTCCGAAGAACCTCGGCCCGGACCAGTGCGTGCCTGTGATCTGCTGCGCGATCGCGGTCAGCGATTTGTGCAACCTGCCTTCAAAGGCAAAACCCTCTTCCAGCACATCGACAACATGGCTGCGGCCATTCCACTCGCGGATCAGTCGCATGCCCGGCGAAAGCCGCTTGCGAGGCTTGACTTCCTCAACCCGGATATCGGCCTCCCTGATACCGCCGCCAGATTCCGTCACGACCAGCTGCTTCTTGGCGTTGATTATTGCAGGGCGCAGCAGCCTGCGCGCATCTGGCGACAATCCGCCTACACGCTTCACCTGAAGGTGCCACGCGGCGGCGCGCAGCAGAAAGTCCCGGCGCACCCCCTTCGGTGGCGGATAGCCATAAACTTTCCGCCACCGATGAGCGAGATCGTCTCGTGAAAGGTCGTTCAACGCTGCAACCTCGGCATCAACATCGAGCGTACCGCGCATGTCACTCACGCTGTCTCGCTGTCTCGCTCGATAATGCGATAGCGACGTAGTCCGTCCTTGCCGATCTCGCTCACCAGATCGAGCCCGAGCTTCTTGCGCACCACCGCTGATAGGAAGCCACGCACCGAATGTGTCTGCCATCCTGTCGCCTCCACCATCTGCGCGATTGTCACGCCACGAACCAATTGAAGCTTCTTCAGGACGATGTTGACTTTAGAAATCTGATCCCGACCACCGGTCTCCTTATGTCGTCCTGACTGCTTCAACTGAGTGGGCTTGGTCTTCTTGGACGATGCCTTCGGGCCATGGATGGGAAGCGTCCTATCAGCGGTCGGCGACGCGGGAGCCGTGTTCCTTGATGTGATGCGTCCAACGGCAGGGTTGGGTGCCGGTATAGCTGTCGTGCCTATGGTTTGGGTCATGGTGCTCTCCATCAATGCAAAGTGATGCGTTGGACAATCCAGCGCTTGCACTGACCCAAGCCCGCACAAGGGCGGGCAGAGAGAATTTGCACCTCGACGCCGGCTATCTATCTGCTCGCGTCATGAGACAACGAATGCTTGCGTTGCGGCGGAAGTCCACCATGCAGTTGGGATTTAGTCAGTGGCGTATAAATGGAGGTAATGGTTGACAGGCCTCCATGTGAAATTGGACCCTACGATGGGTAGACTTAGCCACAAGCCTTCACCGCTCACGTAAGACATTGCACGACTCGCGCCACCGCAATGCGACCCGTTCGAGGCTTTCGCCCGCCAAATGAGCTATCGCTTCCAAAGCTACTGGCTCTACGCCATCGCTCGTTTCGGACAATGCCCGTAGCACAGACACCGTACCCTCCAACAACCTTAGATCTGGTTCCATTCGATCAAGCTGATCAAGCAACCCCTCCTCTTCTCGTCGAGCATAATCTCTTTCTGATCGTTTCCCCATGTCGCGCTCCGCAAAGGTCGCGACACACACGCTTGCCGTGGCGAAGAAGTCCAGTTGTTTGTGGCTGCTTGAGGAGTTTCTTGGAGGGCTTTGATATGGCGCTCAAGTCTACCCGACCGAATGGTTCGCGCAATGTCGCCTTTGGGGCCGACAGCGGACTGACAGCTTTCATACCCTGATCAGGCAAAGATGACATTCCGAGCGTAAGGGTGAAGCTTCGACGCCTCTTCAGGGGCGCTTAGCTGATGGCCTCACGGCCTGTCGCTCATCATGACGTTGGCGAGAGAGACGGCACGTACGCGAGGGTGATTGCCTACATTGAGGATGGCCGCTTTCCCTATCGCCTATCCTGCCTCCGACGTTAACATTTTGGGGCGGCCTATCGGATTCCGCTGACAGGCCGGTTCAGCGGCATGAGAAGCATCGTGCTGCTCGGTTGTTCTTCTCTTGTTCCCTTGCGCATGATAGCAAGATGTCACCCCGCATTTCCAATGGAATAAGATGATCGAAAGCGACTCCGAGTATCAATTTATAGAGCTGAACCGCACTTTTCACGAGCTGTCCAAGTACGCCAACGAGGACGATGAGCTCGACCTGAGTCATGCGTTCCATGTCGGTGAGCGGCTTTCTTGGTCGGACCTGATTGAGCGGTACCGCGTCATTATCCTGTCGGAAGCCGGTTCAGGTAAAACTGCTGAAATTCGGAATATCGCCCTCGATCTCCGTACCCAAGGCAAGTTCGCGTTTTTTATCCGCCTCGAACATGTACCTAATGATTTCGAGGACGGATTTGAGGTCGGTACTTTCGAAGAGTTCGAGACGTGGCTGGCATCGAATGATGAGGGCTGGCTTCTGCTGGACTCGGTCGATGAGGCGCGCTTGCGCAATCCGGGAGACTTCGCGCTCGCAATTAAGAAGCTGGGAAGACGGATCGCAACGGCGAAGGATCGCTCGCACATTGTTGTCACCGGACGCACCAATGCGTGGCGCCCCAAAACCGATCTTGCGCTTTGCGTCGCTCATCTGCCTTTCACGCCCGCCACGACGACGGCGAAGGAAGACGAGACTTCCGACATCGACGACATGATCGAGAGCGCTGTTGAGACTTCGGATAGGCCGGCAGAAAAGTCCAAGCCCGTCTTTAAGATCGTCACGTTGGACGACCTGTCTCGTACTCAAATCGAGGCATTTTCTAGTGCCCGTGGCATCAATGACACTAAAGCCTTCATTGAGGCCATCGAGCGCGCCGATGCATGGTCCTTCACGTCAAGACCACAGGATTTGATGGAACTGACGGAATTCTGGCTTGATCAGGGCCGCATCGGAAGCCGCCTAGAAATCATGCGCAACAACATATCGCGGCGTCTCCGGGAAAGAGATCAGGAGCGCATCGATGTATACCCGCTAGCTCCCCAAAAGGCTCTGCAAGGAGCAAGGTTGATAGCCGCAGCGACCACCTTGGCGCAAGATTCGACTATTCGAGTTCCGGATGGAGCCGAAAATTCGAAAGGCATCGCTCTCCACGACGTGCTTCCTGACTGGGACGACAGAGAACGCTCAACGCTGCTGTCCCGCCCGATATTTGACGAAGCAATCTATGGAACTGTGCGCTTCCATCATCGCTCCGTCCGCGAGTATCTCGCGGCCGAATGGTTCGCTGAGTTGTTGAGCCGAGAAACCTTGAGACGAAAGATCGAAGCCCTCTTCTTCACCAATCAGTACGGGCTGGACATCATCGTCCCCACGCTCCGTCCGATCTTACCTTGGCTGGCTATTCTCGATCCCAAGATTCGAGAGAGGTTGCGAAAAGTTGCCCCTGAGGTTGTTTTTGAAGGGGGCGATCCGAGCCAGCTACCGTTCGAGACGCGAAGGCTCATTCTCCATGAAGTCTGCGAACAACTGGCGAGCGGAACATCCGGCCGCTCGATGACCGACTATGCGGCTGTACAACGCTTCTCCAATCCCGATCTGACCGACGATGTGCGCAGCCTTCTAGCTAAGTATGCGACCGATGAAGAGCTGAAGGCTTTTCTGCTCCGAATGGTCTGGCTGGGCCAGCTCTCCGGTGCATTGCCCGAGGCAAAGCAGATCGCGCTTTCACCTTCCGTTTCACAGTACACGCGCATTGCCGCGTTTAGAGCAGTTCGGGCAGTTGGGTCCGAGCAGGATCAAGAAGACATCCGCAACAGTTTTCTCGCAGAAGCGGCAGAACTGGATCGCGACTGGCTTGCCGAGTTGACGAAGGAAACCGCTCCGACACCGGACACGATCAAGTGGCTGCTTGAGTGCTTGGGCAAAACGGAAGAGAAAGAGCGGTACAGCGTCGATCGCCTTTCCGACGCTGTGAGCACCTTCGTTCAGGCCGCCGGTCTCGATCAACTGTCCGAGTTGCTTGTCGGCTTTGATCAACTGCTCAACACGCCGCCAGTTATCGAGAGGCGTTTTTGCGAGATATCGCAGAAATTTACTTGGCTGATGACGCCCGCATCCCAGGCAGCCGAGCGTCTCATCGAGGCCCGCCATTCAGCGTCACTGCAACCTGCCGTGCTGGCGGTCCTCGATAAGTTCGGAATGGGACGTCACTATCTCGACAGCGAACTCAACAATGCGAAAACGAAGTTCTCGACCCTTGTGCCAGAGTGGCCGGAACTGAATAGGGCCTTGTTTTGGTATGAGATTAACCTTGCGAGAGAACGGCGAGACGAAAAGCGCAACGAACGGCTTACCGATTTCTGGCCGGTTTTTGTCGTGGAGCCGTTCTGGCGCTTTGGCGCGGAGGATTTCGACTATGTCTCCGAGCAAATTGCAACTCAGCCCTTCCAAGACGACAAGCTTGTCGCGCTGTCGTTGGCTTTTAGACTCTACATCACGAACGACCGGCCGCGTTTGTGGCGTGAAAGGCTCAAGCGACTCGTCTCCGGCAACACGGAGTTGTCGGATGAGTTGGACAAGTTCCTCAATCCACCGGCACAAGGAAAAGACGCCCGCGCCTGGAAACGCCAGGAAGCGCAATGGAAGAGACGCTCCGAGGAAAGAAAGCGAAAAGAGGAAAAGAATCTCGCAGACTCAAAAAAGTATCTGAGCGAAAATCTCGACAAATTGCGCGACCCAAGTCTGACCAAACCTGGCTATGTCTTCAACGGCCTAACCTACCTTCACGACCGGATGCGCCGCGATAGTGATCGCTCTGGTCGGTGGACCCATGGCAACTGGAGAAACTTGGAAGCCGAGTTTGGCAAGGATATCGCGCAAGCGTTCCGTGACGGAATTGTTGCTTATTGGCGGCGTGAGAGACCGACTATTCGTTCGGAAGGCGCACCAGAAAACTCGACACCAATGTCGGTAATTCTGGGCTTGGCCGGACTCGAAATCGAAGCGCAGGAGACACCAAATTGGGCGCAAAGCCTCAGCGAAGCAGACATCGAACTCGCCTGCCGATATGCCTCGTTTGAATTGAACGGTTTCCCAACCTGGTTTCCCAAGCTCTTCGAGGCGCATACGAGCACCGTCAAAGATTTCCTTCTTCAGGAGATTGGCTTCGAGCTTTCGAAAGCGACACCTGAGAAGGAGGATAATTACGTCCTCAGTGACGTTAGCTGGTCCGGTGAATGGAGCTGGGCCACTCTCGGCCCGCACATCGCAAATCTGCTGAAGGAATCCGAGCCTGCGAACGCAGCCACGTTGGAAAAGCTCCTCAAGATTTTGCAGGGATCGGCACTGTCCGACGAGGAAATAGCCGCGCTCGCGTGGCAAAAAGTCCGGTCGGTACACACCCCGCAGCATGTGGCTCACTGGTACGCCGTCTGGGTAGGTGTCGATCCTGAAGCCGCAGTTCCCGACCTTGCAGCCCATTCTGAAGAATTGCCTCAGGGCGAGGCGCGAACAGAATTCGCGATGAGCTTTGTAACAAACCTATGGGGCGGCCGCAGAAGCGCGGCCAGCACCAGGGCCAGATATCAAACACCTCGACATTTGAAGACCCTCTATCTGCTGATGCATGGTTATATCCGGCGAAGCGAGGACATCGATCGCGCCGGCACGGGGGTTTATTCGCCAGGTTTGCGCGACAAGGCGCAGGATTCAAGGAACGGACTATTTGATCTGCTGAACAAGATTCCTGGTAAGGAAGCCTTCCTGGCCCTGCAAGAAATATCGCGATCCCACCCGGAGGTGGAATCCCGTCCATGGTTCGCCCACTTGGCAAAGGTGAAGGCCGAGCAGGACTCGGATATCGCGCCGTGGATGCCTGCACAGGTCCGCGACTTCCATGACAAGCTGGAACGAACGCCGGCCAATCATCGAGAGCTGGCGGAGCTTGCGGTGATGCGGTTCCTCGATTTGAAAGATGATCTTGAGAACGGAGACAGTAGCATCGCTACAATACTTAAAGCAGGTGCGACGCTAGAAACCGATATGCGGAAATATATCGGGCGTGAGCTTCGTGAGAAGGCGTCCGCTCGCTATTCCGTCCCGCAAGAGGAGGAGTTTGCAGATGCCAAGAAGCCTGACATCAGGTTCCACGGGATGGGATTTGATGCACCCGTACCGGCCGAGTTGAAGCTGGCCGACAAGTGGACTGGCCCTGAACTTTTCGAGCGGTTGGAGAACCAGCTCTGTGGCGACTATTTACGCGACAACAGGTCGGCACGCGGCGTTTTCGTTCTGGTACGCACGGGCGAAAAGGCTGGGTGGGATGTACCGGGTGGAGCCAACCGGGTTGATTTTGAAGGCCTGATTGCAGCGCTTCAGAATCGTTGGGAAGAAATTGCGCAGGAGTTTCCGAACGTAGATGAGATCACGGTCATCGGCATAGACCTCCTAAAAAGAGCTGCGTAGATATGTGGGAAAGACGAAGCCCTATCCTCCTTCAGGCGTTCTGTGACGACTCAGCCAGTGACAAGGGAGACAAGCGGCTGTTCATGGCCGGCTATCTCAACCGAGCCGATAGATGGCAGCTCTTTTCCGAGGCATGGCGCGAGGAGCTACAGGCGCTGCCCTCGATCGCGTACTTACGCATGGTGGAAGCGAATAACCTGCGCGGTGAGTTCAAAGGATGGACGAAGGAGGCCCGCGATCAGAAGCTGAAAGGTCTGGCGCGCGTCATCAGCCATTTCGAGCCTCTGTCCTTCCAGTTCACGATCAATCGTGGCGAGCATTTTCGCGTTCTTACCCCCGTCTCGCCTCGCGGTCTGGGAAGCCCGCACTTCACCTGCTGCTTTAGCGTGATATCCGGCGTTGCACGCTACGTCGCAGAGACCAAAGCCAAGACTCGAATCGAATACATCTTCGACGAACAAGACGGCGTGAGCGCAGACATGTCCCTCTTGTTCCACCAGATGAAGCGAAACATCCCGCGCAGAGCCCGGAAACTTATCAGCGGCGTCCCTGCCTTTCAGAACGACAAACTGCTGTCGCCGCTTCAAGCAGCGGACATGCTGGCGTGGCATTTACGCCGGGAGCATGAGAACCTAGCGTCCCCTGACGATATTCTCCCGATGGCTGACCTGCTGAGGAATTCGAAAGGACATTTGGAATCCCATGTCGATGATGCCCATCTCTACAAATGGGCCGAGCATCATGAAAAGCAGGAAGGGGTTCAATTCTTAAAGAGCAAAGGGCAATGGCAGGAATTCAGACGAGACCTGGTGCGTTTTGCCGAGGCGGGAGCAATCCCGCCGAAAGGCAGCCGGCTCTCACATCTCCTTTTCAGATTGCGCATTCACTTCTTGGCCGCACTGGCCCGACGGAACTTAAGAAAGCGCGGCTGCCCTCGTTCCTGAACCAGGATTGACCTGCTGTAGTCCACGCAAAGGACCAGATTCTGGTGCCGCTGATCCCTAGATAAGGGGGAGACGATGACCGACTTTTCGCCGATTTTGGTTCAAACCTGCGAAGATGACGCAGCAGGACGCAGCCCGCGCGCCCTCGTCCCGCGCGAAGAACAACATCATAGTCTGTTCGAATTTGACGACCCCTTTGGCGTGCGACGAGCAGTGCTGCCGGTTTTACATGTCGGACGCGATGGAGACCTGCAAGGCTACGGCTCATGTCTGGCGGCTGACCCATGGGGCACCCTGCTTACGGCGGATCACGTTGTCGAGTCCATGCGCGCGTTTCGGGCCGATGAGGGTTTTGTTGCTTTGCTCGGAATTGGCGTCGCCTTTGGTACACCTCCCGTTCCGAATGAGGGTATTGCGCCGATTGTTCGTGCTTTCACGCCGGCTATTCCCGACGACAATCCTTTGAATGTCCTGCGCGGTAACGATAGACCCAGGCCACTCGACATCGCTGTCCTACGAACGCGCGACCCACAACCCGAAAATATGGCCGGAACACTCCCCATAAGGCTCCGGTCCGGGCCGCGTGTTGGTGACACCGTCATCGCCCTTGGCTTCCCCTATGTTGACACTATCAAAGGAAATGCCGACGAAGTACGGTCGATTATATCCGAGGGCGGGTTGCAGGCTGCCTACGGGGTGGTGACGGCTTTGCACCCCAAGGGTCGGGATAGGTCCAACCCGACCCCCGTATTCGAGGTTGAAGCGCACTGGCCATCCGGAATGAGCGGCGGCCCAGTCCTTAATTCAAGCGGCGAAGTAATTGGACTCGTAAGCCGGGCGTTGGACCCTATGCCCGGTCAATTCGTCGGCACTGCTTGGGGTGTCTGGCTAGAGGCGCTGCCGCAATTGATAAATTGGGCGCCAACCCTTGACCCAGAGAACCCGAAATGGCGTCGTTGCCATGCGATACGCGAGATCGAAACCGGGAATATCATATCGCTCTTTCCTACAAGGGAATCGGCCGAAGGAGCGCAGGCAAACGATCCGTTCAGTGAGGTTGTCACGGGAATTTCCCGCGTTGGCAGCTCAGACTTCCTGAGCATGACCATTATTGGCGAACCCGTAGCCTGAGTTGTCTGAGATCGGCTGCTGCTAACCCAAGAGATCGGGCGCGTTGTTGGTTTACCGATCTATCCGCCGCCACAAATAAATCCACCTTCTGCAGCCCCGCGGCAAAGCGTTCACACCGCCACCCACGTCACGGGCATTCAGGCTGCGTGGGCGGACGGCAGCTTTTGGGAGTTTCGCAAAGCGGCCTGAAAGGCCGAAATGGCGGCCCATAACGACCCGGATAAACGGGGATGTCACGCTTCGCGAGATCGAGGCCGAACTCGATACCGTCTGCATCGTGGAGCAGCACTGGCCGGCCATTGACCGCAAGGGGACCAAGCTACCATGGTGCGTCCCGTTCAGAGGAGCCCCCCATGTTCAGAGCGAGAACGCTGTTGGTCGTCGGCGCTGGCGCGAGCTACGAAGTGGGGCTCCCGACCGGTCCCGATCTTCTGGAGAACATCGTGGGCCTCACCGATCTCCGGTTCGACGGGTATAGTCAGACAAGTGGCAGCCGGGATTTTCTGGAGTCCCTCAAGGCGAGGCTCTACCCCGACCTGCACGAGGCGGTCGATGAGCACATCCAGGCGGCGCGCCAGCTGACCCGGTCCGCCAAGCAGGCCATCTCGATCGACAATCTGATCGACGCCCTCGAGGATCCCAAGGTAGAACTGGTCGGAAAGCTCGGCATAGCCCAGGCCATCCTGGAGGCGGAGCAGCGCAGCAGCGCATTCCGGCCGATCGACGCATCGGGTGGGTTGGACATCTCCAACTTCGTCGGGACGTGGTACGGCACGTTGACCAAGCTGCTCACCGAGAACGTTCGGAAGAGCGAGGTCGAAGGAATCTTCGCGAATTTGGAGATAATCAACTTCAACTACGACAGATGCCTAGAGCAGTACCTGCCGTTCTCGCTGTCGCAATACTATGGGACCGATATCGGCGAGTTCCGGGCCATCCTCGAGCGGCTTCGCATCCATCGCCCGTACGGGGCTGTGGGCCGATTGCCTTGGCAGACCGGCGAAGGACCTGGGGTGGCGTTCGGCAATTCGGATCCCAAGGCCGTCGCCAGCGTTTCGCGGTCCGTGCGGACATTCACCGAGCAGGTCGAGGACGACACCGCGCTCCAGGCTATGCGACTGGCGGTGTCCGAGGCGGACCGCATCGTATTTCTAGGCTTCGGCTTCCACCGGCAGAACGTCGCGCTGATCGCCTCGTCGGTCCAATCGCATACCGAAATCCTCGGTACCGCCTACCGAGTATCGCGCAGCGACCTTTCCGTCATCGACGACGAGATTTGGCGAGCTTTCGATCTGCACGGGCTTCGGAACGACTACCGAGTCGAGCTCGAGGACGAGACCTGCGATCAGTTCCTCAAGGGCCACTGGCGAACGCTGACCGCAGAACCGAGCTCCGAGCAGCACGAAGACCTGCAACTCGGCTACGCCGGCGGGATCGTGCCCAACGGTCGGTTCTAGACGTGATCAAAACTTTCAACATCGATCCACCTCTGTTCGAACATGGGAACAGCTTACGTCCACAAGCCTGTAAGTGGCGGTGCAGCCCGAGATTGCGGTCAAGGCAAAGCCACACGGCAGCTATCAACCCCAACCTAGTTGTCAGCTAGTTCGAAGGACGATGTCCGCTTTTGGGGATTTTAGAAGGTCAGGCGAACGACCGGAATGAAGGCGCAAAGCAGACGCACAATTTGGCTTGGCAGTCGCCCCTTGGCTCAAGCAAAACCATGGCGGGCGCCCTTGTCGCGACCGGACGCCCCACAGTTCATGGGACAAATGAGGCTGGAGCTTGGTCAGCAACCATCGTTCGGATGTTCAAGTAGCTTTCTTAAGTTCGGCACATTGGTGGGCGACGTTGGGCAGACCCAATTGGCGGGGCCGTCTAACAGCCGGGTTCCCGGCTATAAATAACAGGATTTTTGCGATGGGATTTTCGTTACCCGGGCATTATGTCTGGGACTTCTGGTTTGCGAAGGATAAGGGCACGTATCATCTTTACTGCCTCACTGCGCCTCGCACCCAAGAGCATCCTGACCTGCGGCATCCGAAGGCCCGGATCTATCATGCAACATCGCTCGACCTCGAAGATTGGGACTACCATGGCGTCGTGTTGGGGCCAGCGATTGGGCCCGGCTGGGATGACGGCACGACCTGGACGGGCTCGGTCGTGAGGCGTCCAGACGGCAAATGGATGATGTTCTATACGGGAACCCAGAAAGCCGAGGATTGCCAGATCCAGCGCATCGGCGCGGCGGTGTCAGACGATCTTCACGACTGGCAGAGATTGGGGAACGAAGCGCTGCTAGAGGCGGATGCCCAATATTACGAATCCTATGATGTCTCGCGCTGGCACGACCAGTCATTTCGAGACCCATGGGTCTTCGAAGATGCTGCGACTGGCGGATGGCGGATGTTGTTCACCGCACGAGATAACGACATCAATGCCCGCGGCGCAGGCGTGATCGGGCAGGCCTCGTCACCCGATCTTACGAACTGGACCGTCGAGCCGCCGCTTTTCCGGATTGGCTATTATGGTGAGATGGAGGTGCCGCAACTCTTTCAGCTTGACGGGTGGTGGTATTGCCTCTTCAGCAACTCATCGCGCCTGCGCGATCCAGCCTACCTGGCTACGGGTAGATGCGGCATGTGTACCGGCACCCACTATGTCCGCTCGCGCAATCCCAACGGGCCGTTTGAGCTCGTCGAGGAACTGTTCTTCGCAGGCGACGCTGTTGGCCATCTTTATGGAGGTCGGGTTATAGAGGTTCCGGATGGCCGACTTGCGCTCATGACCTTCCTCAATCATCGGCCCGACGGCAGCTTTGTCGGCGAGATCACAAGCCCGATGCGGCTCTGGACCACGCCGGAAGGTTATTTGCGGGTCGATGCCAGCAAATACGGTGTGCCGCTCCGTGACTAGCTCCTATTCATCATTGCGTCGGTGCGATCAGACCGTAGTGCACCAGTCCGTCAAGAATGCCGGCTGCCGAGTTGCGTGATGAAAACCAAGTGTTTGGATCGTCCCGGAGCATTTCAAGCTCGCCGCTATGGTTGCCGACCACGGTGGCCTTGACCAGTCCGCGCAGCATGTCGAGGTCATTGCCGGAATCGCCGGCGGTGAAGATGTTACTGAGATCGATGCTCCATTGCGCTGCGAGGAAGCGCAGCGCATGGCCCTTCGATGCACGCACCGGTAGGACATCGACGCAATAGTTCCGCGAAACGACGACGCGCGCCTGCAATCCGTTTTTTCGAAGCAGCGTCTTTACGTTCGCGATCGTCGTCGCGTCCGCATCCTCGCAATAGTAGCTGATCTTGAAGCGCGCTTGCGCTTCGCCTTCCTGTGGCCGCAGCCATGGCACCTTTCCCAAGACATCGCGCGCACGCTGCGGGCTCCAGCGGAACTGCAGATGTCTCGACCACCTGCCGTTAGGAATCAGCTCGCCGAAATTGGTGTGAATCTCGGTGCCCACTGAGGTGATCAGGAATTGCGGCTCGATGACCGACCATGATTGCAGCGTCTCCATCGCACCCTCAAGGTTACGGCCGGTCGAGATCCCGAAAGTGATGTCGTCGCGCTGCGCGATAATCCTGTTTAGCCGGCTGATGGCGTCACGGTCACCAGTCAACGTGTCGTCGATATCGCAGATCAAAAGCCTCGTGCTCTTGGAGAGCGGCTTGGGCTGGGTGATCCTCACTTCCGGCGTCACCTGCGCCCGAACGATCTCGCGAACCTCGCCGAGATAGCGGTCGAGGTGGCTCTTCCAGGTGAGGTTCGCGCGGCTGGCCGCCTTGCCGCTCTCGGCCATCTGTTTCCAGCGTGTCGGGTCGAGCAGGAGTTCGTGGACACGCCCAGCCGTTTCCGCCGGATTGTCAGGGTCGACGACAATGCCATTCTTGCAGATGTCGAGGATGTCCGACATGCCACCGGCCCCAGACGTGACGACCGGCAGCCCCGCAGTTGCAGCCTCCACCAACGTCAGGCCGAAATTCTCGTGACGGGAAAGTCCCAGCAGCGCGCCGCCGCTGCGCGCGGCATAGTGGAAAAGTGCTGCGGCCATTTCGGGCGGATTGGTCTTCGGGTAGGCGACACTGCCATAAAGGTCGTACCGGTCGATGAGGTAGAGCACATCCTGCAACAGCTTCTTCTGCGCCGGCTCGAGCTCCCTGATGTCGTCGCGTGCGCCGAGGAACAGCACCAGATTGCACATGTCGCGCAAACCCGCTTCGGCAAACGTCTCGATGGCGGCGAGGATATTCTTCTGCGGGTCTGGGCGGGCCAGCATGATGAGCGCCGGCTTGGCCGGATCGTCGAGGAAGCGGGCAAGCGTTTTCTGGAGCGCCTGGTTCACTGCCTTGCCCGGCTTCTCGCCGAACTTCGCCAGATCGCAGCCGGGCGGGTTCACCATGATCCGCTTGCGCTCGTAATGATCGTAGAGCCGGTACTGCTCGCGCTCCTCGTTCTTGCTGCTGGCGACGACGAGCGCGGCGTTCTCGATGGTTTCTTCTTCCGCCTCGATCCGCTCGGTCAGGTTGAAGGTCTGGTTGGCCTTCTCCCGCTCCATGCCGCGCGCCATCAGGTTGGCTAGCTTGAACCGTCCGAGCGAATGGCCGGTGAAGACCACCGGGATGCCGAGCGCCTTGCTCAGCCGCACCGCGACCAGCCCGGCATCGGCGTAATGCGCATGCAGGATGTCGGGCAGTTCCCCCTGCTCGCGGATCATCGCCAGCGCGCCGTCGGTGAACTCGCTGAGATGGGGCCACAAAAGCTCCTTGCGCATATAGCGGCTCGGCCCGCAGGGAATGCGCCGGATGCTGACCTTAGGGGAAAGGGCTTCGAGGTCCACGCCATAGTCGGAAGCGACCCGCGCATCGGTGATCTTGCGCGTAAGCAGATCGACCTTGCGGATGTTGCGGTGGCTGCCCATCGCCTCGATCAGGTCGAGGACGTAGCGGACCTGTCCGCCCGTGTCGACGTCGGTGCCCACTTCCGGGTCAGTGCCCCGGAAAAGACCGTGAATGGAAATATGCATGACATACAGTTGATTTTCGGCCAACGACCCGCAGCCTCCTACAATGATTTATGAATAGCCGTTGATAGCCCTGATGGGGGCTGGATTAAACGGCCGCGAAGCCAGCCTGGTTCCGTCGGTGCAGTCTTGTATAGCGATGCCGCCAGTTCGTGCGCCGCACCATAATCATATAACTTGTGTGTTTGAGCGCGACGATCGGCGGCGTGTCGACATTGAGCGTCGACTTGGCAGCAACTATACTACGCCAACAGCCGGCGTAGGTCATCGCCGCAACTGCATGCCGAAAAATATTCGGCGAGAACGTGCACTTGGGACAGGACTTCCTCGTGGGTCACCGACAGAGAACGGGGCGTCAATCATCTTAGCCGCCAGAACGTCGTATGCCGCTAGAGTGCACCCATTGGCGGATTATCTAACACTCGGGACATACAGCTAATTAAAACGATAGTGCTCTGGCGGACGTGACTTGCCGTAACAGAAGATATCGCTGTTTTGCCGACCAGAGCAGACGCGGGCGGCAGCCGCATGATTTGGAAAGACGATCTAATTCCCGGATAATGCGACTTCGCGGACATGAAGGCCGCCTTGCGGTCATCAGGGATGGCAGCTTTGACGCACCCCAGCTGTCACGCTTCCGAAAAGGGCGCATAGCCGCCGTTCGCCAATTATCGCTCGTAACGTCCGCTTTTGAATGAAGGCAAAGTTTGCGCGAACGTCCGGGATGAGGGTGCAGAGCGGACGGCGTAAATGAGTTAGCAGCAGGAGATGAGTCATGAGCTGATTTGCGCAGATTTGTCGGCATGAAATCACAGCGACTAACCCCAGATAGTTGGTAGAACTATATCTCTCGTCAGCGGGGCAAGATTTAACATAGCTTGCGAGCCGGGTTGCACCCAGAGTATTTCTTCAATCTCAGCTTGGGCACTGATCCCTACGTTAACAAGCAGACGAAAAAGTTCCGCTGTCACGAGGCAATTTGCTTCATTCGCGGCGGGTGCAGAAAACCGTCCAAGGTATTCAGTGTCATCTGGATTGATGATCAAGCCGAGTTCTTCGTAGAGCTCGCGGCAAAGCGCGGAGACAGGCTCTTCGTTTTCATCTATCTTTCCACCGGCTTGCATGAAAACGGATGTTCCTCGTTTTCTAACAAGAAGGGTCGCCCCATCTTCGCGTAGGATCGCCGCGGCCGCGATATGAATCTTCATAACCGTTTTTCCTAATGCATTCCGAGTTGACACTTAACCAATGCGGAAAGCGGGCATCACTTAACCATCTGGAACAGCATGAACCGCCCGGAAAGGCGGCCGTGCTTTCCCTGACGGGGCTGCTGGTCGCAACGGAAGAGCCAAATTGCTTGCGGCATCCCGATCTTAATGGGGCAAAGTGCGGGATTTGAATTCAGGCTCGAGACCGCAGCCCAGTTACTGCTCCATAAGTCCTGTGGAGCTACCTTACATCTATTATGTATTCTGAAACGATTTCCTGAAGGTTCTCGAGAAGTTTAGAATCCGACTCTCGATTCCAAATGAAGTTTGTCTCGAAGAACAGCGAACTGTTGGATATTTCCTTTGCGACAACGCCGGCCCTTTGAGAGTGAAGCATCGACTCGGGGCATATTCCGACACCTACCTCGGCCGATACCATAGTAAAAAGCGCATCAATCTGATGAATTTCCTGAGACGAACGAGGGGTAAAACCTGCGGCGTGACAGGCTTGGTCAAACAATATGTGAAAATTCTGCCAGCCGTAGCGCGGTGGAAGAATAAATGATTCGCGCGCCATTTCTCGCAATTGCACTTTACTCTTTAGGCTAAGCTTGTGAGATACAGGCAATACAAGAACCGGAGGCTCTATGGAGATACAAACCGTATCCAGATTGGTGTCTCGAACCGGGCCTAGGACGAAACCGCAGTCAAATTGCTTGTCTGCAACAAGACTGCAAAGCTCATCAGGCGATTTTGGTAAAAATTCGACATGAATATCTGAGAAACGTCTTCGATAGCGAGACATTATATCCGCAATCGGTCCACCAAGAAGAAGATCTACGTAGCCGATGCTGATTGTACCAACCTCGCCTCCTGGCGCACGCCGGACAAGATGGATCGCCTGATTCAGCTGATGAACAACTCTCGCGCCATGTTCCTGCAATATCTTCCCGGCTTCAGTCAGCCGAACTGTTCTCGTGTTTCGTTCGAATAATTGAACAGTAAGAAATTCTTCCAGATTCTGAATGGTCCTGCTCAGGGCCGGTTGAGCAACATTCAATTTCTCTGCTGCTCTGCCGAAATGCAGCTCAGATGCGACAGCCAAAAAAGCTTGTATATGCCTGATCTCAACTTGCATTTAAGATAACTCTTTTTCTAGGTGTTCCTGCTGTTGCATTGAATATATATTCGACAAATTTCGCGCGTCTTTTGTCAATCAGGGGTCAAGTCGGCAGACAGCGCTGCTTGGCCGTGGCCGGAAATGGCTGCGGTGCCATAGTTCTTTGCGTCCGTCATATTGGTTTTCTCGACGATGGGAGCTCCGTACGATCGGGAGATCTGAATTGGAGGAGCTGCACCATAGAGGGTTGTGCGCTGACGTGCCTGACGACGAATCGAGGATGCCAGCTGGTCCATTTGCTCTGGCGGCATCTCCTCTCCGTGTTTTGCACCGGCCGCCTTGGTGATGCTCTCGTTCATGAGAGTTCCACCCATGTCATTGGCGCCGGCATTGAGGCATGCCGCAGCACCCTCCAGGCCCATCTTCACCCAAGATGTCTGAATCCTCGGCAGCAAATGTCCAAATACGAGGCGGGCTACCGAATGCATCAGAACCGCCTCTCGATATGTCGGGCCGATCCTTGAGCGACCTTTGACAAACAGCGGTGCTTCCTGTGCGACGAATGGTAGAGGTACGAATTCCGTGAAGCCTGCAGTGCGCTCCTGGATGTCCCGGATCTTCAGAAGATGCGTCGCCCAATTTTCATAGGAATCTATGTGCCCGAACATAATGGTCGCAGTCGTTTTCAAGCCGAGGGCATGGGCACTTTCAATCACACTGCACCATTCGGCGCTGCTAAGCTTGTCGGGGCAAAGGGTAGCCCGCACATTGTCGTCCAGAATCTCGGCTGCGGTGCCTGGCAATGTCCCGAGCCCAGCGTCAATGAGACGCTTTAGGTAATCTGAAACAGTCAGGTGAAGGGACTTTGCTCCACTCCAAATCTCGAGCGGTGAGAATGCATGGATATGGATGTTGGGTAGAGCCGATCGGATTGCGCGGGTGATCGCAAGGTATGTCTCGCCTGAAAAATCGGGATGAATACCGCCTTGCAAGCAAACTTCGGTTGCGCCGCGTCGGCTAGCCTCTGTTGCGCGACGCACGATCTCTTCCAGATCGATGATATAGGGTCGGCCGCGAAGCTCTTCGCTGATCTTGCCTTTCGAAAAGGCGCAGAACTGGCAGTGATAACTGCAGACGTTCGTGTAATTGATGTTGCGGTTGACCACGTAGGTCACGTGGTCGCCGTTTATTTGCCTTCTCAGATCGTTGGCTGCGTCGATGACATGGTGAAAGTCAGCGCCTCGCGCCGAAAAAAGCGTAGCAACCTCAGCTTGGGCGAGCCGTGCTCCGCTAAGACTCTTCTCAACAAAATAGGCCGTGGAAGACGACACTTTCTGTGATGTTTTGACGATGGTGGGTGCCGAGACACTTACCCCACTTGTCCACATACTCTCTCGCCCAAGCCCGGCCGCATCACTGACTTTCATGACGAATGTGTGGGTTGCCGGATCGAGCCATTTCGAATTGGAATATTGCGGGTAGATGGGCAGGCGGGCCGCCAGAGTTCGACCTGCATTGGCAGTTTGACTTCTCAGGTCTTCTAGATGAGGCCATGGCGCTTCCGGATTGACATAGTCTATCGTGACCGGCGAAACACCGCCCCAATCATTGATGCCGGCGTCTAGTATCTGTTGCAACCCGTCAGGGGAGAGGTTCGGCGGGGCCTGGATATTCATGTCTGGGCCAAACACGAGCCTCGCCATTGCGATGGTCCACACCGTCTCATCAAGATCGGGCTCCGGTGCGGACGCCATGCGCGTGCCCGGCTTGGCGCGGAAATTCTGGACGATGATTTCCTGAATGTGACCATATTGCTCGTGCAATGCCCTGATCGCGAACAGCGATTCCAATCGCTCCTCGCGCGTCTCTCCAATTCCATATAGAAGGCCGGTGGTCATCGGAACTCGTAGCTCACCCGCTGCACGCAACGTGGAAAGGCGAGCTTCGGGCAGCTTGTCAGGGGAGCCGTAATGAGGCCCGCCTTTCTCGCACAAGCGCAACGAAGTGCTCTCGAGCATCAAGCCTTGGGATACGGAGACGCGCCGCAGCGCGGCAATATCGTCACTCGCCATGACGCCGGCGTTGATGTGGGGGAGAAGGCCCGTCTCCTTAAGTACGATTTCCGCCGCCGCCCTTACGTAATCCAGCGTCGTTAAATAGCCCATCGTTTCGAGTGCTTTGGCCGCGGAATTGTAACGAAGCTCCGGTTTGTCGCCCAGCGTAAACAGCGCTTCGGTGCAACCAGCCTTGGCTCCGGCTTTTGCAACATCGAGGACTTCGTCGATCGAAAGGTAAGGCTGTTTTAGATTTCTTGGAGCCTTGGCGAAGGTACAGTAGTGGCAGACGTCACGGCAAAGTTGGGTGAGAGGAATAAACACCTTTGGCGAATAGGTTACGGTATGTCCGTGCGCTGCGGCGCATGTTTCCGAAGCAAGCGCCGCCAGTTCTTTGATCGGTAACTTGGAACCAATCCTGACAGCTTCTTCGAACGACAGTCTATTCATAATTCCCATCTATCCTTGGATCTGTGGGTCTGCCCGACCGGCATGGAATGCAGCATCAGGCATTGTCACTTTGACATCCTGCCAACTGCGGCCACACGAGATCGTTTCGGCCAATCGGCTGGCCTTCGAGTTTGACTGAATCAAAGACAGTTGTTCCAGCTGTCGCGGCGTATCGATGTCGAACGCCATGCCAGGAAGTTCGAGAACCACCGATTTGAGCTCGTTACGGCCGGCTTCCGCGAGGTGCTTCTCGAAGCTGGAATTGCCGAATTTGAAATCCAATTTTGCATCGGGCGACAGACCTATGCAATTTGTGCCGCCATCGAAAGCAGGCACAAGTGCAATTTGGCCGGCTACCGATGCGGTTTCCGCCACAGCCGCCAATTCGTGAGGCTGAACAAATGGAACATCCGCTGGACAGACGATTATAGTTCCGCCCCTGACGGCGCGCACATGATCGACGGCCAGGCGAACGCAATTGTTGTAACCTGAAACGCCTCCGAGACGAAGCACAACCGCGCCGGCGGCGACGCTCAGTTGAGCAGCCTCGTCATCTTCGGTGACTATCAGTGTCAATCCGATGTGCGGGCACGCGGTCGCGGCGGCGATGACGTCCTCCAGCATGGCGCCAATCAACTGTCTTCGTTCGGATTCAGTGAGAATCTCGGCGAGACGATTCTTTCCATCGTTCAGCGCGCGCACGGGAACGATCAATGTCGCATCGTGGAATGGGGCGTGATCGCGCATGACTACTCGACGACCTGTTTTCTGATTTCGTTCCGTTCCACGATCCCAACGACCTCGCGCGCAAGCCGCTCGCAGTCTTCTGGCGCGGGCATAGATATGTCGGCGAAAGTTACCGATATGCCTAGTTCCCGAATTTGCGGAGCGAGGTCTGCATCACTGTGGTCGATGACAATTCCGTCGATCAGCGAACCGTAGTACTGGGCCACGCCAAGCGAGTCCGGGGTCATGCCCAGATCGCGCATGTTGGATTCCGTCGGTCCCTTGAAGGCTTTTCCAGACCTCAGTGGACTGACGGCAATGATCGGCACAGGGGTGTGCTGCAAGGCGTCCCGTGCCTGTCGCATTGCCAGAATCGGCCCTATGCTGAGCAACGGGTTTGACGGACAGATGATGACCGCTTTCAATCCGTCACCTGAAAGTGCATCGACGAATGTTGTGGATGGCCTTGCGGTTTCCGCTCCCTGGTATCTCAGACTGCGGATCCGGGGAACGGCTCGCTGCTCGACAAAGTAACGCTGGAACTCAAGTTCGCCAGCGTCGGTGGTGACCATCGTGCGGATCGGATCATCAGAGCAAGGGCAGATCGCGCATCGGACGCCAAGCCGGAAGGCGATTTCCTTGGCGGTACTGGACAGACTCGCGCCGTCTCGAAGCCGGCGGCTGCGTCGGACGTGCAAGGCAAGATCGCGATCTCCCAAACGAAACCATGCTTCACCGCCGAGGTCGGCAAGCGTGTCCATGAAATTCCATGTTTCATCGTTGCGTCCCCATCCCAACTGCCAGTTATTGAGACCTGATATGGTGTAGGCCAGTGTATCCAGGTCGGGGCAGATATAGAGACCCAGATGCTCGAAATCGTCTCCAATGTTGGCCACAACAAGCAATTCGTCGCCAGAAACAGCTCTGGAGAGTCCGAGCGCGAGCTTGGCTCCACCGACCCCGCCAGACAACGCCACATAAGATGGATACGCGCTTCTCATCCATGCTCCTAGGGAAACAGGTCCATGTTTCTGGGCCTGACAAGAGCTGTCGCGTCATCGGAACTCTCTGCCCATGCCAATCCACGAACAAGCACGACGGGTGTACCTTCCCCGGCCTGCCCCTGGACCATGGAAGCCGCCGCAGATATCTCGTCGGCAAAGCCAATATCAGTGCTTTGCAACTGTCGCCCGAATAGGTCCACAGTGCCGCGCATGTCGATTACCGTCGCTAGTCCGGCCGATCCGATGGCCGTGCCGACGGTGCCCATGCGCCATGCCCGGCCGAAACTGTCGTTGACGACAACCGCAAGCCGGCAGCCTGTTGCTCTAGATAGCCCTTTGCGGATATTCAGGGCCGACCTGTCCGGGTTTTCGGGCAGCAGAAGGACGTACTGGTCGTCGATACATTCATCGACATTCGAGGCGTCGATCCCAGCATTGGCAAGGACATATCCGAGCCTGTGGCGAACAATCAAAACGTTGGGAACGGCTCGAACCACCTCTTGTGATTCACTCAGGATCAATTCGACAAGGCGGGGATCTTTTTCAACCTGCTTGGAAAGCTCGATGGCGCCATTGCCTGGCCTGATGCTGGCCAAGGAAACTTTGCGACCTTCGCTTTTGGAGATCACTTTCTGGGCATAGACGAGTATGTCGCCATCTCGGAGCACAAGCTTTTGCGCAGCCAATGCTGCCAGTGTAATGGCAACGAGATCATCCCCTTTGTTAATCAGAGGATAGGGGCTGAGCGCGACGATGTTTACATTTGGTACTGCCATGACCTGTCAGGCGGCGGGGCGTCCTGTAATTCGCAACCCCGCGCCATTCACTCCATAGTGCTTGTTGATGAAGATCAGGACAGGGGTGAGGCTTTCACCCATGACCGAGTTGTCGATACTGCCGCCATGCCAGGCCTTCAGGCCCATCTGGTCGGCCAGGTCGACAACTACTGATCTTGCTTCCTTGTCGTTACCGAACACAAGAACGTCACATTCATGAACGTGATCGACGTCGTGCAGATGGACGGCGGCCACGTTATGAAATGCCGACACCACTCGCACGCTCTCACCAAGCGTTACTTGCGTGGTCACGGCAGCCGAGCCATTGGGAGGCAGGGTCACACGAGCGACGCGTGGTGGGACCAATGGCACCGTCACATCGACCACGATCTTGCCAGACACATGGTCTTTGATTTCGTTCAGCGTGTCGCCGTGGTTACCGTAGGGGACGGTCAGGAAAACGATCTCACCCTGTTGGGCCGCCTCGAGATTGGTGACGCCGACAATATTGGTGCCGCCGATCTTCTGGTTCAGTTCCTGAGCGCAAGCCTCTGCCCGTTCCCGGCTACGGGATCCAATAAGGACATTGTGACCGCTTCTTGCCAGGCGGAAAGCAAGACCGGAACCCAAGGCTCCAGAGCCGCCGACGATGGAGATGGTATACTTGTCGTTCATGTCGGATTTCTCCGGAGCTTTGGTGTGCAATTTCAGAGGTTGGGGAGTACTTCGCTCCCGATGAGATCAAGTTGTTGGGGGAGTTCGTCGGAGGGAACTATGCAAAGCACAACCGACGTCGCACCACTTTCAAAGAATGCCTTGATGCTTTTGACTGCATCAGCAGGTTCTCCTGCGATCGCAATCCAGTCCAGCCAATCTTCGGGTATTGATTTCGCAAGCTCCTGCCCAGCGTGCTCGGCCAGTAGTTTCTCAACCTGCTCGTTGGCGCCATAGACGCCCGTCATCATCGTCGGGCCCATCGCCTCGAGATAGAAGGCAGTGGCGTCCCGCACCTTTTTCCGCGCTGCCTCGCGATTGTTTCCGACGCATGCCAGCACGTAGGTGACCAACTCGAACTCGTCCGAAAGTCCCTTTGCCCGCCGAGTCTCGGTAATCTGGTCGCGGATGGCGCGCACATATTTCGGACCTGCCAGGACCGAGATAAGCATGCCGTCGGCAATTTCAGCGCTGAGGTCGACGGATTTTGGCCCAACGACAGCGGTGAGGACCTTGACCTGCGGAGCAGGGTGGAGAAGCTTGACGTCCTCGAAACTGTAATATTCGCCCTGCTCTGACAGCGTTTCTCCCTTGGCGAGCCGACGGATCGCGGTAACGGATTCGCGAAGCGCACCGAGGACCGATTTCGGAAACAGGCCGATCTGCTTCATCCAGGATGGGACGCCGTGGGCAACGCCGAGCCTGCTGAAACGGCCGGGAAATGCGCCTGAAAGCGTAGTGGTTTCCATGGCTGCGATAGCGGGATGACGCACCCTGTTTGATACCGCGCCTATACCGACCTTAATGGATTCCGTCGCTTGCAGGGCGATGGCAGCACTGGCAAAGCCGGAGATCATGAAGCAGTCTTCTGCAATCCAGATCTCATCGAATTTATTCTTTTCGATTTGCCTGCTAACTGACGCGATATCCTGAGGCGGCAAGTCGCCGAGGATAAATACGCCGACGGAGCGGTCTTGATCGGTCATGGACATGTTCCCTCGTGTCTTTCAGCTTGTTGGTGGTTTTTCCAAGAGTGCAGCAAGCACATCTTCTGGTGTGATAGGTGCCTTCGAGAACGGCTTTCCGATCGCATCGCTGATGGCCGATGCTATGACGGCGGCTGGAAGCAGGATTGGCGCCTCGGCGACGCCCTTGGCTCCGAAGGGGCCGTTAGCGTTGTGATTCTCCGTCAGGAGGACCTCGATCCTCGGGATATCGACCGATAGGGGCAGGCGATAGGATTCGAGCCCTTTCTCAAGGGGCGTTCCATCTTTGGGCGAAATCCGCAGGCTCTCGTAGAGTGCGTAGCCGATCCCCTGCGTCACGCCCCCCTGAATTTGTCCCGCAATGCTTTTCGGATTGATGGCGCGGCCGACTTCCTGAGCGACGATATAGCGTAGCACCTTGACGTTTCCAGTAGCCGGATCGACCTCAACTTCGGCGAAATGGACATGGTAGGTAGGCGAGTTGAAGAGAGGTGCAAGCATCCCGCTGGCACACCCGGCGTCGTGAGGCACCGGCTTGATGGAACTGCCGCCGGTACCTTGCAGTGAACCGTTGGAGAATGTGGCGTGTACTCCGAGCTCTGAAATCGAAACGAAAACGTCGTTTCGTTCTTTCAGTCTAGCTTGGCCGTTCGCCAGTTCGATCTTGTCAGGTGTGGTTTGCAGCATACTCGCGGCTAGGGCCAGTATTTTTGATTTGAGTTCGCGCGCCGCAGCAAGGGCGGCCCCCCCGGCAACGATTGTCGTCCGCTGCCCTTGTGAGCCACCATCGAATCCGGAAGTATCGGTATCCGGATCTGTCATCACTATGTTGTCTGGGTGAACGCCGAGTTCTTCAGCAACGATTTGACGGATGCCCGTTTCGACGGCACCGCTACCATTGTCGTTGGCACCGGTAACGACGACCACGGAGCCATCTTCCTGCAACTTGACAGTTGCGGAGCTAGGCAAGGGATTGGTCGGCCATATCGCTGGCGAAATGGCGATGCCCCTCATGGGCTTCTTGTTTTTCTGTGCTTCTTGCCATGGAACAATCGACTCAATCGCATCGAACTGCTGGCGCAGTATATCGGCGTCTTCCAGGACCTGGCCGTTGGACATTCTGTCGCCAGACTGGAATAGATGCCGTAGCCTGTATTCACGACGGTCTACGTTCAGTTCCGCAGCGATGTGATCCATGTGGTTTTCGAGCGCGAAGTACATTGGCACGCCGGTGACGCCGCGCATGGCGGCGGTTGGCGCGGCGTTGGTGTAGACCAACCGACCAACGGCCCTCAGCTTGCCAACCCGGTAATTGATCGCGGCGAAATGGAACGGGAAGCTTGCCAGGAACGACATCTCGCCGGTGTACGCGCCATTGTCCATGTAACATTCGACGTCACGCGCCAGGATGTTGCCTTCAGCATCCAGCGCTGACCGGAACTTGATTAAGGTCGCTTCCCGGCAAGGCGCGGTAAGCATATCCTCATGCCTTGTGTTTTGTATTTTGACCGGCCGACCGCCGCAGGCCCGTGACAAAGCAATGGCATAAGGCTCCAGCGCATAGTCCAGCTTGCCCCCGAAGCCGCCGCCATAAGGGTGCCCGATGACCCTCACCTTGGAAAGCGGGACATCCAGGAATTGGCTGATACGCGCGCGTACATTGGCTGGCCATTGCGTGCCGGTGTGTGTGACGTAACGCCCGCCACGGAATATGCCAACGGCGTTGCGGGGCTCGATATAGGCTTGGTATTGGCGCTGCGTCCGATAGACGTCTTCGACAATACGAGCGGCGCGCGCAAATTCCTTTTCGACGCCCTCGTCTGTGCCGACCGAGGCGGTCTCGGCGGCAATGTTGCCATAGCGCGGATAATCGCCGCCTTCCCCGCCCGATGCCATTCGATAAGTTTTGAGATCGGGATGGAGAAGCGGCGCCCCGTCGGCGATCGCGTCATCGATGGTGCAAGCCGATTTGGTGGCCTCGATTTCCACGATTATTGCATCAAGGGCGCGAAGGGCCGCATCCTTGGAGTCTGCCGCTACGGCGGCGATTGGCTCACCGACATAACGAACCACGCTTTTGGCGAACATAGGCGTGTCGCGAATGATCCAGCCGCCCAACACGGATGGGACGTCGGCGGCAGTGATAACCGCTCTAACGCCCGGCATGCCCCGCGCTTTCGAGGCATCGACGCGGACGATGCGGCCCGCCGCAATGGTGGAACGAAGAATCTTTCCCGCGAGTGTGCCAGGTTCTTCATAGTCGAACGCAAAAATTGTCTCGCCGCTTACCTTGGCGGCTGCGTCCGGCCGGGACATCGGAAATCCGATCACGCTCATCCGCGTTCACCATTTGCCTGAACGACGGCCAAGGCGGCGTCGATGATCTGAGCGTACCCTGTGCATCGGCACAAGTTCCCAGCTAAAGCTTCCCGGATCAGTACTTCGTCAGCGTCAGGCTGGCGACGTAGAAGAGATGAAAGTGCGACTACAAATCCGGGCGTGCAATATCCGCATTGGACACCGCCATGTTCGACCATAGCCGCCTTTATCTGCAAAGAGAGTTCGTCATTCATTCCTTCGATGGTTTCGACGCGTCGGCGGTCTACAGCGGCGGCGGGATAGATGCAGGAATCCACCATTTTGCCTTCGACCAGCACGGTGCATGCCCCGCATTCACCTTCGCGGCAGCCCTCTTTGGTGCCGGTTAGATGCAGATTGTTTCGCAGGGCGTCCATCAAGGTCGTGTCGCCCGCAACGTCGAAGGTTTCGATTCTATCGTTGATTGTTGCTTCAATGCGCACGTTCAGTCCCCACGGTTCTGGACGCCAGTTCGGCTGCCTGCCTCAAGCAGCGTTCGAATATGCGCGGCAATACATTGCGTCGGTACGTTTGGCTCCCTCGCACGTCATCAATGGGAGTTGCCCTGTCCAGCAGGCGTTGGGCGGCCTCCGCAATCAGATCGTCGTCCAGGTGCTCGCCCTTAATCAAGTTTTCGGCCTCTACCGCGCGAAATGCGACCGGGCCGGCCGAACCTACCGCAATGGCGGCGTCTGAAACCGTCCCATCGGATTTCAGCAGCATGCGAACGGCCATGTTGATAACAGAGATCTCCATGGCTGAGCGCCGCCCCACCTTGGCAAATGCGCAGCCGCTATGTGGTGCTGGCCGGGGCAGTTCGAACGAGGTCAGCAACTCGTCTTTTTCGCGAGCTATCTTTCTTCGTCCGAGAACAAACTGCCCGATTGGCAGACGACGTTCACCGCGTGCTTTGCTTTCCAGCGTAACGGTTGCATCGTGAGCGAGGAGCACTGGAATGAGGTCGGCGGCCGGCGAGGCGTTGCAGACGTTGCCTCCTATCGTACCTACCGACTGTGTTTGCCAGCCGCCAGAGAGCGAGGCAGCGCTCCTTAGCGAGGGGAGTTTTTGTGAAACGAGCCCGCTTTCAGCCAGGGAGCGTTGCGTAACAAGGCTACCGATGCGGATTGTTTCAGCCTCGCTCAGTTGGGTGAGTTCCGACAGTCTCTCCACGTGCAGCAGAACAGCTGGTGACAACTGCTTCAGGCCGATTTGCACCATAACGTCAGTGCCGCCGGCGATGACGCAGGTTTCGTCCCCTTTCTTGTCCAAGCAATCGAGCGCTTCATGCTTGGTCCTGGCCGAAACAAAGTCCATCAGTTCTGCCCGCTGCTGGCTCTCATTGTGATTGTGAGGCTAGGCTTGAACCTAAAATCAGATCAATGCAAAAATCTCGATCAGTAATGCTCTCGTGCGATTAATTTGATCCATTGGCAACGTCGGCGATCGCGCTTCTTGCGCATGAATCAACCCCAGCTGCAAAAACAACGGCAATTCAATAGCTGCAGGGATTGGTCAATCGTCACTGGGCATTAGCATTAGGTTTCGGCGATCCATAACCTCCGCAATCAACAATTGCTTGAGCTTTTGCCTGGCAGAAGCGTTACCGGAGTGCCGCGAATATGGACGAGAGAAGTTCGATTCATTTTCCAACAATCTCAGGTGAATTGCCGGACTTCGACCCTGTTACACATGAGATATTGAATGGAAAATTGCTGGCCATCGTAGACGAGATGGCGATTGTCATGACCCGGACCAGCATGAGTCCTGTCATTTACGAGGTTCTCGATTTCGCCTGCGGTATCTGCAACAAGGATGGCGACCTTATCGCCCAGACGAACGGGATTACGCTTTTTACCGGCACTTTTGGGGTCCAGGTCAAAAGCGTTATCGATGCTTTTGGCGACACGCTCGCCCCTGGTGACGTTATCGTCACGAACGATCCATTCAGCGGCGGCACGCACGCCTGCGATTTTGCAATCGTGAGGCCGATTTTTAGTGGTAGCCGCATTATCGCCTTCGCGATCAATATTGCGCATTGGCTGGATGTTGGCGGCGCGATCCCCGGCAGCCTGCCGCCCAATGCGAATTCCGTGTTCCAGGAAGGGCTGCGTTTGCCCTGCATTCGCATCGCACGTGACGACGTTGTCATCGAAGACATCTTGAAGATCATCCGCGGAAACGTACGCCTTCCCGAGATGGCCATCGGAGATTTCAACGCTCAACTTGCAACTGTAAGGATCGCAGACCGGCGAGTATCAGAAATTATCTCTCGTTACGGCGCCGAAACGCTGGAATTGACGTTTCGGACGCTTCTGGACGAAAGTGAGCGGCAGGCGCGTGCTGTCGTAGCTGCGCTACCTGACGGTGTGTACAATGCCGTGGACGTGATCGACGATGATGGTGTCGGTGGCGATCCGATCAAGGTTCAGGTTACGGTTCGCATTCATGGCGACGAGCTGGAAGTTGACTTTACAGGTTGTCCGACTGCCGCTGCCGGCCCGATAAATTGCGCCAGAGGTGCGCTTAACTCAGCGGTAAAAACAATTTTCAAGGCGCTCGTCTCTCCGCACGAGCCATCTAATGAGGGCTGGTTTCGCCCGCTAAAAGTCATTGCTCCGGCCGGGACCATTTTCACCGCCGAAATGCCGTCGCCAACCGGCTGGTACTATGAAGGATCCGTGCATGCTTCCGAACTTGTTTGGAAAGCGCTAGCTCCCATTGTGCCCGACCATTTTTCGGCCGGCTCCTATACCAGTTTGTGCGTCACCTATATTTCCGGACGCGATGCCTCTGGAGATCTATTCGTCCATATCGAACCTGAGCATGGAGGTTGGGGAGGTTGTAACGACAGGGATGGTGCCAGCGGCCTCATCGCTTTGACTGATGGCGACACCTACAACTATTCGATTGAACTGCTTGAAGCGAAGTTTCCGCTGCTTGTCCGCCGATACGCACTCAATACCGACGGCGGCGTTGGAGCCGGCCGATATCGGGGTGGCTACGGATTGGTGCGTGAATATGAGATCTGTACGGACGATGCCGAAATCTATTGCGGCTTCGGGCGTACCGACACGCCGCCGTGGCCGATGGAAGACGGACAGCCTGGTTCCGTGAATTATCTTGAGGTTCTGGACAAGGGTGGTCTCACCGAACGTTTGGGTCGCTCGCCTACCCGTGCCGTGCGACGGGGGGATGTTGTTCGAATCGTAACTGGTGGCGGTGGCGGGTGGGGGGCTCCTTCAGAGCGCAGCGTCGACGCCATTGCAAGCGATGTGTGCAATGGCCTGATCACGCTTGAAAAAGCACAAAAGCTCTATCCGCACTTCTCGACCGCGCGCGCGAACTGAAAATCAACACAGGAATTCTCAGATGATACGGCTTGCGACCGACGTTGGTGGAACCTTCACAGACTTGATTGCTTACGATGAAAGGAGCGGTCGGCTGTTTCTGGCTAAGAGTCTAACGACGACTGACGATCAGTCGGTGGGTGTTCTGGACGCAATCGCTCAGTCAGAAGAACATGGCCTGTCTACCGAGAATGTTAGTTTTCTCGTTCATGGCGGCACAACCGTCATAAATGCCATTACTGAACGAAAGGGCGTTCGCACGGCGCTTATTACGACCGAAGGCTTTCGTGATGTCCTAGAGATCGGCCGTGGCAATCGGCCAGATTTGTATAATCTTCGCTCTTCCTCACCGGAACCGTTTGTACCACGTCACCTGCGGCTCGAGGTGGCTGAACGTCTTGATGCGCGAGGGAACGTTATTCGAGAACTGGATGAGAACGATGTGCTGCGCTGCATTGACGTCTTGAAGGCTGAGAAGGTTGAAGCGGTCGGCATCGTTTTCCTGCACAGCTACGTCAACCCGGCACACGAAAGCAGGTGTGCAGCCCTGGTTCGTGAAGCTTTGCCTGAAGTATCGGTCTGCACGAGCTCCGAGATTTCCCGCCAATGGCGTGAATATGAACGGAGTAATACTGTTGCGATGAATGCATTTGTGCAGCCGATCATCAGACGATATTTTCGCAATCTTGAAGTTGCATTTGAAAAGAAGAAGCTTCAAGGGCCTTATTACGCCATGCAATCAAACGGTGGCATTGCGAAATTCGAAAAGGTTGTAGACGCACCTCTGACCCTGGTGGAATCGGGCCCATCCGGAGGCGTGGCTGGTGCTGCCCGCATAGGATCGATCGTCGGTGAACCCAACGTGCTGTATTTCGATGTGGGTGGTACGACAGCCAAGTGTTCCCTGATTCTCGATAGTCAACCCAAGCTCGACAGTGATTACAAGCTGGAGAAAACCCGCACCTCGCCAGGCTATACGGTTCAGGTGCCAGTGGTCGATATTGTAGAGGTCGGTACGGGGGGAGGGTCGATCGCATGGATCGACACTTTTGGACGATTGCGGGTTGGGCCGCAAAGCGCGGGCTCGACGCCAGGTCCGGCGTGTTATGGACGAGGCGGCGTTTTGCCGACAGTTACGGACGCGAAGCTTGTGACCGGTGTGTTGGATCCTTCGAACTTCGCCGAGGGGAGGCTTAAGCTCGATACCGATCTTGCCAAGAAGGCAGTGAATCTGGTTGCAATCCCATTGCAGATGACCGTGGAGGCCGCCGCTGAAGCCATTTTGCGCGTTGCGGAAGAGACTATGATCAATGCATTGAAGCTGGTTACAATCCAGCGAGGACATGATCCACGTGATCTCGCTCTCATCGTTTCGGGCGGCGCCGGACCGATGCTTGGAGCGCGTCTTGGTCAGGAGCTGAAGGTCCGCAAGACCATCATCCCGACGCATCCTGGTGTTTTCTCCGCATGGGGAATGCTGGCCGCGCGGCCGCGTGTCGATGTTTTTCGTACCGTCTTTGGCGATGTCGATGAGGCTGGCATAGCGATCATCAATGCGGTGCTTACGGAACTGGAGCGAGAGGCAGTAGGGTATTTTGAATTGCCTACGGAAGAAGGCCTGTCATTTAGCCCTAAGGTCGAAATGCGTTACCGGGGCCAAGAGCATAGCGTCGCGGTTGATTTCAAGCGCTCTGCTTCAATCGCAGACCTTCTTGACACTTTTAATGCAGCGCACGCAAAGGCATTTTCTTTTGATCTGCCCGGCTCTGCCGTCGAATTTACGGCAGTTCATCTGCATGCTGAAGCACAGACCGATGTGATCAATGTGGCGCGACTAGGATCAGAAAAGTGGTCAGAAAGCGACGCGATCAAGGGTCACAGAAAAGTCTATCTCGGGGACAACGGGTGGGTCGATTGCAAGGTTTACGAGCGCACGAAGCTGAGCCCCGAAGTCGATCTCGATGGTCCGGCGCTCGTCGAAGAGGCGACAACAACGACGCTAGTTCTTACGGGCCAAAAGTTCCATCTTGATGCGTTCGGTCAACTGATCATCCTGCCCGGGTGAAGTGTCTGGCCAAAAAGTACGACGCGATTTTCGGGTTGCACCGATGCTCAATCAAGGTGTTTGTCTCGTTCGTGGGTCTAATTGGGCACACGGCGCTCTAATGTTCCAGCAAACGTTTCGACACGGTTGAACCGGCGGAATCTCTGCCGGATGGAGAGCAGTTATGTCTCAAGCAGTTTTCGTACCGAAGGAAGTTGACGCAGCGGAAACCCGGGTCGGTGCATCTCCGGATACGGTGAAGCGGCTTGCGGCGTACGGCTTCGACGTGATCGTCGAGGCGGGCGCCGGAACGGCATCGCGCATCACCGACGACGAGTTTGCCAAGGCTGGCGCGAAGATCGGCAAGGCGGGCGATGTCGCCAAGGCGGACGTTGTGCTGAAGGTGCGCCGCCCGAACGAAGCCGAGCTCAAATCCTACAAGCAGGGCGCTGCGGTTTTGGCCATCATGGACCCCTATGGCCATGAGGCGGCGGTTGCAGCACTTGGCAAGGCGGGCGTGACGGCTTTCGCCATGGAGTTCATGCCGCGCATCACACGTGCGCAGGTGATGGACGTTTTGTCTTCGCAGGCGAACCTTGCAGGCTACCAGGCGGTGATCGACGGCGCGGCCGAATATGACCGGGCGCTACCGATGATGATGACGGCGGCTGGCACGGTGCCGGCGGCCAAGATCTTCATCATGGGTGTCGGCGTTGCCGGCCTGCAGGCGATTGCCACGGCGCGCCGCATGGGTGCAGTCGTCACCGCAACCGATGTTCGCCCCGCCGTGAAGGAACAGGTGCAGTCGCTCGGCGCAAAGTTCCTCGCCGTCGAGGACGACGAGTTCAAGGCTGCAGAAACGGCCGGCGGCTACGCCAAGGAAATGTCGAAGGAATACCAGGCCAAGCAGGCGGCACTGACCGCCGAGCACATCGCCAAGCAGGACATCGTCATCACCACGGCGCTGATCCCCGGACGCCCGGCCCCGAAGCTGGTGTCGGCTGCGATGGTAGCCTCGATGAAGCCGGGTTCGGTGATCGTCGACCTGGCGGTCGAGCGCGGCGGCAATGTCGAGGGCGCGGTTCCGGGCAAGGTCGCGACCACCGCCAATGGCGTGAAGATCGTCGGCCATCTCAATGTGCCGGGCCGTGTCGCGGCATCGGCCTCGCTGCTCTACGCCAAGAACCTGTTCGCCTTCCTCGAGACGATGATCGATAAGGAAACGAAGACGCTGAAGATCAACCGCGACGACGAACTGGCCAAGGCAACGATTTTGACGGATGGCGGCAAGGTCGTGCATCCGGCGTTTGCCGGCAAGGAACCGGCGGCCCCTGCCGCAGCGGCCAAGGCGGAAGCGGCCAAGAAACCGGCGGCACCGAAGGCGGCTTCGGACAAGAAGCCCGCTGCCAAGGCGCCGGCGAAAGCCAAGGCCCCGGCCAAGCCGAAAACCTCGCCTAAGACCACTGGGGGGACTGCGTGATGGAAAGCTTGCAAAAA
>MKRZ01000181.1 GCA_001897075.1 Mesorhizobium sp. 61-13 | reverse complement strand
CGCCGCAGGACACGCATTCGCTGTCGATGAAATGCTCATGCATGCCGGGCGATACACGGCTGCCGAAGCCACGGCCCTCAATGGTCAGCGCGAAGGTGCCCTGCACTTCCTCGCAGGCGCGCACGCAGCGCGAGCAGACGATGCACTTCGACGGATCGTAGGTGAAATAGGGGTTGGATTCGTCCTTCGGCATCCAGTTGAAGTTGGTGGCGCCGGCATTGAGCTCTCCGGTCTTCTTCTTGAAGACGTGGTTCTCGCCTTCGTAGCCGTAGCGTACGTCGCGCAGGCCGACCGCGCCGGCCTGGGTCTGCAATTCGCAATTGCCGTTGGCGGCGCAGGTCAGGCAATCCAGCGGATGGTCGGAGATGTAGAGCTCCATCACGCCCTTGCGGATGTCCTTCAACCGGCCGGTCTGGGTATGAACCACCATTCCGGGCATGACCGGCGTCGTGCAGGACGACGGCGTACCGGCGCGGCCTTCGATCTCGACCAGGCAGAGACGGCAGGAGCCGAAAGCGTCGACCATGTCGGTGGCGCAGAGTTTCGGGATCTCAATGCCCGCCTCCATCGATGCGCGCATGATCGAAGTGCCTTCCGGCACCGTGACCTCAAAGCCGTCGACGGTGAGCGTCACCTGCTTTTCCGCCTTGGAGGCCGGGGTTCCGTAATCGATTTCGTGGATCATGCCCATGGCAAATCTCCTATTCAGCGGCTTCGGCGACGGGCGCCGGCTTGAAGTCCTGAGGGAAATGCGTGAGCGCGCTGATGACAGGATAAGGCGTGAAGCCGCCCAGCGCGCAGAGTGAGCCAAACTTCATCGTGTTGCAAAGATCGGTAACAAGCGCGAGATTCTTTTCCGGCTCGATGCCCCGCGCGATCTTGTCGATGGTCTCGACGCCGCGCGTCGAACCGATGCGGCACGGCGTACACTTGCCGCAGCTTTCGACCGCGCAGAACTCCATGGCAAAGCGCGCCTGCTTCAGCATGTCGGCGCTGTCGTCGAACACGGTGATGCCGGCATGGCCGATCAGGCCGTCACGCTTGGCGAACGCCTCATAGTCGAACGGCGTGTCGAACAGGTCGCGCGGGAAGTAGGCGCCGAGCGGGCCACCGACCTGCACGGCCTTGACCGGACGCCCGGTTGCCGAGCCGCCGCCGATATCATCGATGATCTCGCCGAGCGTGAGGCCGAATGCCGTCTCGAACAGGCCGCCATACTTGATGTTGCCGGCGATCTGCAGCGGAATGGTGCCGCGCGAGCGGCCCATGCCGAAATCCTTGTAGAACGCCGCGCCCTTGTCCATGATGATCGGCACGGAAGCCAGCGAAATGACGTTGTTGATCACCGTTGGCTTGCCGAAGAGACCCTGGATCGCCGGCAGCGGAGGCTTGGCGCGCACAATGCCGCGCTTGCCTTCAAGCGAGTTGAGCAGCGAGGTTTCCTCGCCGCAGACATAGGCGCCCGCGCCGACACGCACTTCCATGTCGAAGGCGTTGGGCGAGCCGAGCACCGTTGCGCCGAGCACGCCGGCCTTGCGGGCGATCTCGACCGCCCTGCTCATCGCCGCCACGGCATGCGGATATTCGGAGCGGATATAGACAAAACCCTTGGTCGCGCCTGTTGCAACGCCGACAATCGCCATGCCCTCGATCAGCACGAAGGGGTCGCCTTCCATGATCATGCGGTCGGCGAACGTGCCGGAATCGCCCTCGTCGGCGTTGCAGACGATGTATTTGCGGTCCGCAGCCGCATCAAGCACGGTCTTCCACTTGATACCGGTCGGGAAGCCTGCGCCGCCACGTCCGCGCAACCCGGACTCCGTCACCTGCGCGACGATATCCGCGGGCGTCATCGCCACCGCCTTGCGCAGGCCCGCAAGCCCGCCATGATGCTCGTAGGCCTCAAGCGACAGCGGATCGATGATACCGCAACGGGCAAAGGTCAGCCTGGTTTGCCTGGCGATGAACGGAATGGCTTCCGGATCGCCAAGCGACAGCTTGTGGCTGCCGCCTTCGAGCAAACCGCCGTCGAAGAGGCTTTTCACATCCGACGGCTTGACCGGACCATAGGCAACGCGGCCGGCATCGGTCTCGACCTCGACCATCGGCTCGAGGAAATACGCGCCGCGCGAACCGTTGCGCACGATCTCGGCCTTGATGCCGCGTTCGGAAAGCTCGGCCGCGATCGCCTTGGCGACCTTCTCCGCACCGAGTGAAAGAGCACCAGAATCGCGTGGGATATAGATGCGGGGTTTCATGAGCGAACCTCCGCCAGGATTTCGTCGATCTTTTCAGCGTCGACCCGGCCGATGACCTCGCCATCGAGCAAGGCGGCGGGCGAGCAGGCGCAAAGCCCGAGGCAGTATACGGGCTCCAGCGTCACCGCGCCGTCGAGCGTGGTTTGATGAAAATCAATGCCGAGCGCCTGCATCACCCGCGCGGCGACCGCGTCGCTGCCCATGGACTGGCAGGATTCCGCCTGGCACAGCTTCAGCACATGGCGTCCGGCCGGGTGCTTGCGATACTCGTGATAGAAGGAAACGACGCCGTGGACTTCCGCGCGAGAGAGATTGAGCTTCGAGGCGATAACCGGAAGAACCTCTTGCGGCACGTAGCCGAATTCTTCCTGGATTTGGTGCAATATCGGCAGAAGAGGCCCCTCAAGGTCCTTCATGTCGTCGACGATCGACGCGGCATGCGCCTCTATCTCGGTACTTGCCGGCTGCAAAACCATGCAGCGCCCTCCCTGGTCGTAGCGTTATCCCGCTAAGTAATAACGAAAACAGAGAAAAACGGCTGAATCAATACAGGTGTTTCGTCGGGCGATAGAGAAAACCTATCAACACAGGGTAAAGACTTCTAACTATCAGGAAACTGTAGCTAATTTTTCGCCTGAAGATTCCGGGCAAGGATCACCGCTTCGTCGATGAGCGCCGACACAAGCGGCGTATTCGGCTCGCGCGGGGCGACAACCAGTCCGACGGAGTGGCCCGCATCCGGCCCGACGATGGGGATAGCGCGGATCGGCTCAACGAAGCCAAGCGTCTCGGCAAGGGTCAACGGCATGATCGAAGACCATTTGCCGGTACGGATATGGGAAAACAAGACGATCATCGAGTTGGACTCAAGCGTAGGCCGCACTTCCCCGCCGGCGTCGGCCAGATGCTGGTCGATGATTCGCCGGTTCTGCATGTCGGGCGTGAGCAGGCAAAGCGGCAGCCGGCTGATTTCCGCCCAACTCACTGATTGCCTGTCGGAATACTGGTTCCCGGCGGCGGTGATGAGTTGGTAGCGCTCGCTATAGAGCGGCACGGAAGCGACGCGCCCGAGCGGCTCGTTGTCGAGGTAGGTGATGCCGGCATCGATCTCGAAACTGCCGAGCAGCGACAGGATCTCGATCGAGGTGCGCGACAGGATTGAGAAGGTGACGCCGGGGTGCTTTTCACGAAACGGCGTGGTGAGCTTTGGCATCATGGCGAGCGCGGTGGGAATGGCGGCGATGCGGATGCGGCCGGAAAGACCATGACGTGCGGCGCGCATTTCCTCATGCATCGTGCGGGCGTCGCCGACAATGCGGCGCGCCCACACCAGAACCTGATCGCCTTCGGGGGTGAGGCCCTGGAAGCGCGAGCCGCGCTTGACCAGCATGACGCCCAGTTGATCTTCAAGCTGCTTGATCGCCGCCGAAAGCGTGGGTTGCGTGACGCCTGACAGTTCGGCCGCACGGCCGAAATGCTCTTCCCGGGCGAGCGCGATGAAGAATTCCAGCTTGTCGATCATGTGACCTCGCTTGGCACGGGCCTTGGGAAATCGGCACCCGCATTTAAGATGGGGAAAATCGCCCACGCCGCAAGAGCATGGCGGGGTAAGCGGCGTGACTGCGCTTCACCTCAATCACCGCAAAAGCAAAAACGGGCCGCCCCGGTTGGAGGCGGCCCTCTGCTGTCAGTTCCGGCGTTGCGGCTTTGTCGGCGTTACTTGCCGGCCGGCTTGCGAGCGGCAGCCTTCTTGCGAACAGGCTTGGCGGGTGCCGGCTTGCGGCCGAGGCCCATGCTGCGCGCAAGCGCGGAGCGCTGTGCCGCATAGTTCGGCGCAACCATTGGATAGTCTGCCGGCAGATTCCACTTGGCCCGGTACTCGTCGGGCGTCATGCCATGGCTGGTCTGCAGGTAACGCTTGAGGGACTTGAACTTGCGGCCATCCTCAAGGCTGATGATGTAGTCTGGAGTGACCGACTTCTTGACTGACACCGCAGGCTTCTGCTTTTCCGCCTCGGGCTCCTTTACGGAACCGCCAGACACCAAAGCAGAAAGCGTCTGGTGTATTTGCTGGATCAGAGCCGGCAGTTCGTTTGCCGGGACCGAATTGTTGGCGACATAGGCCGAGACGACATCTGCTGTCAGTTCGGCGAGATCCGATTTGATTACTTGTTCTTCAGTCACAAAAACCTCGTTTGAGCAGGAAGGGCAACATAATCGAAATGCTGGGAAATGCTGGGAATGCAGCCGGTTAATAGGGTAGTATTGTGCTCTACGCAACACTCGGGCGCGGCGGGACGCGCAAATGAATAGCGTTCAGTTGGCAAATGATGTCGCCCGACCAAGGCATCGAACAATGCTTTGCCGATCAGTCGAATCGGCGAACGCGATACCGGTGGCTGCATTGCAAAAACCGGAAGTTGCATGAACGACGTACCCGTTTGCATGCGATACACGCGCATTCACGGTCACAAAAATGGCTGCCAGATGAAATCTGGATGATCTGAGGCCAGGCGAAGACCTCTACTGAGCAAGAAGGCGGCCGCTCCAGCACATTTGCGGTCTTCCAGATAATGCAAAGCCGGCGACTGGCATGCCAATCACCGGTTGCAGATTTCCTGTTCAGGTAAAATCGTGGGGACGGGCAATCCCCGCCGCGCACTTTAACGATCAGAATTTGTAGCCGACGCCAAAGCGCAAGGCGTGCTCGGTCAACTTGACCTCGCCGATACCAAGGCCGAACCCGCTTTTGCCATAGTCCGAGTACCGGTAGTCGACGCGGGTGGTCCAGTTGGACGACAACGCATATTCGACGCCGCCGCCCAGCGTCCATCCGGTGAAAGTATCCTTGACGACAAAAGCTGGCGACGCATCGACGGTGACGCGGCTTATCGCGATGCCGCCGGCACCGTAGACCAGCGCGCGGTCCATGGCGTAGCCGAGACGTCCCCTCAGAGACGCCTGCCAGTCCGTGCCGATGCCAACGCCGAAGATGGTGCCGTCGTTCCATGAATGGATCGCGTCCGCTTCGATGCCGAAAACCAGGTTGCCGGATTGCCAGTTGGCCCCGGCGTAGCCACCGAGCGCGCCGCCGCTAAGCCGGACATAGTCGACGCTGTCGGCAGCCTTGGCCCAGGCGCCGCCGCCCTGAACGCCGATATAGGTGCCGGACCAGTCATAGCCGGCAATGGGTTGCTCGGCGCCGATGCTGTCCGCCGCATGGGTTGCGGTGGCCATTGCTGCGAATGCCAAAGCCGAGGTGACTGCGATCATTGATGGGAATTTC
>MKRZ01000180.1 GCA_001897075.1 Mesorhizobium sp. 61-13 | reverse complement strand
CAAGGCCAAGCTCGTTCAGCTCGCGGATTTCCTTGATGTCGGCGGTATCGACGAAGAATTTCATGTCAGTCTCCTTGGAATTCTTGCGTGAGGGAGGGGCGCGCGCGGCGTTGGCCTTTGCTCTAGACCAAAGTCGGGGCAAGGTCACGCTCGATGAGTAAAGATTCGCCCTTTCGCACGGCGGCGCCCGTACTGGTGCCGATGCCGGCAGAACGCCCCTACACTTATGCGGTTCCGGAGGGAATGCAGATCGTGCCGGGTTCGATCGTGCGCGTGCCGCTCGGGCCGCGGCAAGTTGCCGGTATCGTCTGGGATGGTGCGGTCGAAAACATTGATTCAAAGAAGCTGAGGCCAATCGAGCAGGTCTTCGATTGCCCTCCCATAGATCATTCGACACGCCGCTTCGTCGATTGGGTGTCCCAATACACGCTTTCTCCCCCCGGCATGGTGGCGCGCATGTTGTTGCGTGCGCCCGAGGCCTTCGATCCCGAGCCGTGGATCGAGGGGCTGAGGCGCACGATGGCCGAGCCGGATCGACTTACAGCCGCGCGCTCCCGCGTTCTCGAAACGGCGTCGGATGGACTTGCCTGGACCCGTTCGGGCCTTGCCCATGCCGCTGGCGTGTCTTCGACCGTCATCGACGGCTTGAAGGCGCAAGGCGTGTTCGAGCAGGTGATGATACCGCCGCGTCCGGTCGTCGCTCCGCCCGACACTGCCTATGCAACGCCCGAGCTCATGCCGGACCAACGCGATGCCGCCGAAATGCTGCGCGAAGGTGTCGCGACCGGCGGCTTCGGCGTCACGCTACTTGACGGCGTGACCGGCTCCGGAAAGACGGAGGTCTATTTTGAAGCCGTAGCGGCGGCGCTCGACAAAGGGCAACAGGTGCTGATCCTGCTGCCCGAGATCGCGCTTACCCATGCATTTCTCGAACGCTTCCAGAACCGGTTCGGGACCAAGCCGGGAGAATGGCATTCCGACCTGCCGCCCCGAATGCGCGAGCGGGTCTGGCGGCAGGTGGCGGAAGGAACGGTGCGGGTAGTTGCCGGCGCGCGCTCGGCCTTGTTCCTGCCGTTCAAGGAGCTTGGTCTGATCGTTATCGATGAGGAGCACGACCCGGCCTACAAGCAGGAAGATCGGGTCTTTTACAATGCGCGCGACATGGCGGTGGTTCGCGGCCACATCGGCAGTTTCCCGATTGTGCTGGCATCGGCTACGCCGTCTGTTGAAAGCCGCGTCAATGCCATGCAGGGACGCTACAGGCGCGTCGTTCTGTCGTCTCGCTTTGCCGACGCCGCATTGCCTGATCTCAAGGCAATCGACATGCGGCGCGCGCCGCCTCAGCGCGGCGGATTCCTTTCGCCGGTGCTGCTCTCCCATATCCGGCAGGGATTGGAAAAGGAGGAGCAATCATTGTTGTTCCTCAACAGGCGCGGTTACGCACCGCTTACGCTCTGTCGCGTGTGCGGGCATCGCTTCGGTTGCCCGGTTTGCTCGTCCTGGTTGGTCGAACACCGCTTTCGCGGCCAGCTCGTCTGTCACCACTGCGGCCACGCCGAGAAGCGGCCCGAAGCATGTCCCGAATGCGGGACCTTCGATCATCTCGTTGCTTGCGGGCCGGGTGTCGAGCGCATTGCCGAGGAGGTTGTGACGCATTTTCCCGACGCCCGCACCATTGTGCTGTCCTCCGACATCATGGGCGGGGTGCGACGGCTGCGGTTGGAACTCGAGGCCATCGCCAACGGTGAGGCCGATATCGTCATCGGCACGCAGCTTGTCGCAAAAGGCCACAACTTCCCCAACATGACGCTGGTCGGCGTGGTTGATGCGGATCTGGGCCTCGCCAATGGTGACCCGCGCGCGGCCGAGCGGACTTTTCAGCTGTTATCGCAGGTAACCGGTCGGGCAGGACGGACCGGCAAGAAGAGCCTTGGCCTTTTGCAGACCTATCAACCGGACCACCCGGTGATGCAGGCGATCGTGTCGGGGGATGCCGAAAGCTTTTATCAGCGCGAGATTGCTGAGCGAGAACGTGCTGCACTGCCGCCGTTTGGCCGACTTGCCGGGATCATCGTAAGTGCGGCGACGCGTGCCGAAGCAGAATCTCACGCGCGTGGACTGCGCCACGTAGCCCCTGAAAGCTCTGACATCCATGTGTTGGGACCGGCGGAAGCACCGCTGGCGCTGGTGGGTGGACGACACCGGTTCCGCCTGCTTGTGCATGGCGAACGGCGCTCGAACATGCAGACTTTCGTGCGGGAACTGCTTGCGGCAGGGCCGAAGCCGCGCGGCTCGATGCGCGTACAGGTCGATATCGATCCGCAAAGCTTCTTGTAAAGCTCCTGCGGCTCGCAGCCTGCCGAACTAACGGCTCAATGTCCTCGAGATCATATACAGGTGCAGGGCGTGCGCGCCGAGAAAGCCGCCCGATATTGCGGCAGCGGCCGTCAAGCTTTCTCTGGAGCCCAAGGCTTCGGATGCGACGAAGGTGAGGCCGACAAAAAGCAGGGTTAGGGTTGCGAGAACTGGCGTAAGCATAAGCGCAAGTCGGCGCGAAGCCGACCAGTTGACCTTTCCGGTAAGAGACCATTGCATTGGCAGGCGCTCGAACTTGGCGAAGTGCCTGTTTGCCCAAAGGGACATGCCGCCGAGCAGGGCTATCGAAAGGGCAGAAATTGCAATCTCTGGCATTCTCGACCGTCGCTATTAGCCGATAAGGCGCCCGCAAACTCATCCACGCGGATGACGACAGTGCCTTTGGGTTCAGATATTCTTAATTACGATTCGGTTGGAGGGGTAGGGATGGAGTTTTCGTTTCCGTGGCCAATGAGCCAAGGCGAATGGTTGGCATGGTCGAGCGCGATCGTAACGGCCGCACTCGGACTTTTCCTTTTCCTGGCACCCGGCCTTGCATTCAAGGCGCTGCGCCTGCAGCCGCACCCGGACAAGCCGGAAGCCGTCACCGAAGGGCGCAGCCGCGTCGCCGGCTTCTATCTTGGCCTTGGCTTGTGTTCGATTTTGCTTGCGCAACCGCTGCTTTACATGGCGCTGGGCTTTTCATGGTTGTTCACCGCTTTCGGCCGAATTCTCGGTATGATGACGGATGGAGCAAACACACCCTACAACTGGGTGGCGCTGATTGTGGATCTCGCGCTGGCCTTGTTTCCGCTCGCGTTCGCCTTTGGCTTTCTGCCCTGAATCCACCGCCCGTGACGGACGCTTGTTGCTAGATGCGACAATAGTGCCAGAAAACCTTGCCCGTCTGTGATTGCGGTCTGAAAAGGCCTGTGCTAGACGGCAATCGACTTTCAGCCGGGGGAAGCGAAAGCCGTTCCCTTGGGCTTCAGAAAACCTAAGTAAGGTCAAAGATTTAGCCAGAGTTTTTGCTCGCGCCAACAATCTGCGGCCTGTCAAACAAGAGAAAAGACGGACCGTGGCTCAGTCGTCCTCGCCAATCTCGGGTGTTGCAGAACGTTACGCAGGCTCTCTTTTCGAGCTCGCCCTCCAGGAAAATTCGGTTGCCAAGGTCGAGGCCGCTCTGACGAGTTTCGAGACGATGCTCGCGGGAAGTGCTGATCTCAAGCGGCTGATCGAAAGCCCTGTATTTGCCGCCGAGGACCAAGAGCGCGCTATCTCCGCAATCGTGGACAAGGCAAAGATCACCGGTCTTGCCGCTAATTTCCTGCGCGTCGTTGCGCGCAATCGCCGGTTGTTCGCCGTTCCCGGCATGATCAGGGCTTTCCGCAAGATCGCCGCGGAACATCGTGGCGAGGCTTCGGCCGAGGTTACTTCGGCGCATGCCTTGAGTGCGGCTCAGCAGGCCGAACTCAAGGCCACACTGAAAAGTGTCGCCGGCAAGGATGTGACATTCAATGTCACGGTCGATCCCTCTCTGCTTGGCGGCCTCATCGTCAAGATGGGCTCGCGCCAGATCGATACGTCGCTTAAAACCAAACTCAATTCGCTCAAGCTTGCACTTAAAGAGGTCGGCTGATGGACATCCGCGCCGCGGAAATCTCCGCAATTCTGAAAGACCAGATCAAGAATTTCGGCAAGGAAGCCGAAGTTTCCGAAGTCGGCCAGGTTCTGTCGGTCGGTGACGGCATTGCCCGTGTTTATGGCCTCGACAACGTTCAGGCCGGCGAAATGGTCGAATTCCCTGGCGGCATTCGCGGCATGGCGCTCAACCTTGAAGCCGACAATGTCGGCGTCGTTATCTTCGGTAACGACCGCGACATCAAGGAAGGCGATACGGTCAAGCGTACCGGCGCCATCGTGGACGTCCCGGTTGGTCCTGAGCTGCTTGGCCGCGTTGTCGATGCGCTCGGCAACCCGATCGACGGCAAGGGCCCCATCAAGGCCAAGGAACGTCGCCGCGTTGACGTCAAGGCGCCCGGTATCATTCCGCGCAAGTCGGTGCACGAGCCGATGTCGACCGGCCTCAAGGCCATCGACGCCCTGATCCCGGTTGGCCGCGGCCAGCGCGAGCTGGTCATCGGCGATCGCCAGACCGGCAAGACCGCCATCATTCTCGACACCATCCTGAACCAGAAGGCCATTCACGAGAGCGGCCCGGATTCGGAAAAGCTCTACTGCGTCTACGTCGCCGTCGGCCAGAAGCGCTCGACCGTTGCCCAGTTCGTGAAGGTTCTGGAAGAGCGCGGTGCGCTCGACTATTCGATCATCATCGCTGCCACCGCGTCTGACCCGGCGCCGTTGCAGTACATCGCGCCGTTTGCCGGCTGCACGATGGGTGAATATTTCCGCGACAATGGCAAGCATGCGCTGATCGCGTATGACGATCTGTCCAAGCAGGCCGTCGCCTATCGCCAGATGTCCCTGTTGCTGCGTCGCCCGCCGGGCCGCGAAGCTTATCCGGGCGACGTTTTCTACCTGCACTCCCGCCTGCTGGAGCGCGCTGCGAAGCTCAACGAAGACAATGGCTCGGGTTCGCTGACGGCCTTGCCGATCATCGAAACCCAGGCCAACGACGTGTCGGCCTACATCCCGACCAACGTGATCTCGATCACCGACGGCCAGATCTTCCTGGAAACCAACCTGTTCTTCCAGGGTATCCGCCCGGCCGTGAACGTCGGTCTGTCGGTGTCTCGTGTCGGTTCGTCGGCTCAGATCAAGGCGATGAAGCAAGTTGCCGGCTCGATTAAGGGTGAGCTCGCACAGTACCGTGAAATGGCGGCCTTCGCGCAGTTCGGTTCCGATCTTGACGCGGCTACGCAGCGTCTTCTCAACCGTGGCGCTCGCCTGACCGAGCTGCTCAAGCAGCCGCAGTTCTCGCCGCTCAAGACGGAAGAGCAGGTTGCGGTCATCTTCGCAGGCGTCAACGGCTATCTCGACAAGCTGTCCGTAGCCGATGTTGGCAAGTTCGAGCAGGGCCTGCTTGCGCATATGCGTTCGGCCGGCAAGGACGTGCTCGGCGCCATCCGCAAGGAAAAGGCGCTCTCGGACGATCTGCGTGGCAAGCTCAA
>MKRZ01000179.1 GCA_001897075.1 Mesorhizobium sp. 61-13 | reverse complement strand
CGTGGCCGCCAAGCAAAATGAACAATCCGACGAGAAGCAGGATACCGCTCACCGCAGTAAGCCAGAAATGTATGGTGGCGATCGTCTTGGCCGCCACCGCCGGAAACAGGTGGTAGAAGAAGGCGAAGACCGCCGACATCAGCCAGCCCGCCACCATCGTGTGCGCGTGCGTCGGCATTTGCGAATGGTCCTGGCTGATCGACATGGACAGGCCAATCGCCATCCCGCACAGCGCATAGATGATGGCCAGTGTAAAGAAGTTGCGTGATACGCCTTGCATGACAGTTGCTCCCGATTGCCTTTTCCCCCGCGGGAATGGGTGACGGATGCGCGAACCAATTGTTTTGTCTTGATAAAGCTCCGCTTGCAGGCCACGCCCTTCATCAAGGCTGCTGCAAGCTCCGTCCCTCCCACGTACATGTACGATAGCTAAAATCCGTGATTTCCGCAACGTAAACGAAGCGGAAACTCAGCCGGCTTTCGCCATCTCGCGCAGGCGGAACTTCTGGATCTTGCCGGTCGAGGTCTTGGGAATCTCGGCGAAGATGATCGCCTTCGGCACTTTGAAACGCGCCAGGAGGCTGCGGCAATGCTCGATGATGTCGGCTTCGCTGGCCGTCCTGCCCGGCTTCAGCTCGACATAGGCCACCGGCACCTCGCCCCATTTATCATCGGCGCGGCCCACCACGCCGCAGGCGGCAACGGCAGCATGCTTGTAGAGCGCATCCTCGACCTCGATCGAGGAAATGTTCTCGCCGCCGGAGATGATGATGTCCTTCGAGCGGTCCTTGATCTGGATATAGCCGTCGGGATGCATGACGCCGAGGTCGCCCGAATGGAACCAGCCGCCCGCGAATGCTTCGTCGCTGGCCGCCCGGTTCTTCAGATAGCCCTTCATGACGATATTGCCGCGGAACATCACCTCGCCGATGGTCGCGCCGTCAGCCGGCGTCGCCTGCATCGTCTCGGGATCGATCACCGACAGATCTTCCAGCGCCGCGTAGCGCACGCCCTGGCGCGCCTTCATCGCCGTGCGCGCACCCTTGTCCAGCCCGTCCCACTCCTCGTGCCATTCATTGACCACCGCCGGGCCGTAGGTCTCGGTCAGCCCATAAAGGTGAGTGACCTCAAACCCGGCATCGGCCATGCCGGACAGCACCGCTTCCGGCGGCGGGGCGGCAGCCGTGTTGAACGACACGGTCTGCGCGAACGTGCGCTTGTCCTCATCCGGCGCGTTGATCAAAAGCGACATCACGATCGGTGCACCGCACAGATGCGTCACGCCGTAATCGGCGATTGCCGCATACATCTGTTTCGCCCGCACCCAGCGCAGGCACACATGCGTGCCAGCCTGCACGGCCAGCGTCCACGGAAAGCACCAGCCGTTGCAGTGGAACATCGGTAGCGTCCACAGGTAAACGCAATGCTTGCCCATGCCGGCATGGATGGTGTTGGTGTAGGCCATCAGCGCGGCACCGCGATGATGGTAGACGACGCCCTTCGGGTTGCCTGTGGTGCCGGAGGTGTAGTTCAGCGAAATCGCGTCCCACTCGTCATCCGGCATCGACCAGGCGAAATTCTCGTCGCCCGCCCCCAGGAACTCCTCGTAGTCGCGACTGCCGATCCGCTCACCCTTCGGATAGGGCGCATCGGAAGGATAGTCCGGATCGTCATAATCGATGACCAGCGGCTTGACCTTGGCGAGCCCCAGCGCCTCCTTCACCACGCCGGAAAACTCGCGGTCGACGATCAAGACCTTCGTCTCGGCATGGTCGAGTTGGAAGGCGATGATCGCCGCATCGAGCCGCGTGTTCAGGCAATGCAGCACTGCCTTCACCATCGGCACGCCGAAATGCGCCTCCAGCATCGCCGGCGTGTTGGACAGCATCACCGTCACCGTATCGCCCTTGCCGATGCCCTCCCTTGCAAGCGCCGAGGCAAGCTTGAGCGAGCGCCGCCAGAAATCGCGGTAGCTGATGCGCTGGTTGCCGTGGATGATCGCGATATGCGCGGGAAACACCTTCGCCGCCCGCTCAAGATAGGTCAGCGGCGTCAGATTCTGATAGTTGGCCGGATTCTTGTCGAGGTCGCGCTCGAAGGAACTTCCCATCCCATTCTCCCCAACTGGTAATCGCTGCTCTAAGCACACGAGACGGCCTGCGTCATTTCTACATTAGATCAACAAGCCCGTCCCACAACAGCTTGAGCGCCACCAGTCCCACCGTGGCGTAGGTGAAGGGATAAAACACTTCCGGCTTCATGCGCCGCACCAGGAAGGCCCCGGCAAGCGTCGCCAGCGGAGCCAATGGCGCCAGCGCCAGCGAGGCGGTCAAATTGGTGGTGTCGAACTGGCCGAGTGCGAAATAGGGCACCAGCTTGACGGCATTGGTGATCGCGAAAAACAGCGTCGAAGTCCCCGACAGCACTTTCGGGTCGAGCCGGATCGGCAGCGCATAGACCTGGAACGGCGGCCCGCCGACATGGGCGACGAAACTGGTGAAGCCGGCCACCGCGCCCCAGAAGGCGGCGGCGATGCGGTTCGGCTGGGCGGCATGGTCGGCCCCGTGCCGCAGCAGCAGATAAAGCCAGCGCAGCACGAAGACGATGGCGACGGCCCCAACGATCAGCCGCACCATGTCCTGCGTCACCAGCGCGGCCGTCAGCCAGCCAAGGCCGATGCCGGCGATCGAACCCGGCAACATGTCGATCAGCATCCTGCGGTCATAAACGCCGCGCCACGTCCACACCGCGGCAACGTCCATCAGGCACAGGATCGGCAACAGGATTGCGGCGGCCTGCACCGGCGGCATGGTCAGCGCCATCAAAGGCACGCCGACGAAGCCGACTGCGCCGCCAAAGCCGCCCTTCGAAAGGCCGACCAGAAGCACGGCCGGAATGGCCGTGGCGTAGAACCATGGATCGAGCAGAAGGTCTGTCATCGGGCGATTGTGTTTGAGGTCGGACGCAATCTTTAGCCGAAATTCCGGTCCGTCGCGACCGCAAAACTTGCGCCTCCCGCCGGCCATGCGCCTGTTCAACATCGACGCTTTGCTCTATGCCGCAATGCAACCAACTTCGCCCCGCATAGGCGATTGCCGGAACCGACTGCCATGAACCCAGACACGCCACCCAATCGCTGCCGCATCGTGCTGATCGCACCGCCCGCCCTCAAGGCCGACCGCCTCGCCGAAGCCTTGCAGGGCGGCGACGTCGCTTCGCTCATCCTGCCGCAGGGCGACATTGACGAAGCCGCCTTCCAGGCAATGGCCGAAAAACTCGTCCCGCTCGCCCAGAAGGCGGGTGCCGCCGCCATCATTGCCGGCGACAGCCGCATCGCCGGCCGCGTCCATGCCGACGGCATCCACATCGAGGGATCGAGGCCCGACCTCGCCGACGCCATCGAGCGCCTGCAAGACAAGATGATGGTCGGCACCGGCGGCGTCAAAACCCGCGACGACGCGCTCGATCTCGGCGAAGAGCGGCCCGACTACATGTTCTTCGGCCGCTTCGGCTTCGACACCACGCCAGAGCCGCACAAGCGCAACCTGGCGCTCGGCGCGTGGTGGGCGGAGATGATCGCCGTGCCGTGCATCGTTCTCGGCGGCAACGACGTCGCCTCGGTCGAACAGGTTGCGCAGACGGGCGCGGAATTCGTTGCGCTGTCCGCTGCCGTCTTCGCCGATGGCGTCGATGCGCGCGCAGCTATTGCCAGGGCAAATGCGTTGCTCGACGAAACCGCCCCACGCTTCGAGGACTGATGATGGCGCGTCGCTTGGCACTGGCTTCGGTTTTCGTCTGCGCCTGCCTCGCAAGTGCGGCCGCCGAAACCGTTCCGGCCACGACAGCGTCAACTCCCGCGCCGGAAGCCCCGGCGGCTCAGGCTCCTGCAACACCGTCTCCCACCGTAAAAGCTCCGGCGGCGCAAACCCCTGCTCCCGCTGAGAAGAGCGACAAGCCGGCCATGCCGAACCTGCCGCAGCCCGCAACGACCGTATCGCCCGGTCCGTTGCCGTCGGCTGACGGCCTTGACCCGGCCCGTTTCGGTGCGCGCCCGGCGGATGAAGCCTACGGCGCCTATCAGCGCGGCCTCTACAAGACCGCCTACAACCTCGCTTTGCCGCGCGCCCAAAACGGCGATCCGGCGGCGCAGACCCTTCTCGCCGAAATCCTGTCGCGCGGCCTCGGCGTGCCGGCAAACGCAGCCGAAGCGGCAAAATGGTATTCCGCCGCCGCCGAGCGCGGCATCCCGGAAGCGCAGTTCCAATATGCCCTGATGCTGCTCGACGGCCGCTTCGTGACGAAGGACGAAAAGCAGGCCTACGCGCTGATGCAGGCGGCTGCCGAGGCCGGCAATCCGCTGGCGCAGTTCAATTTCGCCCAGTTGCTGGTCAAGGAAGATTCCGGCGATGCCGGTTTGACGCGGGCCGTCTCCTATTACGAGCGCGCCGCCGATGCCGGGGTTGCCGACGCGCAATATGCGATGTCGCAGATTTACGCCAACGGTGCCGGCGGCAAGGCGCAGAACGACACGCAGGCGCTGCTGTTCCTGGCAAGAGCTGCGCGCCAGAACTACGACACCGCCCAGCTGGATCTCGGCGAATGGCTGATCGAGGGGCGCGGCGGCAAGCGCGACCTGAAGGCAGGTTTCAGCTGGATGCTGGCTGCGGCCAATGGCGGCAACGTCGCCGCCCAGAACCGGCTGGCCAAGCTCTATATGGGCGGCATCGGCACCGAGCCGGACTCCATCCTCGCCGGCGCATGGTACATCGTCGCCCGCCGTGCCGGCCTGATCGATTCCGAGATGGAAGACTTCATGCACGGCTTGACCGACGACGAAACCAAAAAGGCGCTGCAAAGGGCAAACCGCCTGCCCTGACCGTGCGTCGGGGTCGCATCTCTTGCCTCTTTCGGTGAAGTGTGGTCTTGGAAGCGCCGAAATCGCCGCTTTCGGCGATCACCCCACTTCGGACCCAGAAATCATGGCCAAGATCAGCGGCAGCGAAATTCGCCCCGGCAGCGTCGTCGAACACGATGGCGGACTGTGGGTGGCGGTCAAGACCAATACGGTAAAGCCCGGCAAGGGCGGCGCCTACAACCAGGTCGAACTGAAAAACCTCATCAACGGCACCAAGCTCAACGAGCGTTTCCGCTCGGCCGAAACCGTCGAGCAGGTCGATCTCGAATACAAGGATTTCTCCTTCCTCTACGAGCAGGGCGAAGCACTGGTGTTCATGGACACCGAAAGCTACGAGCAGCTTGAACTCCAGAAGGATTTCGTCGGCGAGCGCGCCGCCTTCCTGCAGGACGGCATGATGGTTACGGTGCGCCTCTATGGCGAAAGGCCGATCGGCGTATCCTTGCCCGATCAGGTCGTGCTGACCATCACCGAGGCCGACCCGGTCGTGAAGGGCCAGACGGCTGCTTCCTCCTACAAGCC
>MKRZ01000178.1 GCA_001897075.1 Mesorhizobium sp. 61-13 | reverse complement strand
GCGCCAACACCTTGAACTCCACCATTCTGGCAGGCACCAATTTCGTGCTGCACTCAGCAGGATGGCTCGAGGGTGGGCTCGCATCCTGCTACGAGAAGTTCATGATGGACATCGACCAGCTTGGCATGCAGCAGAAGTTCAGCGAGGGCGTCGATCTGTCCGAAAACGGACAGGCCATGGACGCCATTCGGCAGGTTGGACCCGGCAGCCACTATCTGGGCTGCGACCACACACAGGCCAATTTCCAGACGGCGTTCTACCGTTCCTCGATCGCGGACAACAATTCGTTCGAGCAATGGTTGGCTGAAGGCGAGAAGACCGCTCCGCAGCGCGCCAATGCGCTCGCGCGTCACTGGCTGGAAAGCTACGAGGCACCGTTCCTCGATCTGGGCATCGACGACGGGCTGAAGGACTTCATCTCGAAGAAGAAGGAGTCGATGCCCGACGCCTTTACTTGAAAGGAGCCCGATACAGGCCGGGCTAAAGTGGCCAACATCATTCACAAGGAAGTCTGGCGGAGCGCGTTCTCAGACCCAGACAAGGGTAGCGTTGGCTAAACTCTTCGGTACCCTGACCCTGCTGAGCTAGCGACCTACCCATTAGACGGCGCGGCGCAACCATCTGCGTCGCAGCCGTGTTGTGGGTCTTCCGCCTGCTCCCGTTGAGCGGGCGCCGTTTCCGACATCAGCATTCCCAGCCGGAAACCCAAGGCAATGTCATCTTCCTGGCCAAAGCCGTGGTGGCGGATGTTGCCGGCCCTATCGATCAGTACAAGTGAAGGCGTGCCACGGAAGCCGTAGGTCGCCATAGTCCTTGGAATTGGACCGTTTTCGCTCGGGCGATCGACCCCAACCGGGAAGGTGATGCCATACTCGTGCAGGAATGCCTCGAGCGACACAGGCGTCATCGCGTCGTGATGTTCGAACACGGTGTGGAGGCCAACTACTGCGAGGTCTTCCTTGCGGAACATCGCCACAATTCGTTTGACCTGCGGTATGGCGTGGGTCACGCAACCGGGGCACAACATCTGAAACGTGTGCAGAAGCACGGGCCGGCCGCGAAGGCTTTCCAGCGTGATAGGGACAGCGCTGTTGAACCAGCGCTCGACCATCAGTTCCGGCGCTTTGACGTTTTGCCTGGCCATGGTGGGTGCGCTTATCGCCAGTAGCCGTTCGCCGCGGCGATTGTCGCGAAATTGACTGCGACCACGTGCGAGGCGGCGATCAGAGCGTCGGCATCGCTTTCGTAGTCGGGGCGCAATGCAGACCGGACTGCATCGGATGGCTGGGTGAATTTCACCGCCATGCGCGAGAGCTTCAGGGCGAGCGCGAAACCGGATTCAGGGTTCTCGGTTAGAAGGCTGGGGAGCCAGGAAGGTGTCGTATTCATTGTCGTGTCTGCTTGGCTTTCGGTATGCGGATGGCTTGTGCTGACGGGTATGAGAATATTGCTACTCACAACGCCATCATGCTCTTGGATATGAGCAAAAGGAATGGCGATGTGGAGGCTAGGGCAGGTATTCACCTCAGATTTGCGTGACCATGTCGTGTGCTTGGCTTGGCGTAACATTGATATCGAGTCGATACTATATTGACCAGCATTTTGCAATACCCAAAGGATGCGCCCATCGCCATTTCCCGGCTTGGTTGGCACAGTGTTTCGCGCTTGCTGAAGATGGCCCGGCATGATTTCCTCGTGGTGTCTCAATGGTGTCGGCCATGCAGCCATCTGTCGTTCTCATCAGCGTGTTCGCGATCTTCATTCCGGCTCTCATGTTGCCGGGGCCGGATTTCGTCGGCGTGGTGCGCTCGTCAATGACGCGAGGCACCAAGGCCGGCCTGCTGACGACCCTCGGCGTTTCTATAGGGCTCGGTATCTATGCCACACTTGGCCTGCTCGGCCTGTCGGCTGTGCTGGCGAAATTCGAGTGGCTTGCCTGGCTGATCCGCGTCGCCGGCGGAGCGTACCTCGTCTACCTCGGTGTACGGCTGCTGTTTGCGAAGCCGGAGGCCGTTGAGATCGACAGCTATGCGAAAGGCGGCAATCCGTTGCTGTTCGGCCTCGGTGTTACGCTTACCAACCCCAAGGCTATCGTTCTTTTTGCGAGTGTGTTCGCCACATCGGTAACGGCAGCAACGCCAGTCTGGTTGATGGTGACGATGATCGCGCTGGTCGTGGCAAGTTCTCTTGCCTGGTACTCACTGGTCAGCCTTTTCATGTCCTCGGCACCGGTCATCCGTGCTTTCGGCAAGGCGCGTCACTGGATCGAGCGTGCCGCGGGGGCCTGCTTCATTATGCTAGGCGGCCGCATTCTCGCCGATAGCCGCAATCCGCTGACGCCGTGATCAAGGAAGCCCTTGCCGCGCACGGCCTGATCCTGCGAGGCGGCTTCAATTTCGCCGAAGCCGATGCCGCGCCGACCGCCATTGCCGGTGAGCCTGCCAAAGCCGTCCTTTTGGTGGGGCAAGCAGGTGCCGCGCCATGGCCTCATTTCCTGAAGTGGCGACAGGCCAAGGCCGACGACATGGCAAATCCGCTCGACATGTGGTCGCGCGAGGTGATTGGCGAGATCGCCAGCCGTTTCGGAGCGAGGGCGGTTTCGCCCAACGACAAGCCATTCCTGCCGTTCCAGCAATGGGCGATGCGCGCCGAGGGCTTGAAGCCGTCACCGCTCGGTATCCTCATGCATCCCAAATATGGCCTCTGGCATGCCTATCGGGGCGCGCTCCTTTTCGACCATGAGATGGAATTTCGGACTCCTGACAAAGTGAATCACCTTTGCGATGCATGCGTTGGAAAACCTTGCCTAAAAGCCTGTCCGGTCGACGCATACTCTCCGACTGGCTTCGCCTATCAGGACTGTCTGGCGCATGTTCGCGGGGCGGCTGGTGAACAGTGCATGAGCCTCGGTTGCTTCGATCGCAATGCCTGCCCTTACGGGACAAACTATCGGTACCCTGCCGAAGTGCAGGCCTTCCACATGTCAGCCTTCGCCCGCTAAGTGCTTGTGGCTCCCGCGATGTCGAAAATGCGTCGCAATCCTTTGGTGCAAAATGAGCCAATAGTGCTCTGGCGGACAAGGAGCGGATCATGGTTGCTCGACGGCCTTTAGGATACAGCGCAGCGCATATCGCCCTTCACTGGATCATAGCGGCGTTGGTCATATTCCAGCTTGTTATGGGCGACCTGATCAAACCCGCATATCGGGCTTTCAAGCGCGGCGCGGCACCGGCGGAAGCTGATCTGCTCAGCGCGAATATCCATGTCTATGTCGGCGTCTCCATCCTCTTGCTGGCAATCGTCCGCCTGATTCTACGTTTTCGAAACGGTGTGCCAGCCGCGCCGGCGGGCGAGAGCGCTTTTCAAAAATGGGCTGCTTCCGCCGCGCATTTCCTGCTCTATGTCGTGATATTTGCGATGCCGATTTCAGGCATGGTCGCTTGGTTTGGTGGCATTGGTGGAGCGGGCGATGTCCACGAACTGGCCAAGCCGGTAATCATCATTGTCGTTGTCTTGCATGCTGCAGGGGCTCTCTGGCAGCATTTCATCGCCAAGACCGATGTATTTCGCCGCATGGTGAAGCCGGTTTCTTAACCCAGAATAGAAAATTCAGGTGGTTGCAAATAAATTTCTCTGCCCACCCAAGGAATTGCCGCTCGCCGTCGTCTAGAAAGTGATGATGGCGATGATGCTGGACGATGGCGACGTTTCCGAAGTGGAACTGATCGCCAGGGCAAAGGACGGAGATAGGCAGGCTTTCGGCGCGCTCGTCGAAAGGCACTATGATTTTGTCCACCGCATCGCATGGCGCTGGTGCGGTCATCGTGATGACGCGGAAGATATCGCCCAGGAAGTGTGCATCAGGCTTGGGCACTCCATCCGCGACTATCGCGGCGCGGGTGCCTTCACCACCTGGCTCTACGCCATGACCATGAATGCGGCCCGCGACCTTGCCCGCAAGACCGCTCGCGATACAGCCAGGACTGACGCCTATGGCGTGCATGCGTCAATCACGGGCGAGGGGACGGACGACCAAGGAGCTCAGCTTGATGAACTCTGGCTTGCAGTGCGCAAACTGCCCGACAAACAGCGCGATGCGGTGCTTCTGGTCTATGGCGAGGGGTTGAGCCACGCCGCTGCCGGCGAGGCGATGGCAATTTCGGAAGCAACGGTGTCGTGGCACATCCATGAAGCGAAGAAACGGCTGAAAGTGCTGATGCGCTCGGCCGGGGAAGTGTGACCATGGTCAACGACGGCAAACTCAACCAGTTGCGCGGCCTTGCCGCCCCCAAGCCACGCCCCGAGGCAAAGGTGGCTGCATTGCATGCGGCGATGGCGGCATTCGACGCGCAGGAAGAAATTGCACCAGCACCCCAAGGATCGCCTTTCACATCACGTCTCACCCAACGAGCAAGCAAGCTCTGGAGAGACATCATGCAAAAGAAACTGTTTGCCGCGCCGGCCATTGCCGGCCTCGTGGCCTTGCCGATTGCCGGCTATACGGCGCTCTACCTGCTCCAGGATTCCCCGTTCAGGTTCCGGGCGGAGGAGAAGGTCAGCGATGTCGCTGTGAGCGAACCTGCACCTAAGCCAGTTGCGCCGACCGAGCTCAAGAAGAAAGCCGATGCAGAAAGCGATGCGCTTTCGGCAGCACAGGTTTCGAAGCGGGAAGCGCCGGCCGATCTGAGCGTCGCGCAGCAGAACGCGATGGCGCCGGCAGCCACTGCGTTGGCGGAGAGTGCGGCAGGTGGCGCTGCGCCCGGTGTCGCCGATCTGAGGACGATGGTGGAGCCGGCCGCGCCTGCCGATCTCTATCTGCCACAACCGGAAAATCGCGATCGGCTGGAAACATTCAAGACAAATCCGGTCCGCTCCGCCGCAGAAGATCCGGTCTCGACGTTTTCCATAGATGTCGACACGGCTTCCTACTCGTTTGTGAGGCGCTCGTTGAAGGAAGGCCTTCTGCCGCAAGCCGACACGGTGCGTGTCGAGGAGATGGTCAACTACTTTCCCTACGACTGGAAGGGGCCGGAAACGGCTGAGACGCCTTTCAATTCAACGGTGACGGTGATGCCCGCGCCGTGGAACGCGCAGCACAAGCTGATGCACGTGGCGATCAAGGGCTATGATGTGCAGCCCGCGGCGCAGCCGAAGGCCAATCTGGTGTTCCTGATCGATGTTTCCGGCTCGATGAACGAACCGGACAAGCTTCCGCTGCTGCAGTCGGCGTTCCGCCTTCTGGTCAACAAATTGCAGCCTGACGATACTGTTTCCATCGTTACATACGCTGGCAATGCGGGAACGGTGCTGGAGCCGACCAAGGCGTCTGACAAGACGAAGATCCTCGCGGCAATCGACGGATTGCAACCGGGCGGATCGACGGCGGGCGAGGCGGGTATCCGCGAAGCTTATCGGCTTGCCCAGCAGTCTTTCGTCAAGGATGGCATCAATCGCGTCATGCTCGCCACGGACGGTGATTTCAATGTCGGCCAGAGCGACGACGACGATCTTAAGCGCCTGGTTGAAGACAAGCGCAAGACCGGTGTTTTCCTGTCGGTGCTCGGGTTCGGACGCGGCAATCTCAACGACCAGATGATGCAGACCATTGCCCAGAACGGCAACGGCACCGCTGCCTATATCGACACGCTGGCAGAGGCGGAAAAGGTGCTTGTGCAGGATGCCTCCTTGACACTGTTCCCGATTGCCAAGGACGTGAAGATACAGGTCGAGTTCAATCCGCAGAAGGTCGCCGAGTATCGTCTCATCGGCTACGAAACCCGTGCGCTCAACCGGGAAGATTTCAACAATGATCGTGTCGATGCCGGCGATATCGGCTCCGGCCACTCGGTCACCGCAATCTATGAAATCACGCCCAAGGGCGCTGCCCAGCAGATCGATCCGCTGCGCTATGGCGAGGCGGCAACCGCCAATGGCGGCGTTGCCAATGCCGACGAATATGCCTTTGTGAAGATCCGCTACAAGCTGCCCGACGCCGAGACATCAAAGCTCATCACCTCCGCAGTCACGACCTCCAACGAGGTCGCTTCTTTCGAAGCAGCGGGCGAGGACCAGCGGTTCTCAATTGCCGTGGCTGCTTTCGGCCAGAAACTGCGCAATGAAGATGCGATGTCGGACTTTGGCTATGGCCGCATCCTGGATATGGCATCGGGCGCTCGCGGGTCCGATCCGTTCGGCTACCGGTCGGAATTCCTGGCATTGGTTCGGCTGGCGTCGGCTCTTTCCGGCAAGTAAAGGCGGCCGTTCTTTAGTCGGGGCGGGTGGGCGATTTTGCCTGCCCGCCTTTTTTCGACAGTCATTAAAATGCGGGAGATTTTGGGTACCGCATTGAAATTCCACGATGCTAGAACTTGGTGCAATGCAGCTTTGAGGGGCTCAGAATGCGCATAGACGGAAATTCCGGTTGGACACCAGCCTCGGCTAGCCGTGGCTCGCCAGTCACGGAGTCGAGATCCGTCGAAACCAGCCGCATCATGAACGATGTCGATACTGCGCGGCGGGTGGCGCTGTCTGCGCTGCACAACGAACGTTTCAGCGCCGCACTGGAAAAACTATCCGACCCCCGTTCGTCAGACGCATTGATGCTTATGGGGCGTGACGACGGGGCTAACGCCGACCACAAGTCCGTCATGTCTGCCTACGCTGACAACAGCGAATAAGAGGCTCAGCCGCGCGAACGGCGGCGCTCGCGGCGACCTTCGGAACTTTCAGCAACGTTTGCAGTGGCCTGCTTGTTGCGAAGCGGGCCGATGCGTTCGACGATCGAGTCCACGCTCGGACGCGCCGACTTGTGGTGCGTGTCGAGCGCTTGCCGCATCGCGGCCAAGTGCTGGAACGACGTGCCGCAACAACCGCCTACGATCTTCGCGCCAGCATCGATAGCGAGGCGCACATAGTCGGCCATAAGCTCAGGGGTGCCGGAATAATGGATTTCCGATCCACGGAATTCGGGAATGCCGCAGTTGCCCTTGACGATGACTGTTGCTTCCGGCTTCGCCTCGGTCATGTCGAGCAGGGACGCAAGAATGTCCGAAGCGCCGACGCCACAATTGGCTCCAACGCCGACCGGTGCTTGCTCAAGACCGTCGGCAACCGCATGGATATCCTTGGGCAGCAGACCCATCATGGTGCGACCAGCGGTGTCGAAAGAACCGGTGTAGGTATAGGGAAGGCCAACCCGGATTGCAGCCTCGGCAGCCGCGCGGATCTCGTCGGGCGCGGACATCGTTTCGATCCACGCAACTTCAGCTCCACCGGCCTTCAAGCCTTCGATCTGCTCTGCAAAGGCGTCGACCGCTTCCTCGTAGGACATCGCACCGAGCGGAATGAGCAACTCGCCCGTCGGACCTACCGAACCGGCTACGATGACTTTGCGACCCGCCTTGTCGGCAACCGCCCTGGCGATTTCTGCGGCACGCTTGTTGAGCTCATGCACGCGGTCCTGCGCATGATGCAGCTTAAGGCGATGGCGCGTGCCTCCGAAGGAATTGGTCAGGATGATATCCGCGCCGGCATCCACGAAATTCTGGTGAAGGCTGGTAATGGTATCGGGTGCTGTCTCGTTCAGCAGTTCCGGAGCCTCGCCGGCTTGAAGGCCCATCGCGAACAGGTTGGTGCCTGTCGCGCCATCGGCCAGCAGCACGCCCTTTTCTGCAATGAGCGCATCGATCGGATTGGTCATAGGGAATTTAGCCTTCAACGAGGTCTTGTTGAGATAATGATATAAAGAAATCTTTATGTCAGGTCAATGTCCCGGTTGACTTCAGTCGTCGAAACGCATCTCCGAAAGCCGTTGGGCGAATGCTGCCGCTTCATGCGCATTGATCTCGGCAGCACGGATCAGATTGTCGAAATGGCTGGTTAGCGTACGGATCGGCTGCGTTGCATTGAGCACCAGATACATATCGCCGACATAAATCGCGGCCCGATAGGGACCGAAGATCGTGTAGGGAATGGAATAGCGCATACGGCCGTCATAAAGAAACAGCCGGAAGGTCGGGTAGAGGTCATCCAGTAGCGCCGACATATGCAGCAGTTGCTCGCGCCGGTCGGTCTCCGGAAACCCGTCCCAGACACCGAGGCCGCGGGCGAAAATCTCCAGCGTGTGGCGCGGCATGCAGACTTCCATGTCGGTCTCGGGACGCCGGTTGTAGTCGATACGATATTGCGTCTCGCCGGCCTGTGCCCGCCTGCTCTTGTTGGTGATACCAGCCTCGTATTCGACAAGCGCTTCGGTGCGTAAAAGATCGGGAATGCCTGCCGGTACGTAGCGGATCTTGGAGCCCGCCGCTTCGGCATGCCATTTGGCCAGCAATGTGCGGTCGAAGCCGCCGGCTGCTTCCTCGATTTCGAGGCTTTCCCGGATTTCGCCGGTCAAGCCTTCGTCCTGACTCAGACCTAGCAGCCAATCGAGGGAAACCTTGAACTCCGCCGCTATATTGAGGAGCGTCTCTGCACGCGGCAGGCGCGTCGTTGCACCCGAAAGCAGTTGGGAAAGTGCCGAGCGGTCAATGCCAACAGCTGCCGCGAATGCGGACTGGTTCAGGTCCGATCTTGTCAGGAGCATCTTGAGACGCTCCCGAAACAGGCTTGAGAGATCGCGCTTGTCCATCGAGCTTCATTCCGAAAGGAAGGAAAAATTTCTCTCCAAGGCTTCATCTCCCCGTGTCAGGCGTAAATGAATCCTTAAAAGTGTTTACTTTAGGCAACATATGAGACTTTTTATGCCCAATCGCAACGACTTGTGCGCATTATCCCGTTGTCGGCGTAAAAGACTACTGACACAATGCTGTCAGGAATCGATCAAGGTTCCGGCGCCGGGGCGGGGCCAAGGATATGGTGAGAAGATCAGGCAGAGCAGAGCGTCTACCAGCGGTCGAATGGCCTACGGTGTTTCTCGCCGTGTTCTGCTACGGAGCCTGGCTGATCGCAGGCTTGCTGGTCTGGAACGCTTATCCGGTTCTGGCGCTCGCAGTTCTGGCCTTCACGGTGGCGCTGCAATCCTCGCTGGTCCATGAAATTCTGCACGGCCACCCCACGCGCAACGCTCTCGTCAACGAAGCCTTCGTGTTTCTTCCCATTGGCCTGGTCTGGCCGTTCCGCCGGTTCAAGACGCTGCATTTGCGTCACCATGCCGATGAGCGGCTGACCGATCCCTTTGACGATCCTGAAAGCTACTATCAGGCGCTCTGGGTGCATGAAGACATGCCGGCAGCGATGAAGACGTTGCTGAGGATCAACAACACCATGGTCGGGCGTTTCGTGCTTGGCCCTTGGCTTTCCGCCGTCGGCTTCATCATCGATGACGCAAAACATATGCTGGCCGGCGACAAGGCAATCCGCAAAGCCTGGCTGCTGCATGGCGCAGGGCTTGCAATCGTATTGCCCGTCATCCAATTCGGGTTCGGCATTCCGATTTGGCTCTACATGCTGGTGCCGATGTGGATCGGGCAATCGCTGATTTCCATCCGCACCTTTGCCGAACACCAGTGGTCTGAGCATCCCGAGGGTCGCACCGTCATCGTCGAACGGTCGCCGCTCGCCTTCCTGTTCCTCAACAACAACCTGCATTTCGTGCATCACAAGCAGCCGACCGTTCCGTGGTATCGGCTGCCGACCCTGTTCCAGGCGCGGCGCGAGGAATGGATGGCTGCGAACAAGGGCTATGTCTACCCAAATTACTGGGCGCTGTTGAAGGCCTACGCCTTCAAGGCCAAGGAGCCGATAGTGCATCCGGTGCTATGCCGTGTACCGGAACAGGGCAGGGCTTTCGTGCCGCGGGTGCGTACTCGCAACCTCAATGGTTTCGGTACCGCTCCCGTCCCGGCGGAACCTCCGAAAGAGTAGTTGCGCGGATAGGCATTCGCTCGCGCGACGTGCTAGACCCTGTTCTCATCAATTGGATATGACGCGGCATGGCCGACACGATTGCAGCTTTGCCGATGTACGACTGGCCGGAACTCCGCGACGAGACGGATGGTTTCTGGGCGCGTTTGAGAAATGCTTTGCGCGCGCGTGGCATCGACGCCCCTGAGCGGCTGTCGCGCCGAAACTCCGACCTCTCGCCAGTATCGGGCGGAATCAGAAATGCTGCCGGCGATCTTATTGCTTCCGACCCGGCGACGCTTGCGCCGGAGGATTTCGACCTGCCTGTGTTGTGGCGGCATCCGGCTCTTCTTCTGTCGCAGACGTGCTGGGGGCCGATGGACTTCGGCCTGGTTGATGATGTGCGGGTGGTTGGACAACCGAGCTACGACGCGATTGAAGGCGGCGACGGCGAACTTTATTCGAGCGCCATCGTGACGCGGCGTCGGTCCAGCGGGGATGTGCTGTCTCCGGCTGACGGTCGCCCTCACATTCCGCTCGACGCTTTGAGAGGCAAGCGCTTCGCCTACAATGATGGCGAGTCCATGTCTGGATTCAATGGGCTGAAGCGTGACCTTGAGGCCATGGGTGAAAGCCTGTCGTTGTTTGCGACCTGCGAAGCGAGCGGCGCACACCGCGTCTCGGTCCGCTCATTGGCCGAGGGCCGCGCGGATATTGCGGTGATCGATTGCCTGAGTTGGGTGCTTGCGAAGCGCTTTGAACCTGCTGCCGCAGAGCTTGAGGTGATTGGCTGGACTGGACGGCGCAAGGGCTTACCCTTCATCACCTCCCTTGAAACACCGCCAGATGTTGTCGCAGCGCTTGAGCAAGTGCTGGCAACCGAAAGGCCGGTTGTGTTCGAGCCTGCCTAGCCGGCCAGAAGCGCCTGCTCCAGAGGATAGGTCGAGAGTTGTTCGTTGCCGGTGTCGGTAATCAGCACCTGTTCCTCGATCTTCACGCCCTCATGCCCACCAAGCCTGCCGATGTAACTTTCCACGCAAAGCACCATGCCGGGCTCCAGCGTACCGTCTGGTGTGTCGTCAGTCCAGTCTGAGGCGTGGGGCAGTGTCGGGTATTCATCGGCAAGTCCGACGCCATGGTAGAGGACGCCGTAGCGGGTCGGGAAGCAATCGGCCGGCGGTACTTTCGAGCGCTCGGAAAGATCGCGAAACGAGACACCCGGCTGCATGAGGTCGAGATTGTAGGCGATCTGTTCAGCCGCGATGCGGTAGAGATCGCGTTGCTCGTTGGTCGGACGCTTGTCGCCGCAGAGCCATGTGCGCGACAGGTCGGCACAAAAGCCATACGGTCCGATGAGATCGGTATCGAAAGCCACGAGATCACCATTCTCGATCACGCGCGACGAGCATTCCTGGAACCAGGGATTGGTGCGCGGGCCGGATGACAAAAGCCGCGTTTCGATCCATTCGCCGCCACGCGCGATATTGCCGCGGTGCAGCTCCGCCCAAAGCTCGTTTTCCGAGATGCCGGGTTTCAATGCCGTTTGCATTTCCCTCATGGCAGCTTCGCAAGCGACGATGGATCGACGCATGGCCAGCAATTCGTCCGGTGATTTGATCAGGCGGGCGTTTTCCATCACTGCCTCGCCACCATGAACTTCCACTCCAAGCCGCTTGAGTTCGGCAAACCCTTCCGGGTTGATGTGGTCGATGGCGATGCGCCGGTTGCCGCCGCCATGTTCTCGCACAAGTTCGGCAATTCCCGATGCCCAGCGACGAACTTTCTTGTCGGTGAGTTCGCCGCTGTAGAGATACATCCAGGAGACGGCCGGTCGTACTTCGTCCACAACACCTGAATGATCGGACAAGTGTTCGCAGGAGAAATAGTCGAACAGCACAACAGGCCCATCGGTGGCGACGAAGCAATGACGGGTCGGGTTGTGCGCCACCCACAACTGCATGTTGGTGGAATCGGTGGCGTAGCGGATGTTCACCGGATCATAGAGCAAGACACCAGCGAGGTCGCGTTTGCGAAGTTCTGCACGTATCCGTTCAAGCCGGTAACGGCGCATGGCCGGCAAATCCGGAGCCGCGATGCCCGCCGCGGCCCATTCGGATTCGGCCAGTGCGCCATAGCCGAGAACGTGCTGGTTCAGTCCCGCCGCCTTCTCGCGGGACTGACGGCGAAGCGCCTCCAGATCACCCGACGAGTTGGGCTCGAACGGCATGATCTTGCGGTGGCGACCAAACTTGCCTTTAGGTGTGTCCATCACGGCACCAAAGCCGGTGCTCAGTTGCGCATTTTCTCGCCGGTTGGATCGAACAGAGGCTCGACATTGATGTGTGCCGGGCGGCGATGGCCGAGGATTTCGATTTCGAACAACCCTTTGCTCTCGTTGTCGGCGAGTGCTGCCGGCACATAACCTTGCGCCATCGACTTGCCTACATAGTGGGCGTAGCCGCCGGACGTGACCCAGCCGACAACGCGCCAGTCGCCATCGACGATGCCGCGCACGGCGGACGCGCCCTTGGCCGCCGTCGAACCGCGCACTTCCTTGCCAGCTTCATCGAAGCGCGGCGCGCCATAGCCGTGCGGCTTGTCCACGGTGCCGAAATCTTTCGACACCTTGGCCCAGATCGGCTCGTCACCCATTACGTCGGCATCGCCGGCATCGACAACGAAGGACGCGCGGCGCAGCTTCGGGCCAGCCTGCTGTTCCTTTGCCGCTGCTTCACGGCCAATGAAGGCGTTCTTCTCCAGCTTGATGAAACGATCCATGCCGCCTTCGAACGGTCCGTAGATGGGGCGGAGTTCGCGGAACCATGTCGGGAAGTTCTTTTCCAACCGCATCGAGAGCAGGGCGCGCATGCCGAAATCGACGATGGCGAATTCCTCGCCGGCTTGCTTGATCGCCTTGTAGACCAGCCGCTGATAGGCCGGCTGCATCCAGATCTCGTAGCCAAGATCACCTGTGTAGGTGATGCGATTGACCATGCACGGCGCACCGCCGACGGCCATTTCGCGGAAATCCATGAACCGGAAGGCCTTGGAAGAAACGTCCACATCCGCGAGCTTCTGCAGCAGTTCCTGCGATTTCGGACCAGCGATGGAAAGGCCGACCAGCGTCTGGTCGAAGCGGTGGATGCGGACGCTGCCGTCCTTCGGCAAATGCTTGCCGAACCAGCGCATGTGGTATCTGGCGGCGGCGGACGAGCCCCAGATCATGAAGCGGTCGTCGCCCGCCTTGGCTATGGTGAAGTCGCCGATCAGCTTGCCGAATTCGTTCAGCATTGGCGTCAACACGATGCGGCCGGTTTTCGGCATGCGGTTGGTCATCAGGCGGTTGAGAAAATCTTCCGCACCGGCGCCGCTCACTTCGTATTTGGCGAAATTGGCGATCTCGGTGACG
>MKRZ01000177.1 GCA_001897075.1 Mesorhizobium sp. 61-13 | reverse complement strand
CGCCCATGCGGATGGCGGTAACCGGCAATCCGCTTTGGTAGGCCTCCTGCTGGCCGTCGCCGACGGCAAGCAGCCTGAGCGAAAGGCGTGTGCGCACCAGCACGACGAGCAGGATGGCAAATGCTACCACCGCATAGAACACGAACGGAATTTCGAGGATGCGTCCGCCATAGGTGCGCCAGAATGCGGCGGGCGCAGGCGTACCGGCCACCGGTTGTATGTAGAGCGCCAGGCCAGTGAAGAAGATGGAGGTTGCGAAGGTGGCGACGATTGCCTGCAAGCGCAAGGCAGCGACAACCAGTCCGTTGATCAGGCCACAGGCGAGACCCGTCGCGATGCCGATGACCAGCGCCGCCATGACGCTCAACCCGTCGCCGCCCATTGCCGTCATCACCGCGACGATCACGACATTCACCAGCGAAACAATAGCGCCGGCGGAAAGGTCTATGTCACCGGCATAGATGACGTAGGTCTGTGCGACGGCCAGAAACATCAGCGCCAGATAGGTCTTGATCAGGCCCGTAACGCCGGCCAGCGAAAGGCTGCGCGGCTGGAACCAGCCATTTAGCAGCATCAATACAACGAGGATGATCAGGGCCGGCAGGAATGGATAACGCTCGAACGCACGTTTGAGGGCGCTGCGGCTTTGCGGACGGGCAGGGGCGGAGGCCATCGTCATCATGCAGCCTCGTACGCAGCTTGATAGAGGTTGTAGCGCGTGCGATCCGCGCCGGTCAGCTCGCGGCGGATGGAGCCGCCGTTGAAGACCAGTATGCGGTCGGAATTGTCGAGCAGTTCGGCGTCTTCCGAGGCGTAGAGCACGATGCCCATGCCTTCTTCGGCAAGTTTTCGGATCAGCGCGAACAGGTCGTTCTTGGCGGAAAGGTCGATGCCCTTGGTGGGGTCGTCGAGCAGGAGGATGGCAGGGCGGTCGATCAGCCAGCGCGCGATCACCACCTTTTGCTGGTTGCCGCCCGACAGCGAACTGATCGGAAAGCCAAGGCCGGCGAATTTTGTGCGCAGCGCCTGCAGCGCTGGCAGCGCCTTGCTGGCCGATGCCGCCGGGCGGGCGAGCGCCATGCGGTCGCGCAAATAGTGGATCGGCATGACGTTTTCGATAATGGGCCTGCCTGTGATGACCCCCTCGCGGGACCGGTCTCCCGAAACATAGGCAACGCCTTGCCGGATGGTTTCGCGAGGGTTTGCCGGATTGAGCGGCTTGCCGTCGAGATCGACCTTGCCGGATGTCGGGGGCAGCGCGCCGAACAGTGCTTTCAGCACTGCCGATTGGCCTTGGCCATGCAGGCCGCCGAAGCCGAGGATTTCGCCCTTGCGCACGGCAAAGCTGATGTCGTTGAAGCCGCGTCCCGTCAGGTTCTGCACGGAAAGGGCAGTTGCCGCTGCACCGGTGGGAGCGGCATGCGCTGCCGGCTTTGCGACGGCTTCGTCATGGCCGCCAACCATCATGGTGATGATTTCACCCGGGTTGGTTTCAGCAATAGGCGTTGTCCCGACGATCTTGCCGTCGCGGATGATCGTGGCGCGGTCGCCGATCGCAAAGATTTCGTCCATGCGGTGCGATATGAAGATGATGCTGCGCTGCTGCTGTTTAAGCGTGCGCAGGATTTCGAAGAAGCGTTCGACCTGTGCACGGTCAAGCGCCGAGGTCGCTTCGTCGAAAATGATGACCGAGGCTTCAGTCGCAAGCGTCTTCATGATCTCGACCAGCTGGCGCTGGTCGGCGCGCAGGTCCTGGATCACGGCGTCCAACGAAAAGCCGTCGCCGGTAACGCCATCGAACATTGCTACATAGTGCTGGGCGCGCTCTTCAAGCACGTCACGGTCGACAAAGATGCCGGCGCGCGACGGCAGGTTGGCGAGACTGATGTTCTCCGCAACTGTGCGGTGCGCGGCGAGCGAGAGCTCCTGGTAGAAGATCGCGATGCCATGCGACTTGGCCGATTGCGGCCCGGTGATGGTGATCGGCTGGCCGTCGAGCAGGATCTCGCCGGAATCCGGCTTGACGCTGCCGGCGACGATTTTCGACAGCGTGCTCTTGCCGGACCCGTTCGAGCCCATCAGCACGTGCACTTCGCCGGCTTCTATCTCGAGGTCCGCGTGGCTAAGCGCCTTCGTTGCGCCGTAAGCCTTGCTGACGCCGTTGAGTTTCAGCTTGATCATTGGAGCGTCCCGTAGATGGCAGCAGGGCGCGCGGATCAATCAATGACCCGCGCGTCCGTCCCGGGAGGAAGCTTACTTGAAGAGCTTCTCGGCGTCTTCGATCGAGAAGGAAGACGTGTAGGAGTAGTAGCCCGGCTTGCCTTCAAGCGCCTTGGCTGCGTCGGCCAGGTTGGAACCGTCGATGAAGGGGATCGGCAGGTACATGGCGTTCTTGTACTGGCCAGCCGTTGCAGGTTCCTTCAGTTCCTTGCCCTGCAGCATCAGCACCGCGACGTTAAGTGCCGAAGCCATCACGCCGGGAGGATTGACCGAAGCGCCCGAATTCAGCTTGTCCTTGGTCCAGATGTCGATGAAGTCCTTGCGGATTTCGCCGGTGGCCGCGATCGAACCGGTCTTGCCGGCATCCATGATCGACTTCCAGGCGCCGGCCGCCATGCCGTCCTGCACCCAGACACCATTGATGTCGGGATAGGTGGCGAGCAGGTTCTGCATGGCCTGCTGGCCCTGCGCCTGATCCCAGTTGGCGTTGACTTCGTTGACCAGCTTGATGTCGGGGTGCTTGGCGAACACTTCCTTGTAGCCGGCGACGCGCATTTCGTTGGCCGGATGGCCGGCGACGCCGTTGATGGCGACGACATTGCCCTTGCCGTTCAGCGTCTTGGCGAGCCATTCGGCACCCGCAGCACCCCATGCCTTCTGGTCGATGCCGACATAAAGTGCGTCAGGCGAGGACACTTCGGCATCCGTGGCGATGACCAGGATTCCAGCTTCCTTGGCCTGCGCAAAGACCGGATCGAAAGCCGTCGGGCTGTTCGGGTTGATGATGATTGCGTCCACGCCCTCGCTGATGAAGTTGCGGACATGGGCGATCTGGCCGGGTACGTCCACGTTGGCGCTCTGCACCTCGACGGTAACGTTGATGCCCTTTTCCTTCCACTTCTCGGCGGCGGCCTTGGCCTCGTCGATCATCTGCGTGCGCCATTCGGAGCCGACCCAGCCGTTCGAAAGGCCTATCTTGACGTCCTTGGCGTATGCGGAAAGTGCGGAGAAAGCGATTGCCGTCGCGGCGACGGCTGACAGGATAAGCGATTTCTTCATGTAACATCCTCCCAGAAGCTCAACTGTGAAACGAAGCTTAGATTGAAATGAAATCGATTTCAATGGCTGTTTTTGGGTGTTTTTGATGATTTTGGCGCAATTGTCATGCCTGTGGCGATCCGCCTCCGCAAGCAGATGGCGAGCCGGCCGGCGCTAACAGGCTGGAACATCAGGAAAATAGCTTGGGAAGGGGCCAAAAACACAACACCCGCCGGGGGAGGAGGTCCGGCGGGTGTCGTATGGTTCGGTCAGCGATCGGGAGGAGGTGAAGGCTGACCGTATCCGCTCTGGCCTGGGAGGAGGATGGCCTCGGCGGAATTCGATGATCAAAAGCTAGGCCTGTTGACCGATTGGTAAAAGACTCAATTTTGCATGGCAGCATTGCGTCTTGTGCATTGCAGCATCGGCGCGGCGCAATGTCGCCGGTTGGTCCGCTGGACAAGGATAACAAGCCTCATCAAGGGCTTATCTTTGCCGTGCCCGAATTCCGCAGCAACTCAACCTTGCGTGGTGGGTTCGACCCTGAGACCAAGTGTCCCGGTCAACCGGGCGAGGGTCGCACCGCTCGCCGGCTGCTACGTTTTGTTCCTTGCGCCAGATCAAAGACCAAGGTTTCATCATAGACTAGCGAGGGTGGGAAACTCCCTTGCAATCGATTGCTTTTCTCGCACAGGCGGAACGACATGGTCTCGCAACTGACGACATCCGAACGGCAATATGCGCTGGTCACTCTGCTCCTGCTCGGCCTTGGCGGCTTGGCGATGGCGGCCATGGGGCGCGGCGATCCAATCGCCGTGCACGGCTATATTGTCCTGCTTTTCGCAATCGGGTTGTCCTTTGTGGTCATGGCCGGCTACTACGCGCCGGAACCCGACAAGGATCGCCTGTCGCGCTACTACGACGATCCCACCAGGGTCGGCATCGTCCTTTCCATCGCCTGGGCCGTCGTCGGCATGTTTGTCGGCGTCTGGGTTGCCGCCTTGCTGGCCTGGCCCGACCTTACATTCGATCAGGCATGGGCAAGCTTCGGCCGCCTGCGCCCTGTGCATACTTCGGGCGTCATCTTCGGCTTCGGCGGCAATGCGCTCATCGCCACCTCGTTCCATGTTCTCCAACGCACCACCCGTGCGCGCCTGCCTGGCCAGTTCGCCCCGTGGTTCGTGCTGCTTGGCTACAACCTGTTCTGCGTCGTCGCCGCCAGCGGCTACCTGATCGGCGTCACCCAGTCGAAGGAATATGCCGAACCCGAATGGTATGCCGACATCTGGCTGGTGCTCGTGTGGGTGACCTATTTCCTCATCTACCTGCGCACGCTGGCGCGGCGCAAGGAACCCCATATCTACGTGGCCAACTGGTATTACATGGCCTTCATTCTGGTGGTTGCGATGCTGCACATCGTCAACAACATCGCCGTGCCGATCTCCTGGAGTTCCGCGAAGAGCTACTCGGTCTATTCCGGCGTTCAGGATGCGATGGTCCAGTGGTGGTATGGCCACAATGCGGTGGCGTTCTTCCTCACCGCCGGCTTCCTTGGCATGATGTACTATTATCTGCCCAAGCGGGCCGGCAGGCCGATCTTTTCCTACCGGCTTTCGATCATCTCGTTCTGGGGCATTACCTTCTTCTACATGTGGGCGGGCTCGCACCACCTGCACTACACCGCGCTGCCGCAATGGGTTCAGACGCTCGGCATGACGTTTTCCATCATGCTGCTGGTGCCGTCGTGGGCGTCGGCCGGCAACGCGCTGGCAACGCTCAACGGCGCCTGGCACAAGGTGCGCGACGACGCCACGCTGCGCTTCATGATGGTCGCCGCAGTCTTCTACGGACTTTCCACCTTCGAAGGCTCGTTCATGGCCATTCGCCCGGTCAACTCTTTGTCGCACTACACCGACTGGACTGTTGGCCACGTCCATGCCGGTGCGCTCGGCTGGGTCGCGATGATCACCTTCGGCTCGATCTATGCGCTGGTGCCTTGGATGTGGAAACGCGAGGCGATGTATTCGTCGAGGCTTATCGAAGTGCACTTCTGGCTCGCCCTGTCAGGCACGATTGTCTACGTCTTCGCGATGTGGAATTCGGGCATCATCCAGGGCCTGATGTGGCGCACCTATAATGAAAGCGGTTCGCTGACCTATTCCTTCATCGACTCGCTCGTTGCCATGCATCCCTACTACATCGCCCGCGCGTTCGGCGGCCTCCTGTTCCTGCTCGGCGCCATCGTTGCCGCCTACAATGTCTGGATGACGATCCGCCAGAGCAAGCTCGAGGCGGCGCAGGGCAAGGAAGATGCCGATATCCCGTTGTTTGCCCGCGACGCAGTCCAGGCCGGAGAGTAACCGACCATGAAAGAGTTCTTTCATCGCAAGATTGAACGCAATGCCATCGGCTTCGTCGTGGCGATCGTGGCCGTCGCCTCGATCGGCGGCTTCATGGAGATTGCGCCGCTGTTCACCATCCAGGAAACGGTGGAAGAGGTGCCCGACATGCGCACCTACACGCCGCTCGAACTGGCAGGGCGCAACATCTACATCCGCGAAGGCTGCTATGCCTGCCATTCGCAGATGATCCGCACACTGCGCGACGAGGTCGAGCGCTATGGCCCATACTCGCTGGCGGTCGAATCGAAGTACGACCATCCGATGCTGTGGGGATCGAAGCGCACCGGCCCCGACCTTGCCCGCATCGGTGAGAAGTATTCCGACGCCTGGCACGTTGCCCACCTGATCAATCCGCGCGACGTCGTGCCGGAATCGGTCATGCCGAAATATGGCTGGCTGATGCGCAACGAACTGCGGATCGAAGATCTCGGCGAGCACCTTGCGGCCCAGCAGACGGTCGGCGTGCCCTATACGCAGGCGATGGTCGAGAACGCCGTGCAGGATGCGCGCGGCCAGGCCTCGCCGGACAGCAATGCGGCGGCAGGCGTTGCGGAGCGATATGGCGAAGCTACCCATGTGCGCGCGTTCGACGGCGATCCCTCGCGTCTTACCGAAATGGACGCGCTTGTCGCCTATCTCCAGATTCTCGGCAAGCTGACCGACAAGGCCTATCAGCAGGCTGCAACGGCGGAGGCGGAATAATGGACCTTGATCACGATACGCTGGTTGCGCTGTCGAAGAGCTGGGGGCTCTTCTACCTGCTCGCCATGTCGGCGGCGGTCATGGTCTATGCGCTGTGGCCGTCCAACCGCAAGCGCTTCACGCATGCCAAGCTGAGCATTCTCGACAACGACGACAAGCCGCTGGAATAGGCCGGAGACAAAAACGATGGAGCTTGAAAAGCGCGATCGGGTGACTGGCCGGACGACCACCGGCCATGAGTGGAATGGCATCGAGGAACTCGAGACACCGATCCCGAGGGTGGTCTTTTTCTTTCTTGGCGCGACGGTTCTGTTTTCGCTGATCTGCTGGGTGCTTTATCCGACCTGGCCGCTCGGCTCGACCTTCACCAAGGGCGTGACCGGGTTCGATCAGCGCAACCTCGTCACCGAACAGGTCGCCAAGGCCGATGCCGAGCGTGCTTCGGCGTGGGCCGGCAAGGTTGAGACCATGAGCTTCGCTGAGATCGAGGCCGATCCGGCGCTGATGCAACCGGTTAAGGAAGCCGGTCGCACCCTGTTCGTCGACAACTGCGCCGTCTGTCACGGCGTCAGCGCAACCGGCGGTCCGGGCTTCCCCAACCTCACGTCGAAATCGTGGTTGTGGGGCGGTGAACCGGAAGCGATCGAAGAGACGATCAAGGTTGGCATCAATTCCACCAATGACGACACGCGCGTTTCGCAGATGATGGCGTTCGGCCGCGACGGCGTGCTTGCGCCGGAGCAGATTTCGAACGTCGTGACTTACGTCCGCTCGCTGTCCGGTGCCGAGGGCGATGCTGCAAAAATCGAGGCCGGCAAGGAAGTCTTCGCCGCCAATTGCGTGGCCTGCCATGGCGACAATGCCAAGGGCAGCCATGATGTCGGCGCGCCTGACCTTACCGATCATTTCTGGATCTATGGCGGCGACGTCAACTCCGTCTACACCAGCGTCTATTCCGGGCGGCAAGGTCACATGCCGCATTGGGATGCGCGTCTCAGCCCGCTTCAGGTCAAGCTCCTGACCGTCTACGTTCACACCCTTGACGGAGCGCCGCAGTGACATCGGCAAGCGCCGCAACGCCATCCCAAAACGGCCCACAACGCCGGCGCAGGCTGGCAGTATGGGGCCTGGTTACAACGGTGTTGGCGGTGTTTGTCGCAGCAAACGCGCATCTGGTCTATGTTGCGGTCACCTCGCAGCCCGACTGCGTGCCGCACGCAAAGGAAGTCGGTGTCGACGGCGCTCCCCTCAGGGCAGCGCGATCGGCCTGTTGAAGCTGAAAGGATAAGGCATGGCCACCGCCGAACCGTCTGAGATCATCATTCCGCTGGCCGAGCAGCGACGCCGCCATCTTTCTGCAAGCGCGGCCTTTGCATGGCTTGGAGCCGGCTGGCGCGATCTGTGGCGACACCCCGGCCCGAGCCTTTTTTATGGCCTTGTCGTGTTCGCGATTTCAGTCGCGATGGTTTGGTGCCTGTTCGCCCTCGGACTGGACTACATCCTGTTTCCTGCACTGGCGGGGTTCATGGTCGTCGGACCGTTGGTCGCCATCGGTCTTTACGAGAAGAGCCGCGCCCTCGAAGACGGCGAGCCGGTCAAGCTTGAAAGCATGCTGTTCGTCGTCGCCAAGTCGGGGGCGCAGGTGCTTTATACCGGCGCGATCCTCTGCCTTTTGATGCTGCTCTGGATGCGTGCGGCCGTCATCATATATGCCTTGTTCTTCGGCGTTCGCCCGTTCCCCGGTCTTGACCATGTCGCCGGAATGCTGGCCACGACGCCGGAAGGCTGGGGCATGCTTGTCGTAGGCACCGTGGTCGGCGGCCTGTTCGCGGCCTTTTCCTTTGCCATCAGTGTATTTGCCATTCCCATGCTGCTCGACCAGAAGCTCGACGCCTTCACCGCGATGGGCACCAGTATTTCAATGGTCTGGCGCAATCTGCCGGTAATGGTGATGTGGGGCGTGATCGTGCTGGTCCTGTTCCTGCTTGCTGTCGTTACCGGGCTTGTCGGCCTGGTTATCATCTTCCCGCTGCTTGGCCATGCCACCTGGCATGCCTACAAGGCAATCAGATGAGTTGCTGCGCGCCCGGCGTAGAGGCTGCTGCCGAACTCGGGCGCGATCCCTCGGCGGAAGAGCTTCGGTTGGCCAGTCGTGATCTGGGCGGTGGTCTTTTCCAGACCGATCTTTCCGTTCCCGCCGTCCATTGTGCGGCGTGCATTCGCACGGTCGAACGCGGGCTTGGCAAATTGCCCGGTGTCGAGAGCGCCCGCGTCAACCTCTCGACAAAGCGCGTTGGCATCAAATGGCGGGGCGACGTCGCACCGCAGATGATCCAGGCTCTCGCTGGGCTCGGCTATCCCGCGCATCTCTATGAAGCAGAGCAGGACAAGCGCGATCCCGAACTTTCGCGCCTTATCCGCGCTGTCGGCGTCGCCGGCTTCTGCGCCATGAACATCATGCTGCTTTCAGTGTCGGTCTGGTCCGGCGCCGATGCGGAGACGCGACAGGCTTTTCACTGGATTTCGGCCGCTCTGGCCTTGCCGGCGCTCGTCTATTCCGGGCAGGTCTTCTTTCGCTCGGCATGGAGCGCCTTGAGGGTCGGCCGCACCAACATGGACGTTCCGATCTCCATCGGCATTACGCTTGCCTATTCACTCAGCCTCTACGACACGGTCCACAATGGCACCCATGCCTATTTCGACGCCGCCACGACGCTGGTGTTCTTCCTCCTGATCGGGCGAACGCTGGACCATGTCATGCGCGAGAAGGCGCGCGCTGCGGTGCGTGGCCTCGTGCGGCTGAGCCCGCGCGGCGCGACGGTCCTGCGTGACGACGGCAGCCAGGATTACCTTCCGGTCAACGAAGTCGAGCCCGGCATGCGCATCCTGCTTGCCGCAGGCGACCGCATTCCGGTCGACGGTATGGTCGTTGAAGGTTCATCGGACCTCGACTGCGCCATTGCCACCGGCGAGAGTGCGCCACTCCATGTTGTTCCCGGCTCGGAATTGCGCGCGGGCACGCTCAACCTCACCGGCCCCCTGACGCTCACCGCCACTGCCAAGGCGCAAAACTCGTTCCTGGCCGAGATGGTGCGTTTGATGGAGGCAGCCGAAGGCGGGCGCGCCCGCTACCGCCGTCTGGCCGACCGGGCCTCGCGGCTTTATTCGCCGGTTGTCCATGTAACCGCATTCCTGACGTTCCTTGGCTGGATGG
>MKRZ01000176.1 GCA_001897075.1 Mesorhizobium sp. 61-13 | reverse complement strand
TTTCGGTGCGGACCTCTACGAGGCCGAAGTCCGGTACCTTGTGGCCAACGAGTGGGCGATGACGGCGGAAGACGTGCTGTGGCGCAGAACCAAGCGTGGCCTGCATCTTACCCATGAGCAGGTCGACGTGCTCGATACATTCATACAGGGCCTTACCAGGAGACATTCGGCGGCGGCGGAATAAGGGAGGCACGAGAGGGCATATGCTGGAACTGAGGAATGTCTCGAAGGTTGTGGGGGCAGACACCCACATTGCCGACATCTCGTTGACGCTCAATCATGGCTCGTTGAACGTCCTGCTTGGACCGACGCTGTCGGGCAAGACCAGCCTCATGCGCCTCATGGCCGGGCTCGACGTTCCCACTTCCGGTTCCATCTGGTTCGACGGCAAGGACGTGACCGGCGTCCGCGTCCAGAAGCGCAACGTCGCCATGGTCTACCAGCAGTTCATCAACTATCCAGCGATGACGGTCTACGAGAACATCGCTTCGCCCTTGCGCGTTGCCGGCATCGACAAGGCCAGTATCGACCGCGAGGTCCGCAAGGCTGCCGACCTGCTCAAGCTCACGCCCTATCTCGACCGCACGCCGCTAAATCTTTCCGGCGGTCAGCAACAGCGCACTGCGCTGGCGCGCGCCATCGTCAAGAACGCCAGCCTCGTTCTGCTCGACGAACCGCTTGCCAATCTGGACTACAAGCTGCGCGAGGAATTGCGCGAAGAACTGCCGAAGATATTCGCGGAAGCGGGAACCATCTTCGTCTATGCGACGACCGAGCCACATGAAGCGCTCCTGCTTGGCGGCAACACGGCAACGCTGTCGCAGGGCAGGGTGACCCAGTTCGGTCCAACGGTCGAAGTCTTCCGCAGGCCGGTCGATCTGGTCACGGCGAAAACCTTTGCCGATCCTCCGCTGAACACAATCGTGCTTGCCAAGAAGGGCAAGCATCTTCTCCTTGATGGTGGGGTTAACCTCCCAGTGCCAACCGACCTCGTTGGTATAGCCGACGGCAATTACACGATCGGCTTTCAACCCCACCATCTTTCTCTTGATCGCTCGAATGCGGGTTCGGTTCCGGTCCGCGCCAAGGTTTCCATCACCGAAATCACCGGCTCGGAAAGCTTCATCCATCTCGATTTCGCTGATGTTCGCTGGGTCATGCTCACCCACGGCATCCGCCATTACGAGACAGACGACGAGGTCGAGGTCTTCATCGACCCGCGCCACATCATGGTGTTCGATGGCAACGGCCGTGCGGTCTCCGCACCGAGCATGGCAGCGTAGGAGGGCTGGAGATGGCACGCATCGACGTCAACCACATCCGCCATTCCTATCTGGCCGATCCGCGCAAGGATTCCGACTTTGCGTTGAAGGAAGTGCATCACACCTTTGAAGACGGTGGCGCTTACGCTCTGCTTGGCCCTTCCGGTTGCGGCAAGACCACGTTGCTCAACATCATATCTGGCCTGCTGCGGCCCTCGCACGGACAGTTGCTGTTCAACGGCAAGGACGTGACCAACCTGTCCACGCAGGAACGCAACATCGCCCAGGTGTTCCAGTTCCCGGTCATCTACGACACCATGACGGTGTACGATAATCTGGCCTTTCCGCTACGCAACCGTGGCGTTCCGGAGGCCGACGTGGATCGCAAGGTGCGCGAGACGCTGGAGATGACCGATCTGGCCAGTTGGGCCGGACGCAAGGCGAGGGGCCTTACCGCGGACCAGAAGCAGAAGATATCGCTCGGCCGCGGCCTCGTGCGCTCAGACGTCAACGCCATTTTGTTCGATGAACCGCTGACCGTCATTGACCCGCACATGAAGTGGGTTTTGCGCTCGCAGTTGAAGCAACTTCACCGCCGCTTTGGCTACACCATGGTCTACGTCACCCACGACCAGACCGAGGCCCTGACTTTCGCGGAGCGCGTCGTTGTCATGTATGACGGCGAAATCGTGCAGATCGGCACGCCGGCCGAACTGTTCGAGCGGCCGCGCCACACTTTTGTCGGCTACTTCATCGGATCGCCGGGCATGAACGTCATGCCCGTGAAGGTGGAAGGCAAGGTCGCCAGGCTGGGTTCGCAGTCGATCCAGTTGCCGGGCGCCCTGAAGTCGGCGGAAGGCTCGATCGAACTCGGCGTGCGTCCAGAATATGTCCGCATCGGCTCAAAAGGCATGCCGGTATCCATCACCAAGGTCGAGGATGTTGGCCGGCATAAAGTCATCCGTGCAAAGCTTGAGGGGCGCGATATCGCGGCCATTATCGGTGAGGATGACGAGATACCTGCCGACGCCAAGGTGAGTTTCGAGCCTGCGGGCATTAACATCTATGCCGACTCCTGGCGTGTCGAGATGGGGGCCTGACATGGACAAGACCTGGAACAACAAGGCCTGGTTTCTCGTCCTGCCCGTGCTGGTTCTGGTGGCATTCTCGGCAGTCATCCCATTGATGACCGTCGTCAATTATTCGGTGCAGGATACGTTCGGCAACAACCAGTTCTTCTGGGCCGGCACCGAATGGTTCGAAGAATTGCTTGCCTCGGACCGCTTCTGGCAGGCGATGGGCCGCAACCTGATCTTTTCCTTCATTATCTTGGCGATCGAAGTGCCGCTCGGCATCTTCATCGCGCTCAACATGCCCAAGAAGGGTTGGGGCGTGCCGGTCTGCCTGGTTCTGATGGCACTGCCCTTGCTCATTCCGTGGAACGTCGTCGGCACCATCTGGCAAGTGTTCGGTCGCAACGATATCGGCCTGCTCGGCTACACCGTCAATGCGCTCGGCATCGACTACAATTACGTCAAGGACCCGTTCGATGCCTGGGTGACGGTTATCGTCATGGATGTCTGGCACTGGACAAGCCTCGTCGTGCTGCTCTGCTACGCCGGCCTGGTCTCGATCCCCGACGCCTTCTATCAGGCGGCAAAGATCGACGGCGCATCGCGCTGGTCGGTGTTCCGCTACATCCAGTTGCCGAAGATGCAGCGTGTCTTGCTCATCGCCGTGCTGCTGCGCTTCATGGACAGCTTCATGATCTACACCGAGCCGTTCGTCGTCACCGGCGGCGGGCCGGGCAATTCGACAACCTTCCTGTCTATCGATCTCGTCAAGATGGCGCTTGGTCAGTTCGACCTCGGGCCTGCGGCGGCGATGTCGCTGGTCTACTTCCTCATCATCCTCCTGTTGTCGTGGGTGTTCTACACCGTGATGACCAACTACGACGCGGAGCGCTGACATGGCGGGCGCAAATGAGAGAACGGAGCGGGGCGCGATGAGCGGGGCTGCTGTCGGCAGCAAAGCCGCCAGCGAAGCTTCGCAGGAGGCGCTCGCGCGTCTCATGCGCAAGCGCGGCATCGAGTCGAAATGGTGGTGGGTCGTCCCGACCGTTTACATCGTCTTCCTGATGCTGCCGATATACTGGCTCATCAACATGAGCTTCAAGACCAACAGTGAGATCGTGTCGTCACTGACGCTGTATCCGCATCGGCCGACGCTGAACAATTATGTGGTCATTTTCACCGATGCGTCATGGTACTCAAGCTACATCAATTCGATCACCTATGTGGTTATGAACATGGTGATTTCGGTCGCGGTGGCGCTGCCTGCGGCCTATGCATTTTCGCGGTACCGTTTCCTCGGCGACAAGCACCTGTTCTTCTGGCTGCTGACCAATCGCATGGCGCCTCCCGCGGTCTTTGCGCTGCCGTTCTTCCAGCTCTATTCGGCCTTCGGTCTCATTGATACGCACATCGCCGTGGCGCTGGCGCATTGCCTTTTCAACGTACCGCTAGCGGTCTGGATTCTCGAAGGCTTCATGTCGGGCGTGCCGAAGGAGATCGACGAAACGGCCTATATCGACGGCTACTCGTTCCCGCGCTTCTTCGTGAAGATTTTCATGCCGCTCATCGCAAGCGGCATCGGCGTCGCCTGCTTCTTCTGCTTCATGTTCTCGTGGGTTGAACTGTTGATCGCCCGCACTTTGACGACGACCGACGCCAAGCCGATTGCCGCCGTCATGACCAGGACTGTTTCCGCTGCCGGCATGGATTGGGGCTTGCTGGCTGCTGCCGGCGTGCTGACGCTGATCCCCGGCGCGCTCGTGATCTGGTTTGTGCGCAACTACATTGCCAAGGGCTTTGCCCTGGGGAGGGTATGATGGCTGGAACGCACCGCTGGCAGACCGCGCTTGCCGTCGTTGTGGTCGTTTTTATGATCGCCGCCGGCCTGCTCGTGTCAGCCGTTCCGCTCAAGGATGGCGCGCGCGACTGGTTTGCACCGCTTGCGGCAGGGGGATGGATGGCGTGGACGTTCCCGACGGCCGCGTTCTTCTTGACCATCCTCGCATTGCTGTCACTGATGGCCGTTTGGGAATACGCATCGCCCGGTGGCCATCCCCGCGTCGGAATATTGCGTTTCGAGACGACGCGCGGCGACCGTCTTTTTGTTTCGCTGCTAGGCAGCGCTTTTATCCATCTCGCTTGGCTTGGCCTTGTTGGGCCCGGCCTGTGGTGGGCTCTCGCTCTCTCCGTGGTCTACGCCATTGCGGTGTTTCGCTACGTATAGAGGGAGAAATTGTTGGAGCGGCCGCGTGCCGGCGACCGCTCCGATCGCAACTGCAACCTTATTGAGGAGGAAACTTATGCGACGGCAGCTTTTAACATCGACTACCGCCCTTGTCCTCTTGTTTGGCGTAGGCAATGCCTTCGCCGGCATGGATGAGGCAAAAGCCTTTTTGGACAAGGAGATAGGAGACGTTTCTACTCTTGATAGGGCGGGCCAGGAAGCTGAAATGCAGTGGTTCATCGACGCCGCCAAGCCGTTTGCCGGCATGGAAATCAAGGTCGTCTCCGAAACCATCGACACGCATAGCTATGAATCGAAGGTTCTGGCGCCGGCCTTCAGCGCCATCACCGGCATCAAGCTGACGCACGATCTTATCCAGGAAGGCGACGTCGTCGAGAAAATCCAGACCCAGATGCAAACCGGGGAAAATCTCTATGACGGCTGGGTCAACGACTCGGACCTGATCGGTACGCACTGGCGCTACCAGCAGGTGCGCAACCTGACCGACTGGATGGCCAACGAAGGTAAGGACGTCACCAATCCGAATCTCGACCTTGCCGACTTCATCGGGACATCCTTCACCACCGCGCCGGACAAGAAGCTTTACCAGCTTCCCGACCAGCAGTTC
>MKRZ01000175.1 GCA_001897075.1 Mesorhizobium sp. 61-13 | reverse complement strand
GGTCAGTTCTTTGACAATGGCCAGACGGCTTTAGCCGGGCGTGGCAACCAGAGTGCATACCCCCTCACCGGTTCGCTGCGCGAACCACCTCTCCCCCGTTCCGAGGGAGAGGAAAGAGAGCGCGATGCGTGCCACCGCGTTTCCTCGCCCCTACGAAGTGGGGGAGAGGTGGTGAGCGAAGCGAACCGGTGAGGGGGTGTGGCAAATACAAAACGGGAAGCTTAGGCCGGACAAATCTACCGGGCAGAAAGGCAACACGCCCCCCACAGCGCCCAGCGCCTAGTTGGCGAAGGGCCGTGCCACGACAATGAGGCCAACGACGGGCTCGAGGCGGTCCTTGCGGATGACCTTTTCCTCCAGCGACAAAACGGCAAGACCGTTCACCGAAAGCAGCCTGCGAAGATAGCTTTCCGAGTGCGCATAGCGGCGCGACGGCTGCAAGGCATAGTCGCCCGGCGCGGCCAGTTTCTCGACGGAGAAGGCAAACAACCCGTCGGCGGCAAGCAGCGGGGCGATCCTGCCGAAAATGTTGTCGAGCGCGCCGAGATACATGAAGACATCGGCGGCGGTTATGAGATCGGCCTTGGGACCGCTATGGGAAAAGACCTGCAGGTCGGCCTTGGCCAGATGGTCGTAAAGGCGCTTGGCCTCGGCCTTCTTCAACATGCTGGCGGAAATGTCATAGCCCTCCAGCCGCTCGACGAAAGGCCGCAGCATCTCGCCCATCAGGCCGGTGCCGCAGCCAAGGTCGAGCGCGAGGCCGAACATGCGCCCGCCCTGCAGGTGGATCGCTTCGGACAGCAGCGCCGGCACGCGGTAGGCCAACTTCTCGACCAGCGCGGCATCGAAGGTGTCGGCATACTGGTCGAACAGGGTCTCGACGAAGGCCGAGGGGGGCGTTGCAAGATCCGTCGCTTCGCCAATCAGCCCAAGCCGCAAGGTGGCGCCAAGCCGGTCGGACGGGTCGAGCGCCAGCACCTTGTTCCAGGCCAACGCCGCCTGCTCGATGCGTCCGGCGGCCTCCTGCATCTCGCCCAGCAGGAACCAGCCGGCCGCCCAGCCGGGCGCAAGCGCCAGCGCCTCCAGCATGAGATCGGCTGCCGGGGCATGGTCGCCCGCGGCATGCAGCATTTCCGCAAAATCGGCACGACGGTCGGCGATCAGGTCGCCGGACGAGGCCTGGAGCGGTTTCATGGCGAACGGGTTCCGCCGGCAGGAATTGCCGGGAGCGCTGCTATGCTTGAGGATTTGGCGGATTTCAAGATGGTGTCAGCAGGCTGACGACGCGGCCTTCACGAACGGCTGGAATTGCCTATGTTTCAGCGATGCGCGCCAGCGACCTGCTTCATCCCCGCCCCGAAGGGCTTTACTGCCCGCCCGGCGATTTCTTCATCGATCCGGTGCGGCCGGTGGAACGCGCACTGATCACGCACGGCCATTCCGACCACGCCCGCGCCGGCCATCGCTCGGTCATGGCCACACGCGAAACGCTTGCCATCATGGCGCTGCGCTATGGCGAAGGCTTTGCCGGCACGACGCAGGAGGCAAAGCTTGGCGAGCGCGTGACGCTGAACGGCGTCGAAGTCTCGTTTCACCCGGCTGGCCATGTGCTCGGATCGGCACAGATCCGCGTCGAGCATCAGGCAACGCGCATCGTCGCATCCGGCGACTACAAGCGGCAGCCGGACGCAACCTGCGCGCCGTTCGAGGTGGTGCCGTGCGACGTGTTCATCACCGAGGCGACCTTCGGCCTGCCTGTGTTTCGCCATCCGCCGGACCATCACGAGATCGACCTGCTGCTGAAATCGGTGGCGCAATTTCCCGAGCGCTCGCATCTGGTCGGAGCCTATGCGTTGGGCAAGGCGCAACGGGTTATGAAGCTGCTGCGGCAGGCCGGCTACGACAAGCCGATCCACATCCACGGCGCGCTGGCGAAGATCAGCGACTATTATCAGGCGACAGGCATCGACCTTGGAACGCTTTCGCCGGCGACTGTCGAAAGTGGCGGCAGGGCGGACTTCGCCGGCGCGGTGGTGATCGGACCGCCGTCTGCCTTTTCCGACCGATGGGCGCGGCGCTTTCCCGATCCGGTTTCCTGCTTTGCGTCGGGCTGGATGCGCATTCGCCAACGCGCCAAGCAGCGCGGCGTGGAACTGCCGCTGATTATTTCCGACCACTCGGACTGGGACGAGCTGACGGCGACCATCCACGATACCGGCGCTTCCGAAGTGTGGGTGACGCATGGCCGCGAGGAAGCACTGGTGCGCTGGTGCGAACTCGAAGGCATCGCCGCGCGGCCGCTGCATCTCGTCGGCTACGAAGACGAGGGGGATTGAGCATGACGGCCGAGACCATGCGGCGTGAAAAGCCATGAACCGCTTTGCCGAACTGCTCGACCGGCTGGTGCTGACGCCGTCGCGCAACGGCAAGCTGACGCTCTTGACGGACTATTTCCGCACCGTCGAAGACCCGGATCGCGGGCTGGCGCTGGCGGCGATCACCGGCAATCTCGACATTGCCGCGGTGAAGCCCGCAATGCTGCGCACGCTGGTTGCCGAGCGCATGGACCCGGTGCTGTTCGGCTATTCCTACGACTATGTCGGCGACCTCGCCGAGACCGTGTCTCTGGTGTGGCCTGCGGCGAAGGATGCGCAAGGTGCAACCGTGCCGACGCTGGCCGAAGTGGTGCGGCAGTTGCAGGCGGCAAGCCGCTCCGACGGACCGAAAGTTCTGGCGAGGCTGCTCGACGAGGCGGACGTCTCGGCCCGCTTCGCCATCATCAAGCTGGTCACCGGCGGCCTGCGCATCGGCGTGTCGGCCCGGCTCGCCAAACAGGCGCTCGCCGATTTTGGCAAGGTCGACGTCGCCGAGATCGAGGAGCTTTGGCATGGGCTTACCGCGCCCTATGCAGACCTTTTCGCATGGCTGGAAGGTCGCGCAGCCAAGCCGCAGAGATCGGCGCAGGCGTTGTTTCGGCCTGTCATGCTGGCCAATGCGGTCGGCGACAGCGACCTCGACAAGCTCGATCCGGCCGACTACGCGGCCGAATGGAAATGGGATGGTATCCGCGTGCAGGCGGTGCGCGAAGGCGGCGTGCATCGGCTGTACTCACGCACCGGCGACGATGTTTCGGGCGCGTTTCCCGACCTTGCCGAGGCGATGGATTTTTCCGGCGCGATAGACGGCGAACTGCTGGTCGGCACGCCTTCGGCCACCGGGAGCTTTTCCGACCTGCAGCAGCGGCTGAACCGCAAGACCGTGTCGCCAAAGATGCTGCGCGACTACCCGGCCTTCATGCGATGCTACGATCTCTTGCAGACCGAGGACGAAGACCTGCGCGGGCTTCCCTTTGCGGAACGGCGTCAGCGGCTGGAAGCGTTCGTCGAACGTCTCGATCCGGCGCGCTTCGACCTGTCGCCGCTGGTCGGGTTCGGAAACTGGCAGGAACTTGAGGCGGTGCGCGCCGCACCGCCGCATCCGATCATCGAAGGGGTGATGCTGAAGCGGTGGGACTCGGCCTATCTGGCCGGGCGGCCGAAAGGGCCGTGGTTCAAATGGAAGCGCGACCCGCATACGGTCGATGCCGTCTTGATGTATGCCCAGCGCGGCCACGGCAAACGCTCGAGCTTCTATTCCGACTATACGTTCGGGGTCTGGTCGGGACCGGAAGGCGCGGAGGAATTGGTGCCGGTCGGCAAGGCCTATTTCGGTTTCACCGACGAGGAATTGCGCCAGATCGACAAATATGTGCGCGACAACACCATCGAACGCTTCGGGCCGGTGCGCTCGGTGCGCGCCGACCGCAATAACGGCCTTGTGCTGGAAGTTGCCTTTGAAGGACTCAACCGCTCGACGCGACACAAGTCGGGCGTCGCCATGCGCTTCCCGCGCATTTCGCGGCTACGCTGGGACAAACCGTCAGCCGAAGCCGACCGCATCGAGACGCTGAGGGCGTTGCTTGATAAATAGCAGGTTAGAGTTACTCGGTGGGCGAAACACGTATCTCGTAGATATCGACCGACTTGCCCTTGTTGTCGAAATCCGAGTTGATCGCGATGGTCCCGGCGGCGCCCGGTTGCTTGTCCGGCATCTGCACATCGAACAGATATTCGTTGCGCTCGTGGCCAACGGCATAGCGTTTGCGCCCGCAGTCCCCCAGCTCGCCGAAATTGCAATCGACCGAGACCTGCGTTTCCTGGCCTTCCTCGGCGCGCGCGCTGATGACGAACACTGCGTGCTTGCCGGCAAGCTGTTCGAGAATGCCTTGCCCGACGTCAAAACTGACGGCCGAGCCGGAATTGCCCGAGCGCAGGCGCAGGAACGAACCGGTGTCGTCCTCCATCACATCGGCCTTGGAGTCGGAAGGCGCATTGACCAGCGTCGGGTCCTTGGGCGTGAAAACGGTAATCCACGTGCCCGACGCGTCGGCCTGCCCCGGTTTCAGCGGCTCGCTCGCATCGCCGGAAGGCGTGAAATCCTCGTCCTCGACGGTGGCTGGCTGCGATGGCAGCTGGCCGCGCTCCTCCAGCGTCTTGAAAACGCCTGCCTGGTACAGCCACCAGGCGCCAATTGCGATCACACCAAGAAGCGTCAGACCGACGAACAGCGCCGGGATGCCGCGGCGCTTGCCTCGCGCCCGGCGTTCATCGCGGTCCGGCGCGACATCGGCTCCAGAACCGGCCAAAGGCACCGATCCCGGCAAAGGCCGTTCCGGCATGATGTCCGGCACAACCGGCATGACGCGCCCGCGTGGCGCATCCGTCGCGGCCGCGGTCACCAACGGTGGGTCGACGGACTCCTGGACGGAACCGGGAGCCGCTTCCCTCAATGCCGCACCGAGGGTAGGAGCTTCATGCGTCGGTTCGCGGACGGCTTCGTCCGTCCTGCCCGGCATGTCGATGGTCGGCACCGAAGGATTTGATGGCGAAGGTGCCGCCTCGACGACAGGCGCAGCTTCGTCGTCCGAAGCGTCGGAAGCGATATCTTCAATGTTTTGCGTGGGAGCCTGTGGCGCCGGCTCGATTGCAGGCAGGAATTCAGATTCGATCTCGGCGATCTTGGCCTGCATGGCCTTGCGCCGGTTGATCGCGGTCTCGACGGTGACGCCGGGGTTGGCCTGCAAGGCCCGGTCAAGCGCAGCAAAGGCGGAGCGATAGACCTTTTCGCGGAACGCCCTGTCCTCGGCATTGCCTTTCTCGAAGGCGTTGCGAATCGCTTTTTCGATCGCGTCCAAGCGGATGTCCTTTGCGAGCCGCCCCTATTTTCATGATCGTTAAACGTTGAATGACGATCAATCAACGGGGCTGGCCGCAGCATTCACCGGCGAAAGCGTTGCGCGACAGCGATTTCATGCATTCTCCGTTTCGGGCGGCCAATATCGAATTGGCGACAACGCATCTTGAATTTGTCGGGGCTTGAGGTTATCAACCGCGGCATTCTGGAGGCATCGCCTCCCGGGCCGCTTTAGCTCAGTTGGTAGAGCACATCATTCGTAATGATGGGGTCAGGTGTTCGAGTCACCTAAGCGGCACCACTAAGATTCCAATCCTGAAGCATCTCGTAGTGCCTCGGACCAACCGGTAAGAGTCACTTAACTTCAGGTTGCTATGTGATGCGGCGATGCGTGGGGGCGCGCAACAGGCGAGTACCGACGTGGCAGATTCCAAGAAACGCAGCGACTGGCGCGCGATCATCGGCCTTCAGGCCCGTATCGCTGTGTTGTTTATCCCGGTCGTCGTGGCGCTCGCCATTCTTGCTACCTTTGCCGGAACCGAGCGGACGCCGCGCGCAAACGCCATCGATACCACTATGACCGGTTCCGTCCGCTAGTCCAATCGACGCCATCACAGCCCGCCGTGATTGCGCCTTACAAATGCCGCCAGCAACAAAAAAAGGGCCCCGCAGGGCCCTTTTGTCGTTCTAGGTGTTCGATCAATCCTTCTCGAACACGTTGGTCTTGGCAACGATGCCAGCAATTGCGCCTCCGATCATCGGGGCGACAATGTAGAGCCAAAGCTGACCGATAGCCGCGCCGCCGGTAAACAGCGCCGGGCCGATCGCCCGCGCCGGATTGAGCGAGTTGCCTGACACCGGGATGAAAGCGAAGTGAAGCGCCGCCAGCGTCAGGCCAATCACGAGGCCTGCAAACGCCGTGGTGTGCTTGGCGCTAGTGACGCCGAGGATGACGATGACGAAGGTGAATGTTGCGATGACTTCCGTCAGGAATGCCGACGAGACGCCATAGGCCGCAGGATCCCATCCGTTTGGCGCAAAGCCGGTGGTATGGCCGCCGACCTTGCCGGCGACGATGACCCACAGCGCCAGCGGCGCGAGCAAGCCGCCGATAACCTGCGCGATCCAGTAGGGGATGACGTCCTTGGCCGGCATGCGGCCGGCGAGGAAGACACCGAGCGTCACCGCTGGGTTGAGGTGCGCGCCTGAAATGGGTCCGATTGCATAAGCCGCGGCGATCAGGCCAATGCCGAACGCAAGGCCGATGCCTTCCTGTCCGATAGGCAGCGCGCCGCCAAAGCCGCCGGTGACAACGGCGCCAGTGCCGATGAACACCAAAAGAAACGTACCAAGTACTTCTGCAAGAAAAGTCTTCATTGCCCTCTCCTCGTGATTGTCCCGATCCGTCTGGGTCCCGCCTGCGAATCACAAGCGAAGGGTAGTCATAAGGCTGTAAGTTTGGAAGCCGGGTCGCATCAGTCCAGTGAGTGGGTTGTGCAGCGGGCCATGCCGCTTTAGAGCGGCGTGAAGTTACTTTTGATGCGGACATCGACAATGCGAATGGGCGGACGGCTGGCGGCAGCCATCGAAGTGCTGGAAGACATCGGCCGACGGCACAGGCCCGCAGCGGAAGCGCTGAAGGACTGGGGCCTGTCACACCGCTTTGCCGGCGGAGGTGACCGCGCGGCGATCGGCAACATTGTTTATGACGCGCTGAGGCGGCGGCGATCGGCTGGATGGCTGCTCGACGCCGATACGCCGCGCGCAGTGGGCTTCGGCGCGCTGTTGCTGGAATGGGGCGAGACGGCTCAGTCCCTGAACTTGGCGCTCGACGGCGACAAATTCGCGCCCGAACCGCTCAATGAGACGGAACTGCGGATGATTTCGGAACGAATGGTTTCAGAGGCACCGCAAGAGGTGCGCGCCGACTGCCCGGACTGGTGCGTTCCGCTGATCCAGGCCTCTTTCGGCGACGCCTGGGCGCGTGAAGGCGCAGCGCTTGCCTCGCGCCCACCGCTGGACTTGCGCGTCAACACGCTGAAAGCCGATCGGGCCAAGGTACTGGCGGAACTGGCGGAAACCGGAGCAAGCGCAACGGCAATCGCTTCCAACGGCATCCGCATCGCACCCATCGAAGGCAGCGGCAGGCATCCGAACGTGCAGGCCGAACCGGCTTTCCAGAAGGGTTGGTTCGAGGTTCAGGACGAAGGGTCGCAACTGGTTTCGGAACTCACAGGGGCCGCGGCCGGCATGCAGGTTCTGGATTATTGCGCTGGAGCGGGTGGCAAGTCGCTGGCCTTGTCCGCCGCTATGGACAATCACGGCCAGGTTTTCGCCCATGACGCGGAAAAGGTACGGCTCGCACCCATCTTCGACCGCATCCGGCGGGCGGGAAGCCACAATATCCAGGTGGTTTCAAAACATAGCGAGCTTGCACCGCTGGAAAGACACATGGACATCGTGCTTGTCGATGCGCCCTGCACCGGCAGCGGTACGTGGCGGCGGCGGCCGGACGCAAAATGGCGGCTGACACAAAGGCAACTGGAGGTTCGCAAATCCGAACAGGCGGCGATCCTCGATACAGCCGCAGGCTATGTGAAGCGGGGCGGCCTGCTTGCCTATGTCACCTGCTCGGTATTCCAGGAGGAAAACGGCGGGCAGGTTTCGGCTTTCCTGAAACGTAGCGGCAATTTCGCCCCTGTCGACCATCGCGAGCTTTGGAGCGCGAGGCTTCCCGGTCACGATGCGCAAGCCCGCTTCGGCGAAAATGGCGGCATTTCGCTTTCGCCGGCGCTTACCGGCACCGACGGTTTTTATTTCTGCGCCCTGCGTCGCGTAGACTGACCCTGCTTGACGCAATGCGCGTGCGCCCCAGATAGGAGTCCTGGCACTGTTGCCGGCAAATGTGGGGGCATCATTGCGAAACTATCTGTCCTTGGCGATCTTTCTGGTTGTCGTCGTTGGCGGTGGCTTGGTGATCGGTTTCATCACGCTGCCGGGAGAATGGTATGCCTCGCTTGCCAAGCCGCCCTTCAATCCGCCGAACTGGATATTCGGCCCCACCTGGACGGTGCTCTATGTGCTCATCGCCATTGCCGGTTGGCGCATCTGGGAACACGACGCCCACAGCACGCCGATGAAGCTTTGGGTGGCGCAGCTCATCCTCAATTTCGCGTGGTCGCCAATCTTTTTCGGTGCGAAGCAACCGGCGCTGGGGCTTGTCGTCATCGTCGCACTACTGGCAACCATCGTCTGGTTCATCAAGGCTGCACGCCGCAGCGACCGGTTGGCGGCAGGGCTGTTCGTGCCCTACGCGCTCTGGGTTGCCTTCGCCACGCTGCTTAACGCGTCGATCGTCGTCCTGAATTGAACCTTTGCGGCACCGGCCTGTGGAAAATCCACGCTGGCGGCTGCTGACGAAGATGCCTATGTTCCCGGCCCCATCGACAATACGGGACACCGCATGAGCACCGACGTAAAGCGCCTCGCAGCCCTCATTTCGACCGAGATAAATGCCCGGCCAGAACAGGCTGCAGCTGCCATTGGCCTACTGGACGAAGGGGCGACGGTGCCGTTCGTCGCTCGATACCGCAAGGAAGTGACCGGCGGGTTGGATGACACGCAGTTGCGTACGCTTTCAGAGCGGCTGGCCTATCTGCGCGAGCTTGACGCAAGGCGCGACACGATCCTGTCTTCCATTCGCGAACAGGGCAAGCTGACTGATGAACTGGAAGCCCGGATCACGGCGGCGGCGACAAAGGCGGAATTGGAAGATATCTACCTGCCCTATAAGCCCAAACGCCGCACCAAGGCAGAAATTGCCCGCGAGCGCGGCTTGGGTCCGCTCGCCGAGGCGATCCTTGCCGACCGCGCAGCGGTGCCGGCAGAGCTTGCCGCCGGGTATCTCACCGATGAAGTGGTGGACGTGAAGGCGGCGCTCGAAGGCGCGCGCGATATACTGGCCGAGCAGTTTTCCGAAAACGCCGAGCTGGTCGGAAAGCTGCGCGCCTATATGCACGAACGTGCCATGCTGCGGGCCCGCGTGATGGATGGCAAGCAGGAACAGGGCGCGAAATTTTCCGACTATTTCGACCATGTCGAACGCTGGGCGACCGCGCCCAGCCACAGGGCGCTCGCCATGCTGCGCGGCCGTAACGAGGAAATCCTTTCGCTGGACATCGAGGTGGACGCCGACGATGCATCGCCGGTGAAGCCGGTGGAGCGAATGATAGCCGAAGCCTATGCCATCGGACGGCAGTTGCCGGGCGACCAGTGGCTGATGGAGGTGGCTGGCTGGACTTGGCGCATAAAGCTTTCGCTCCACCTGTCGCTCGATCTGATGCGCGACCTGCGTGAGCGAGCCGAGGATGGCGCGATCCAGGTGTTCGGGCGCAATCTGAAGGACCTATTGTTGGCGGCACCGGCGGGGTCGCGCGCCACGATGGGGCTCGATCCGGGCATCCGCACCGGGGTGAAAGTTGCAGTGGTGGACGGTACCGGCAAGCTGGTGACCACGACAACCGTCTATCCATTTCCGCCAAGGAACGATGTGCGCGGGACGCAGGCCGAGCTTTCGGCGCTGGTGCGGCAGCATGGCATCGAGTTGATAGCCATCGGCAACGGCACGGGCAGCCGCGAAACCGAGAAACTGGTGGCCGACATGCTATCCGACATGCCGGCACCGAAGCCGACCAAGGTGATCGTCAGCGAGGCGGGCGCTTCCGTCTATTCGGCATCAGCGACGGCGGCGGCTGAATTCCCCGGCCTCGACGTATCGCTGCGTGGGGCGGTTTCGATTGCGCGGCGCTTGCAGGACCCGCTGGCAGAACTGGTCAAGATCGAACCGAAGTCGATCGGCGTTGGGCAGTATCAGCACGATGTCGACCAGTATCGG
>MKRZ01000174.1 GCA_001897075.1 Mesorhizobium sp. 61-13 | reverse complement strand
CGCTCCGCAAAGTGCATGCGGTTGAAAAGACCCGTCAGTTCGTCGGTTATCGCCATTGTGTGCGCCCGGCGCTCGGCCTTGATCATGCGCAGCATGGACGCGTGGTTCTGCTCGACGAACAGATAGAGGCTGGCGATCCAGGGGATGATCAGCATGGCGGCAACCGTCATGCCCTCGATGGGTGAGCGGGCGAGCCCGGCCGCAAAGGGAACTGCGATAAGGATGAGCAGCAGCAAGGCATGCCGGGGCATGGCGGCGTTTCGCGATGTGACGACGCAGGCCGCGGCGGTGCCGATGATCGCCGACACCACGATGAGCGGCAGGACGCCGCTTGCCATGCAAAGATAGATGGCCCCGCCCAGGAGCATGCTCCAAAGTGAGCCAAACACCAGAAGCTTGCTGGCGCTCTCCCTGCGCTTTTCCGGTGGAGCGCTGTTTGCTTCCACCATGACCTGCCAGCGAAGCGCGGTGAGCAGGAGTTCGGCGATGGCCCACAAGATCGGCCATTTCGCCGAGGTGTGATAGACGACCATGGCTGCCAGCGCGATGGTGCTGATCGGCGCGATCAGGATTGCGGCGCGCCTGTCCAGGATGGTCTGGAAAAGCTGATCGCGCTCATAAGGATCGGACGTCAGCGGCGACGCCATCAGATATTGGAGAACTGTCCGCGTCACTCTGCGGAGGGATATGAACCTGTTGCGCATGTCTCGCGTGCAAATATCCGTAGGAACGACCGAGGTGACCGGACCAGCCGATCCAGACCATAATGGTGCCGGAGTGCCCGGGGTTCCATCCAAATCGCCCGCTTGGGTTTATGGTTCGTATAGAGCAGGTTTCGGCGGCTTTCGTACCAAGGCGTGCAGCATGCCGACGAAAGTGAGGGCCCAGGCGGCAATTGCTGCGTAGAAGAATGCGCGGGCAACCGGCCCCAGGAAATGGAACTCCATGGCGCGGTCAAGCTGGAAGGTACAGGCCGCATACATGCCAAGCGGAAACACCGCGCCCCAGTAGAGCGGATCGTAGCTGACCGGAAAGCGGCGATAGATGTAGCGCCAGACGCCGAGCAGGAGCAGCATCGGTATCCACCATGTGCCGGTGGCCCAGTAGAGCACGGTGAAGCCCTTGATAAAGGGCAAGAGCGAGACCAGGAACTGCGCGCCAGCAGCGTTTTCGATCAGCAGCGAGCCCGCCAGCGTCGAGATCGCCATTGCACCCATATTGATCCAGTAAGGCGGCTCGAGGTCGCCCGGCGAAAGCGAAAAGAAGGTGTAGCGGTAGAAGATCAGCGCCATCAGCCAGATGTAGAGCATGCCGCCCCACAGCCACATTGATAGCGCCAGAAGATTGAGTTCCAGCCGCCACGGCTGATCCACATGCGCTGCCAGAAGCACGCTCGAAACCGCGACCGATTGCGTGGCGACGACCGCCAGCAGCCAGCCGCCATTGATGCCGGTGCCAAGCGTCGGCTTCTCGCCCTTGACGGTGAGCGCGGTGAAGATGGTGTAGGTCAGGCCCAGCCAGAGCAGGACGGTGACCAGCCATAAAAGCGTGCCGATGAAACGGTCGTCGGCAAGGATGATGAACTGGCTGGCCATGATGCCGGTGGCGGCGACGGCAGTGAAATAGCCGGGACCCGAAAGATGGCCGATCATGTCGCCGAAGAAACGGCGCGGGTGGCGCCATGCGCGCAGCAGATAGAGAACCCACAGCACGCAATATTGCAGCCCGTTCAGGTAGAACAGCGCCCGGGCGATGCCCGGAAATCCCATCATGAAGGCCGCCAGCGAGACAATGCCGGTGGCCATCACCAGGCCGAAGTAACCCGGCGACATATCTGCTAGGCGGTCGAGCCAGCGTTCTCTGGACTGAGACTGAGACAATGCGAGAATCTCCCCTCGCATTCCTTATCCAGCTTGGCGGCCAAGGCAAGCAGGCATGGCTCGCGCCGCCGGCGCGCAGAAGGCCCGAACGCCCAAAGAAAAGGCCGCCCGAAGGCGGCCAAGGAAGGGTATGGGAGCTGCTGGACCAAGAGAAGGGATCAGCAAGTACTCATTATGCATATTTCCTGAGAGGAAGCAAGTTTTCATTTGGATATAATTTCAAAAAATTTGCCTACCGATTTTGGGCAGGCATCACCGGAACGCGACAAGGCACTGCCGTCGCCCGGCAATCCAGGCGACGGCCTCAATGGCCTGCTGCGACAGGCCGGCCTCATGTGGGCAATGGTTAGAGGCTCTAGCGGACGACGAGCACCGGGATCTTGCTGTGGGCGAGAACCTCAGCGGTCTGGCTGCCCAGGATCAGGCGGCCAAGCCCACGGCGGCCATGCGAAGCCATGACGAGGAGGTTGCAGCCGCGCGCCTCAGCTACTTCGATGATGGCGTCTGCCGGCCAACGATCGGGGACATGCAAGGTATCCGCCGTGACACCGGCCCAATCCGCAGCCGCCTTGGCCGACACCAGCACGCCCCTGGCGAAGGATTCCTGGCCGGCCTCGTAGCGGTTGATGTCCTCGGGACCCGCGACCCATCCGCTTGCCGTCGCTCCCGCTACCAGCGGGAAAGGCTCAGTCACCGTGACGATCGTCACCTTGCTCGACAGGGCCTTGGCCAGCGACAGGCCGTGGTCGAGCCCGTTCTTCGCGACATCTGATCCATCGGTGGCGATAAGGATGTGAGTGTACATGGCCTGCCCTCGTTTCCATGCCAGCGAGCAAACCAGAGCAAATCTTCGACGGCAAGCGGGCAGGCCGCGTAAAATTGCCTCGGCCGGCAAGCCCGGACAAAGCGGCGACGCAGGCCGATTTGCCTACGCCGCCGTGAGCCTGCCAAACTTCAAATTGCGTCTGCGCGCCAACGCTAGCTGAACGTTTCCCGCAGGCCGGCGAAGAAGCCGCGTCCGGTCACAGCCGCGCGGACGCAGGATGCAGCTCTTGCGGCCTGCATCGTCGCGCCGACATGGCAATAGCAGACGATTTCGTGGAGTTGGTTGTCCGTCAGTTCGAAGAAGCGCTTGGCCTCGCCATATGTGTCGTCCTGCAGTCCCTCTTCGCGCAGGAGTTCATCCTCAAACGCAACGGAGATCGGCGAATTGTCGCCGCGCATGGCATTGCGTTCCAGCGGTGCCCGATATTCCGTTCCCGTGAGCGCTGTGAGAAGCCGTGCCGGTTCACGTTGAAGCAACTCCGACCAGCGATTGAGGCGCTGGTTGCGGTCCATTGTTGGCCGTACCGGATCAATTCGGACCTCGGCTATCGCCTGTAGCTGGTCCCTTGTTTGGTGTCTCATGGCAACCTCCTTTCGAAAGGTGGTGGCCCCAAGTCCGTGCCTCGAATTATACTGCAAACACGCCGAAAGGTCATCAGCATCGCTGATCACATTCGCGGGCCCGCCGCCTCTCGCAAGCCGATCCCAATCAATTTGATCCGCTCCGGCCGGTCCGCATTATTTTTGCCATGAATTGGCTTTTGATTGGAACCTTGAGGCGTAGCCGTCGTTAAATCCGGTTGTCAGCCATAACAATAAAAGTCGATAGCAACTATCGAAGGGAGGTGTTTGATGGATCGCCTGCAATTCTTCTCGCCTGTCCGCGTGTCACGAGGGTCCGGACAATCGGTCGAGGAGATCGAGAATGTCGTAGAAGCGATGGTTTTCCTGCGCGAGTGGCCCGTTGGCCGTCGCGGCCCGGTCTATCGCTGCGCGTTGAATTGCTGTTCGGCAGCAATGGCCGCCCAGATGAGCGCGGAAGAAGCAAGAAAGTCATTTGCCGGTTTCGCCCGCATTACCGGGCTTCTGATCGACGGCGGACCTTCGCCCGTCGTGGCAGATCGATATGCGGGAGCACGGCGCGCAGTAGGCTAAGGGCCACGCAACCCGCGAAGTCTTAGCCTATGCATATCGCCGTCCCACGGGGCGGCGAAATTCTGTTCAGTTCTGTTCTATTGAAATGCCGCTGTCGTCGATCTTGAGTTCGACGCCCGCGGGCTTCGATTCCTCGCGGTAAACATAGACGCCCAAGGCGATGACCGCGACGACGAGCGCGCCGATGATGAGGTAAAGCGTATTCCTGTTCAAAGGCGCGCTCCTTCGCGGTTAATTCAGGCGGATTTTACGAGACGGATCAGGAACAGCAGGATCACCGCGCCCAAGGTGGCGTGAATGATCGCGGCCACGATACCGCCGCCAAAAGCAAGGCCGATCGTCGGAAACAGCCAGCCGGCAATGAAGGCGCCGACGATGCCGACGACGATGTTGCCGAGCAGGCCGAAGCCGTAGCCCTTGACGATAAGACCGGCCAACCAACCGGCAATCGCACCGATGATAAGGAATATGATGAGACTTTCCGCACCCATGGCATTCCCTCCGAGAACAAATGGCTGAGGCGAAGCAGCGCTCCGAATCAACCTCCAGTTTCAACAGTCACAACGTATGGGAAAGCTGGCAACGTCGCCAGCACTTACATCCGGCGACCCGAATGGCAGGGACCGCTAGTCTTCCTCGTCGTCGGACGAGGCGGGACGCCAGCTTGTCGGCTCGATTTTCTTTTGCGTGCTGCTGTCGGTGTAAGCCCACCATGCGCCATCGCCGGCATCAAAGCGCGCCGGCGATTCATTCATGACGCCGTCGCCATCCGTCCAGTAGACGGTGACCTTCGACCCATCCTTGGGCGCAGTGGAAATCGGCTGACGTTCGGGCATGCTCATCCCCCTCTTCTGACCGGCACAACGCTACAGGGTGAAAGAGGTTCCGCCCTCAGCTATGAGCGAAGATATCCTCTTCTTCCCAGCCCATGAGGTCGAGTTTCGCACGCGTCGGCAGGAAGCGGAAACAGGCTTCGGCCTCTTTGGTGCGGCCGTCGCGTGCAAGACGCCCGGCCAGCACATCGCGCAGGCGGTGCAGGTAGAGCACGTCGGAAGCCGCATATTCGAGTTGTTCGGGCGAAAGCGTCTCCGCCGCCCAATCCGACGACTGCTGCTGCTTGGACAGGCTGACGCCGAGCAACTCGTTGCAGATGTCCTTCAGGCCGTGGCGATCTGTATAGGTGCGGGTGAGCCGCGAGGCGATCTTGGTGCAGAAAACCGGCTCGGCCATAACGCCGAAGGCCTGATAGAGCACGGCGATATCGAAGCGCCCGAAATGGAACAGCTTGGTGACCTTGCGGTTGCGCAGCAGGCTGACGAGGTTCGGCGCGCGCTTTTGCCCAGCCGCGATCTGGATGACGTCGGCGCTGCCGTCGCCCGGCGAAATCTGCACCACGCACAAGCGGTCGCGATGCGGGTTCAGCCCCAGCGTCTCGGTGTCGATGGCAACCGCATCGACATCGTAGTTGGCAAGGTCGGGAAGGTCGCCCTTGTGGAAACGGATATTGCTGTTGCTCATGACGATCTCACCGTGTCAGCGCGTCGAGGATGCGCGCCCAGGAACGCTGCCCCTTGTGGAATGAAGAAAGCTCGTACTTCTCGTTCGGCGAATGTATGCGGTCGTCGGAGAGACCGAAACCGACGAGAAGCGATTCCATGCCGAGATAGGTCTGGAAATCGCCGACGATGGGGATCGACCCGCCCATCGCGATCATGACGGCAGGCTTCGGCCATTCGTCCGACAGCGCCTGCTTGGCCTTGGTCAGGAAGGGCGAGTCGTAAGAGAGCTGGATTGCCGGCGAGCCGCCATGCTTGTGGAATTC
>MKRZ01000173.1:309-8401 GCA_001897075.1 Mesorhizobium sp. 61-13 | reverse complement strand
CCAGCGATCTTGGCTTCGGTCTCCTTGGCCTTGGCTGCGACATCGTCAGGCAGGTTGGTGTAAGGCGCCATGTGCACCGCGCCTTCCTTGATGCCTTCCCAGCGGTCTTCCGGTTTCCAGGTGCCGGCGAGCACTTCGCCGATGCGCTCGATATAGTACGGACCCCAATCGTCGACGATTGCGGTGTACTGCGACTTAGGCGCAAAGGTGATCATGTCCGAAGCCTGACCGAAGCCATGCAGGCCACGCTCCTGGGCAACCTGCAGCGGCGCGGTCGAATCGGTGTGCTGCACGATGATGTCGGCGCCCTGGTCGAACAGGGCCTTGGCAGCGTCGGCTTCCTTGCCGGGATCGAACCACGAGTTGACCCAGACGATCTTGACCTTGAAGTCAGGATTGACGGACTGCGCACCCAGCATGAAGGCGTTGATGCCCATCACGACTTCCGGGATAGGGAACGACACGATGTAACCGGCGACGCCTGCCTTCGACTGCTTGGCAGCGATCTGGCCGATCACGTAGCGGCCTTCATAGAAGCGCGCGTTGTAGATGCCCAGATTGTCGCCCATCTTGTAGCCGGTGGCGTGCTCGAACTTGATGTCCGGGAACTTCGCAGCGACCTTGACCTCGGCGTCCATGAAGCCGAACGAGGTTCCGAAGATGATCTTGCAGCCTTGACGGGCAAGGCGCTCGAAGGCGCGCTCTGCGTCCGGACCTTCCGCGACGTTCTCGAGGTAGGCCGTCTCGACCTTGTCGCCGAATTGCTTCTCTACCGCGAGACGCCCCTGGTCGTGCTGATAGGAATAACCGAAGTCGCCGATCGGACCGACATAGACCCAGCAGGCCTTCAGTTTTTCCTGTGCTTGCGCTGCCGCAGCAAAGGAAAGCGTCGCAGCCGTAGCTGCAAGCGCAATAAGCAGTTTTTTCATCATGTTACCTCTCTGTGTTTAGCCATTTGGCTTCTGCTTGTTGTTAGCGATCTGGCACGAATGGCTGCCCAAGGGAAGCAGGCGTATTCATCATGGTCAGGCGCTTGTTGCGCGAGATTAGAACAAGAACCACGATGGTTGCCAGATAGGGCAGCGAAGAAAGAAACTGCGAAGGCACAGGAATGCCAAAAGCCTGTGCATGAAGCTGGCCGATCCACACCGCGCCAAAGATGTAGGCGCCTGCGAGCACCCTGAGCGGACGCCACGAAGCGAACACGACGAGCGCAAGCGCGATCCAGCCGCGACCGGCGGTCATGTTCTCGACCCACTGCGGCGTGTAGACCAGCGACAGATGAGCACCGGCAAGACCGGCACAGGCGCCGCCGAAAATCACCGCCAGATAGCGATAGCGGATAACCTGGATGCCAAGCGCGTGGGCAGAAGTGTGGCTGTCGCCAATCGAACGCAGCGTAAGTCCGGTCCTGGTCCTGAACAGGAACCAGGCAACCGCGATCACCAGAACGATGGACAAATAGAAGATCGGATCCTGGCCGAACAGCAACCTGCCGATCACCGGGATATCCGTCAGCACCGGAATGTAGAGGTTGGGCAGGCGTTCGCCGGGAAGACCGACGAAGTTCGTGCCCATCATGCCGGACAGGCCAAGGCCCAGGATCGTCAACGAAAGGCCGGTCGCCACCTGGTTGGTGGCAAGCGAGAGCGTCATCACCGCAAACAGCAGCGAGAACAACGCACCGAGCGCAATGCCCGCGAACAGGCCGATCCACGGATTTCCGGTCAGATACGCAGCACCGAAACCGCCGATGGTTCCCATCACCATCATGCCTTCAACGCCAAGGTTGAGAACGCCGGAGCGCTCGACCACCAGTTCACCGATTGCAGCGATCAGCAGCGGGGTAGCGGCCGTGGCAATCGTCATCAATATGTTGACGGTGATATCCATCAGCGTGCCTCCTCAAGCTTTGCCGCGACTTGCGGTTTGGATGCCCCAAGCCCAACCAGCCGGATGCGGTAGTGGATCAGCGTGTCGCAACCGAGCACGAAAAACAGCAGCATGCCCTGGAAAACCCGGGCAACCTTGTCGGAAATGCCGAGCACGCTTTGGGCTGCCTCGCCACCGAGATAAGTGAGACCCAGCACCAAACCCGCAGCGACAATGCCAAGCGGGTTAAGACGCCCAAGGAAGGCAACGATGATGGCTGTGAAGCCGTAGCCCGGCGATATGCTCGGCTGAAGCTGGCCGATCGCGCCAGAAACCTCGGAAATTCCGGCGAGACCCGCCAGCGCGCCCGAAAGCATGAACGCGAAGAACACCATGCGGTTCAGACTGAAACCTGCGAAGCGCCCTGCCCGCGGGCTGGAACCAAGCACCCGAACTTCGAAGCCCTTCAGCATCCGGCTCATCATGAACCAGACCAGTACGGCGGCGATGAGGGCAAACACAAAACCCAGATTGGCTCGGCCCGACATCGGCATCAGTTCCGGCAAGACCGCCGAACTGTTGAACTGCACCGTTTGCGGGAAGTTGAAACCTTTCGGATCGCGCCAGGGGCCACGGACCATCCAGTCCAGGAAGAGTTGGGCGACATAGACCAGCATCAGGCTGGTCAGGATTTCATTGGTGCCGAAACGCGCCTTCAGGAATGCCGGTATGCCGGCGTAGAGCGCCCCGCCGACCATGCCCATGAGAAGCATCATCGGCAATACGAACGGCCCCTGCAATTCCGGGTAAAGGACCGGGACGATCGAACCGATAATCGCGCCGAAGACAAATTGTCCTTCCGCTCCAATGTTCCAGATATTGGCCCGGTAGCAGATGGAAAGCCCGACCGCGATAAGGATCAGCGGCGCTGCCTTGATCGCCAGTTCGTGGATCTGCCACACCTCGGTAATCGGCGAAATGAAGTAGGTGAAGAGCGCCGTTGCCGGATTGACGCCGAGAAAGGCGAACATGATCGCACCAGCGATGATCGTCAGTGCAAAGGCGATGAACGGCGACAGCATCGAAAACAGCATCGAGCGCTGCGGGCGTTTTACCAGTTCAAGGCGCATCACGCGACCTCCGCTGCATGTTCGGGATGGCCGGTCTCGGCGCCACCCATCAGCAAGCCCACCTTTTCGAAGGTGGCTTCGGCAATGGGCATTGGTTTCGACAATTCGCCGTGGTGCATGACGGCAATCGAGTCGGAAATCTCGAACAATTCATCAAGGTCCTGGCTGATCACCAGGACGGCCGACCCGCTGCGCGCCAGTTCGATCAGCGCCTGTCGGATATGCGCGGCAGCGCCGGCATCGACACCCCATGTCGGCTGGTTGACCACCATGACGGAAGGCTTGCGGTCGAGTTCGCGCCCGACGATGAACTTCTGCAGATTGCCGCCGGATAGCGCGGCTGCTTCCGGGTCAGGAGCGCTCTTGCGAACGTCCATCACCTCGATAATCCGCTGAGCGGCGCTGTAGATGCTACTGCTGTTGACCATGCCGCCCGCTCCGACGAACATTTTTCCATCGGTTGCATGGCGCGACAAAAGCAGGTTTTCAGACAGTTTCATGCGCGGGGCCGCACCGTGACCAAGCCGCTCTTCCGGTACGAATGCGGCTCCGAGAAGCCGCCTGCCCGTTATGCTAAGTCCGCCGGCGTTCTTGCCGCGTATGCGCACCGAAGCGGTATCGTTCTGCAGCACTTCACCTGAAACCGCTTCGAAGAATTCGCCCTGGCCGTTTCCAGCCACGCCGGCGATGCCGATGACCTCGCCGGCGCGAACCGACAGGTTGATGTTCTTCAAGGGAATGGAAAACGGCGTTGCCGGCTGGCGGTTGAGATTGACGACCTCAAGCAGCGACTGCGCTTTCTCAATCCCTTCGACCGGCTGGCGCACAACCGCATGGACCTCGTTGCCCACCATCATTCGCGCCAACGATGCAGCGGTTTCCTCGCGTGGATTGCAATGGCCAACCACCTTGCCGTGCCGCAGCACCGTGGCGCGGTCGCACATGCGCTTCACCTCTTCGAGGCGATGCGAGATGTAGAGGATCGATTTGCCCTCAGAGCGCAGCCGTTCCAGCGTTTCGAACAGCTTGTCCGCTTCCTGCGGCGTCAAAACCGAAGTCGGCTCGTCGAGAATGATGAGCTGCGGCGTCTGCAGAAGGCAGCGGATGATCTCGATACGCTGGCGCTCGCCCACCGACAGATCGCCGACCAGCGAATCAGGATCGAGCGGCAGGCCGTAGCTGTAGGAAAGCGCCCTCGCCTTGGCGGCAATGGTGCCGATTGGCGCGCCGTCATCCAGCGACAGCGCGATGTTCTCCGCTGCCGTCAGCGCTTCAAAAAGCGAGAAATGCTGAAACACCATGCCGATGCCAAGCTTCTTGGCGGCTCCGGGGTTTGGAATGCCTACCTTCTGGCCATTCCAGAAGATATCGCCCGCATTCGGCTCCAGCGAGCCGAACAGCATCTTCACCAGCGTGGATTTACCCGCGCCGTTTTCTCCAAGCAAAGCATGGATCTCGCCTTTGGCGATTGCCAAATCGATGTGATCGCAAGCCTTGAGTGAGCCGAATATCTTGGTAAGGCCGCGAACCTCCAACAGGTTCACAGCGTTCTCTTGTAAACTCACAGTGCCTCCCATCCGGTATGCCAGATATGTTCTGTGTTCCCGCGACTATCGTAGGCGCGACTGGGAAATTACGCAAAGCGTCCCGCAACTTGAAAGAGCTTCAAGAATTTCAGGGCCAGTTGGGAATGCTACTATGGGAGAAGGATAGTCGTGCCGGTGGTTTTGCGCCCCTCAAGATCGGCATGCGCCTGCGCGGCATCCTTCAGCGCATATCGCTGATTAATCTTGATCTGGACTGCTCCGCTCGCCACGACATCGAAGAGGGCTTTTGCAGAAGCCTCCAGATCGGCGCGCTTTGCATTGTAGACGAACAGCGTCGGCCGGGTTGCGAACAGCGAACCTTTCTGGGCAAGCAGATTGATGCCGAAGGGTGGTATTGGCCCCGACGACTGCCCGAATGACACGAAAGTGCCCAGCGGACGCAGGCAATCGAGCGAACCCGGAAACGTATCGTTACCGACCGAATCGTAGACCACATCGCATTTTCGGCCACCCGTGATCTTCGCCACTTCGGCAACGAAATCCTGCTTGCGGTAGTCGATGACGTAATCGAAGCCATGCGCCTTGGCCAGTTCGATCTTGTCGGGCGAACCTGCGGTGCCGATGACGGTTGCCCCCAGATGCTTCGCCCACTGACCAAGGATGAGGCCGACGCCGCCGGCCGCAGCATGGTAGAGGACAGTGTCGCCGGCCTTCACCTTGAAGGTGCGCAGCAAAAGATACTCGGCGGTCATGCCCTTCAGCATCATCGCCGCTGCCTGCTCGTCGCTGATGCCAGCGGGAATTTTGACGAGCTGATCGGCGTCGATCACGCGTTCCTCGGCATAAGCGCCGAGCTTCACGGCATAGGCAACGCGGTCGCCCGGCTTCAGCCAATCGACCCCTTGCCCCACTTCCACGACCGTTCCAGCCGCCTCGCTGCCCGGTGTCAGCGGCAAGCCATCAGGTGCCGGATAAAGTCCGGAGCGATAGTAGACATCGATGAAATTCAGGCCGATGGCGGTGTGCTTGACCCTGACTTGCCCAGTTGCCGGGTGGCCCACATCGACGTCCTCATAGACGAGAGCTTCCGGCCCGCCATGAGCGTGGATACGAATTGATTTGGGCATGTTCAGGCTTTCTTGGCACCGAGATTGGGGAAAAATTGCATCACACCACCGATGCAGAACAGGTAGAGACCGGTGATGGTGATGCCTATCTTCGTGAACTGGCTGACATTTTTGGCAAGCACACCGATCTGGCTGTAAAATTGGGCCAGGGCAGATTCAGCGAGAGCCAGCGCTCCAAAGGCACACCACAACAGTGTGACGGTCAGATTGATCGGGCGCAGGCGTTTCACCCTCACCGGATGCAGGAAATTGATTGGCACGAAGGTTAGCAGCCCGGCGACGACGACCACCGCGAACGAAACCCATTCGCCCGGCCCGACGACGAACAGCGTGAACACCACCATGTTCCAGACGACGGGGAAGCCCTTGAAGAAGTTCTCCTTCGTCTTCATGCCGGTGTCCGCGTAGTAGATCGCGCTGGAAACCACGATGATCGCGGCTGAAAGGAATGAAAGCCCCTCGCCCATCAAGCCGAATTGATAGAGCGCGAAGGCCGGGATCAGCACGTAGGTGACGTAGTCGATGATGTTGTCGAGCAGTTCGCCCGACCAGGTCGGCAGGATTTCCTTGACCTCGAGCTTTCGTGCAATCGGCCCGTCGATGCCATCGACGAACAGGGCAAGTCCCAACCACCAGAACATCGCCGTCCATCGTTCCTCGCTCGCTGCCACCAGCGATACGAATGCGAGGAAAGAGCCCGATGCGGTAAGCAGGTGAACCGAAAAGGCGCGCGCCTGCGGCCATGTCACCTTTTTCTTGGGTCGCGGGATACGATCCCGGATTTTCTTGCCAGTTACACTCTTTTTCACAGCCCGCCAGTCCAGTTTGCAATGGCGTCAAACGCTTTCCTTGATCGGCCAAGCGCGGTCTACGGTCAATGCGAACCTAATAGCAGGCAAGCTGGCCGCACAAGAAATATCATTCGTCCGTCGATCTCATTGAATGGATCGGCTGAAACGTCGCGTTGAAGCCAATGCCGCGTGGGATATACTTGGCGCATACGGAGCCGCTCTCATGACGACCCAGAAATTCGATCAACGCGTCATCGTTGCAGGAACCGGCCCCGCCGGGCTGATCGCCGCGCTCGCCTTTGCCGATGCCGGGTTTGGCGTGTCGTTGGTGGGGCCCGAAGTCGGTACCCAGGATGGCCGCACGACCGCGCTGATGAACCCGGCTCTTGCGATGCTGGATCGGTTGGGCGTCCTGAAGCCGCTGGCGCACAAGGCAGCGCCGCTCAAGATCATGCGCATTGTCGATGCGACCAGCCGGTTGATTCGCAGCCCCGTCGTCACGTTCCGCGCCAGCGAGATCGACGAACATCGGTTTGGCTTGAACATGCCCAATGCCGTCCTCAACCAGACGCTCGCGGAAACGGTGGCGTCGCAGCCGGCAATCGAATGGCATAAGTCTCTCGTCTCCGCTTGGCGGCTCGAAGCAGACCGCGCTGTCGCTGTGCTGACCGATGGCAGCGAGATCAGCGGACCTTTGGCCGTTGCAGCGGACGGAAGGCTCTCGCAAGCCCGGGAGGCGGCCGGCATTGCCGTTTCCACGCGCAGCTATCCGCAAGCTGCTCTGGTGCTGAATTTTGCCCACACCAGCGACCATGCCTTCACATCGACCGAGTTTCACACCGAAACCGGGCCGTTCACGCAAGTTCCGCTACCGGGCAAACGTTCCAGCCTTGTCTGGGTGGTCAAGCCGGAAACCGCGCAGGAATTGGCAGCACTCGATGACGGAACGCTGTCAGCGCGCATCGAGGAAAAGATGCAGTCGATGCTTGGTCGCGTGACGGTTGACAGCGGGCGGCAGATTTATCCGCTTTCGGCCACTACACCTTGGCGCTTTGCAAATAGCCGGGTCGCGCTGGTTGGAGAAGCGGCACACGTTTTCCCGCCAATTGGGGCACAAGGGCTCAATCTAGGCATGAGGGATATTTCTGATCTTATTGATGTTGCTGTAAAAAACCGACCTGACCCTGGAAATGCCACAGCGCTGTCGGCCTATGACTTCAAACGCCGCCCGGATATCCTCGCCCGCAGCAGTGCGGTCAACCTGCTCAACATGACGCTTCTGTCCAACATGCTGCCCGCCCAGATGGCCCGCAGTGCCGGATTGGATGTGCTTCGCGCCTTCGCCCCGCTGCGCGCCTTCTTCATGCGCGAAGGGTTGCGGCCGGGAAGCGGCTTTTCCGCCCTCACCAGCACCCTACGGAAATAGATCAGGCGGCAATATGCCGTGGGTGATGGCGTAGAGCAGCCCCGTCACGGTCAACACCGAAAGGCAAGTTGTGATGAGCACGCTTGCCGAGGCGCGTTCGACCCACACGCCATATTGCTGGGCTATGACAAATACGTTCGTCGCCGTTGGCAGAGCCGCGAGAAGCACCGCCGAAAACAGCCATGTTTCCGAAAAATTG
>MKRZ01000173.1:0-261 GCA_001897075.1 Mesorhizobium sp. 61-13 | reverse complement strand
GTGCGGCACGCGCTTCAAAGGCCGCAAGGCCAGCGTGACCCCCATGGCAAAGAGCGCGCACGGCGCGGCAGCGCTCGACAGATAGACAAGCAACCGCTCAACGGGCACAGGTGGCTTGAGTTCGAAAAAGGCCGCCGCAACGCCAAACGCCGTGGCGATAATGAAAGGATGCAAGACAATCTTCCTGACGACTTCGCCTGCGAGTTGCAGCGGCGGGCTTTTGTCATCGCCGGAAAGCGCCATCATCATCGGCGCGACGGC
>MKRZ01000172.1 GCA_001897075.1 Mesorhizobium sp. 61-13 | reverse complement strand
CCGCGCCTGAAAGGATATGAGCGCCGACCTCGCCGCCCTTTTCCAACACAACCACCGACAAGTCCGGATTGACCTGCTTGAGACGGATCGCAGCGGCCAGTCCGGCCGGCCCCGCGCCGACGATAACCACGTCGAACTCCATGCTCTCGCGCTCGATTTCGCTCATCAATCCCTCCGCACTGGCTGGCCGATACTGTGCTGGCTCCCGCGCTCCATAGCGCATCAAATCGCGACGGAAAACCGGTGGCATCAGAACAGCTGTGTTTTCCCTCGGCAAACGGTAGTTTCGCAGTATTTTACGTTCACGTAAACGTCAATTTATCGTACACCCCTACCTAGCGGAACCATCGCGGTTTTTTGAGTGTGCGCCAGCATGCTTATCGGCCATAGTGGGCGCATGCGCACCTTTGGACGGCGGGGCTTGTCATTGACGCGCTTTCTGCGGCTGCCCGGCCACGCGGGGCTGCTGACAGCTTTGGTTTTCCTGGTAACGGCAGCAAATGGAATGCCTGTCCATGCCGACGAGCAGAAGCTGTGGCCGGCAGGCGCGTACACATTCTCGGATGAACTTGGCGGGTTCGAGATCACGGGCGTATCGGGGAAAGGCACGCAAGACGACCCGATCGTCATTTCCGAGGAATTCCAATCGGCAACACCAGTAACGCTCACCATTCGTGCGCGGCGCGAGATACGGCCGTTCGACCCTTCGGGCGACTATGTCAACGGCGTCCTCTACATGCGCATCGAGGCACTCAACAACAGCGGCCACCCCTGGATCGAGTTTGAATTCGAGTTGCAGGAAATACTCGACCGGCCGAGCGTATTCGGTGACGGACTTTCCTTCGACCAGCGCAACAAGTCGCCGACCAACATCATATCCAGCAACTTCGCGAAGTTTGACCGCGATTTCGAACCTTATGACCGGCTGCTTTTCACTACCGGACAGGTCGATCCGCTGACATCGGTGTCTTTCCAGTTTCTCGTCACCGATTACACGCCCCGTTGGACGTTCTATCTGGTGCAGGATCCGCGCATCCCCTCCACGTGAAATCCGAAAATCCGCTCAATGTGAACTTGCAAAGCGGGGTTCATACGTCGAATGTGCCGCCATGACTGCCGCCGCTCCCGATCCCCTTTCCGAACTCAACGCCCTTCTTGCCTTCTATGCTGAAGCAGGGGTGGACGATGCGCTGACCGATGAACCGGTGAACCGGCTCACACAGGTAGCGAGGCAAGCTGACGCGCCGCCCAAAACATCAGGCGCATCCTCCCAGCCACGCGAGCCAAGGCGCAGCCTCCAGCCGGCGGCTGCTCAACCCGCGCCCTCCCCTCAACGTGCGACCATAGCGGCAGTCCCGGACGAGCAACAGGCAGCCATGGCGCGGCAGTTGGCTGCCGGGGCTACGAGCCTCGAGGAATTGCGCGAGCGGATGGCCTCATTCGACGGCTGCAACCTGAAATCTACCGCGAAGAACCTGGTTTTTGCTGATGGCAACCCGCAAGCCGACATCATGTGTGTCGGCGAAGCGCCGGGGCGCGACGAGGATATGGAAGGGCGGCCATTCGTAGGCCGTTCAGGCCAGCTTCTCGACCGGATGCTGGCGGCGATCGGGCTCGACAGGGACACTGTCTACATTGCCAACGTCATTCCCTGGCGCCCGCCCGGCAACCGCGCCCCTACCCCGCATGAAACCGAAATCTGTCGACCTTTCATCGAACGGCAGATCGAACTGGTCGGCCCCAAAGTGCTGGTTCATCTTGGCGGAGCCTCGGCCAAGACACTGCTCAACACCACCGAAGGCATCCTGCGTTTGAGGGGCAACTGGCGCACTTATTCTGCCGCATCGGGGGCGACCATCCCTGCGATGCCGACGCTTCATCCCGCCTATCTGCTCAGGACGCCTGCGCACAAGCGTTTGGCGTGGCGCGACTTCCTCGAAGTCAAGATGAAACTGCGATCACTGGCATAGCGGCCAGCCGAGTCACCCTTGGGATGGCGTGACTTTCCGGGCCCGCGCATGCTCCAAGCCAAGCTGCCGTTCGCGGAAGATGATGAAAATTCCGGCCGCGACAACAATCAGGCCGCCGACCAGCATGTAGACGGTCGGCACATCGTCGAAGACGACATAGCCGACGACGATGGCAAGGATCATAGACGTGTATTCGAACGGAGCGACCACGGAAACCTCGGCATGCCGGTAAGCGGCGGTCATGAGGATCTGCGCTATGCCGCCACAAAAGCCGGCAGCGATTAGCAGCATCATTTGTGTCGAACTCATCACATCCCAGCCAAAGGGAATCGTCAAAAGCGCCAACACGCTGGCCATCATCGAAAACCAAAGCACGATGGTCGCCGTGCGCTCGCTGTGAACCAGATTGCGAACTAGAAGTGCTGCCACCGCAGAACTGCCCGCACCGGCCAGCGCCGCCATCACGCCAAGCACTTCCTGATCGTCCATCGCCGATCCAGAGCTCAACAGCGTCAGTTCAGGCCATGAGATGATGACGACACCTATCAACCCGACCGCGACCGCGCTCCAGCGGTAAAAGCGGATCGCCTCGCCAAGAAAAAGCGAGCTGAACACGACAACAAGCAACGGCTGCGCGTAGTTCAGCGTTATCGCATCTGGCAGTGGCAGCCGTGTCAGGGCAAAGAAGGTGAAGCCCATGGAGCACACACCAACGACCCCGCGAAATATGTGACCAACGGGGCGCTTTGTTGCAAAGGCGGTACGGAGTTCGCGCTTGTAGAGGAGGAAAACAAGGATCGGGAAAACGGCAAAAAAGGACCTGAAGAACACGATCTGGCCGGCGGGCAACGCCCCAGCCGACTTGATCAGCGACGACATTGCAACGAAAATCGCTACCGACATGACTTTCAGCGCGATTGCAGTTAGAGCGCCCCGCGACGCGGGGACTTGCGATGAAGTCACGTTGAAGTTGCGTCCCTTGTTGTCGCGTAGGTGTGTGCCGGTCTTGTTGGCATGTTGACGAGGCACCGTTTCATGTAAAGAACCGGGCTTTGGGTGTCTTGGGCCAACGGCTTTGCCTCGCCTAACCAAAAACGAAAGGAAAGCAAGCGGATGCGCACAGATACCGGCCAGGTCTTCAAGCTTGAGGACTACAGGCCAAGCGACTATCTCATTCCGCAGACGCGGTTGACCTTTCGCCTTTCACCGGAAGCAACCGTCGTTGTCGCTGAATTGACGGTCGAGCGCCGCGCCGAAGGACCGACTGTTACGCCGCTTGTCCTCGATGGAGATGGTTTGACGCTTCGGCGTATCGAGGTGGATGGCAAGGTCGTACCTGCATCAGGCTACATTGCCGGTCCGGACCAACTTGTCCTGAATTCGCCGCCTGCCAAAGCGCGCTTCACGCTCGTCATCGAAACCCTGATCGATCCGGCCCACAACGAAGCTTTGATGGGTCTCTACCGTTCGAGCAATGTCTATTGCACGCAGTGCGAAGCGGAAGGCTTCCGGCGCATCACCTACTTCCTCGATCGCCCGGATATCCTGTCCGTCTATACAGTTCGCATCGAGGCTTCCCGCAAGGAGGCTCCGCTGCTCCTGTCCAACGGCAACCCGGTCGAGAGCGGCGACCTTGCCGATGGCTGGCACTATGCCGTCTGGAAAGACCCTCACCCGAAGCCTTCCTATCTCTTTGCGCTCGTGGCGGGCGATCTCGGCAAAATCGAAGATCGCTTCGTCACCATGTCAGGCCGCGAAGTGGCGCTGGGCATCTATGTCGAGCATGGCAAGGAACGTCTTGCCGGCTACGCAATGGACGCCCTCAAACGCTCGATGAAATGGGATGAAGAGGTCTTCGGCTGCGAATACGACCTTGATGTTTTCAACATTGTTGCCGTGTCGGATTTCAACATGGGAGCGATGGAGAACAAGGGGCTCAACATCTTCAACGACAAGTATGTGCTGGCCGACGAGGAGACTGCGACCGACGCCGATTTCGCCAACATCGAAGCGATTATCGCGCACGAGTATTTCCATAATTGGACAGGCAACAGAATCACTTGCCGCGATTGGTTCCAGCTCTGCCTGAAAGAGGGCCTGACCGTTTACCGAGACCACGAGTTCTCGGCTGACCAGCGTTCGCGCGGCGTCAAACGCATTGCCGAAGTGCGGACATTGCGGGCACTCCAGTTCCCTGAAGACCAGGGGCCATTGGCGCATCCGGTCCGGCCACGCCGCTATCGCGAGATCAACAACTTCTATACGGCAACCGTCTACGAAAAAGGTTCCGAAGTGGTGCGCATGATCCGCACCCTGCTTGGCGCGGAAACGTTTCGAGCCGGCATGGACCTTTATTTCCTGCGCCACGACGGACAAGCCGCGACAATCGAGGAATTCGTCCAGGTATTCGCGGACGTCTCAGGACGCGACCTCTCGCAGTTTGCGCTCTGGTACAATCAGGCCGGAACGCCGAACCTGACTGTTAGCTCGCAATACGACGCCACGGAAAAGCAATTAACGCTTGAAATCGAGCAATCGGGTCCGCCAACACCGTCCGAAAGCCGCAAGCGGCTGATGCACATTCCACTGGCCTTTGGCCTGGTCGGAAAAGGCGGCAAGGATTTGGCGTACAAAGCGGTCGACGGCGCGACCGTCGAGAATGGCGTCATCCATGTTCGCAAGCGCCGTCATACCATCCGTTTCAGCGGGCTTGCCGAAAGACCTGCGCTCTCACTCAATCGCGGCTTCTCGGCGCCGGTAACATTGTCGGTCATGCAAAAGGCCGACGATCAGTTCTTCCTGGCCGCGCACGACCGGGACGAATTCTCGCGTTGGCAGGCTGTGAATACGCTTTTCACCGATGCCCTGATCGCCGCTTTCCGCCGCCAGCGCGGCGGCAAGAAGCCGGAGTTCACGGCGAGACTTGGTGAACTTGCCGGAACCATGGCCGTAGATGATGGGTTGGAGCCGGCCTACCGGGCGCTTGCCTTGACGTTGCCGAGCGAGGCGGACATCGCGCGCGAAATCGGCAAGGAGATCGACCCCGACGCTATCTTTGCCGCACGTGAGGCGCTTGCCACCTTCATCGCGTTCACCAACAAGGATCGCTTCGAGACCCTCTACGCAAGTCTGGGTGACAACAATCCATTCAGTCCCGACGCAGCAAGCGCGGGCCGCCGCGCATTGCGCAATGTGCTGCTCGACTATCTGTCACGACTGGACGGAGGCGTGCAAACCGCCGCGCGGCATTTCAAAGCCGCAACCAACATGACCGATCTCGCGGCCTCCCTGATGGTGCTTGCGCACCGACATCCGGGATCGACGCAGGCGGACGCTGCGATCGCGGCGTTTGCGGCAAAGTTCGCATCCGATCCGCTGGTGATGGACAAGTGGTTCCAGATTCAGGCAAGCATACCAGGCCCTCAGGCCGTCGAAACTGTACGCGCGCTGATGACGCATCCTGCATTTTCGTCGACCAATCCAAACCGGTTGCGTTCCCTGATTGGAACCTTTTCCAGCGGGAACCAGACCGGCTTTCATCGCGCCGACGGTGCCGGCTACAAATTCTTCGCTGAGACGGTGCTCGAAATCGAAAAACGCAATCCGCAAATTGCAGCGCGGCTGGCGACGGCGCTGCGATCGTGGCGCTCCCTGGAACCGGGGCGGCAGGCAAAGGCAAGAGAAGCCCTGTTGACGATGGGCGGCACACCAAATCTTTCAGCCGACCTCAGGGATATCATTGACCGCACGCTAGCGTGACGTCACCGACGAAGCTGGGTCCAATTGAGGGCGATTGGCTTCCAGCCGAATATTGTTTGCCGATTTTTCATCTTTTTTGGCCCAGCCACTGGACAAGGCGAATCACCTTTGATTCTTTAATGGCGATTCGGACGTGCGGTGTAACCGGGTCGCCAAGCATAATAGAGCTTTTGGGGAGAGCCATTTCATGGCCAAGGCGGACGCGTGGAGCGCGCCCGGTGGGACGGCTTTTGAGCGTTGCGGTGGCCTTGCAGGCAACACGCGGCTCATCGCCCAACCCGCCTACCAACGGCTGCTTGCCGCCGAACCCTTTTTGCGCAGGCTCATCCCTGCCTTGATCATCCTGTTCCTCGTCGTCATCGCAGCCGTGCGCTGCGTCTCGCTCATGGGCTGGCATGACGACGTCGAACGCAGCGCCAAGGCGGTTCTCACACTCGCAGCAGGCCAGTTGGCTTCCGCGCAAGATATCTCTGCGTCAAGCGGATCAGCGCAAGAACTCTTGGAGACGGTCGCTCGACAGGCGGCCATGGCGCCTGGCCATGTCCTCGCCATTACCGACGGCAAATTCAAGATTACCGCTGTCACGCCGCGTTCTACAGGCTGGTACGGCCGCAACCTGGACAGCATCGTGTCGGGAGGTCAGCCGCTGTTCCTTTTCGGTGAAAAGGCCGGAATTCTCGAGGTCAAGATCGACGGTCAGGATTGGTATGCCGCCGTAGCCCTTCAGGATGGGAACACCGCAGCGGCGGCCCTGGTGCCGCAAGAAGCCGTATTCGCCGACTGGCGCAAGACCGTGTCGCTCAACGTTACGCTTTTCGCACTCACTGCAGGCGTGCTCATCGTTATCCTGTACGCCTATTTCAGCCAGGCGGCGCGGGCCGAGGCCGCAGACCGCCTCTACCTCGAAGGGCACCAGCGTATCGACATGGCGCTTGTGCGCGGCCGTTGTGGTCTTTGGGACTGGGATATGGTCCGCGGCAAGATGTACTGGTCGTCATCAATGTACGACATGCTTGGCTACGAGCCCTGCGAAGCCATGCTGTCATTCGGCGAAGTGGACGCGATCATTCACCCCGACGACGGCAATCTGTTCGAGATCGCAAACCGGGTGGTGGCACGCGAAATCGACCACATCGATCAGGTCTTCCGCATGCGCCACGCCGATGGGCAGTGGATCTGGATGCGTGCCCGCGCACAGGTCATGGACCCCGACGCCTCCGAAATCCAGCTCATCGGCATCGCCGTCGATGTCACCGAGCAGCGGCATCTCGCCCTGCGCTCGGAAGCTGCCGACCTACGTTTGCGCACGGCCATCGAGAACATCAACGAATCTTTCGTCCTCTGGGATTCTGCCAACCGCCTGGTCATGTGCAATTCGAAATACCAGAAGGACAACGGCCTCTCGGACCGCGATGTGATGCCGGGTGCATCCCGCGCCATCTTGGAAGAACGCATGCTGGCCTTCGCTTCGGAGCGGCGCCTTGCCAACATGAACGGCATGCACGGGGGCGCTTCTTACGAGCGTCAACTTGCCGATGGCAGATGGCTGCAGGTCAACGAGTTGAAGACCCGCGACGGCGGCACCGTTTCGGTCGGCTCCGACATCACGCAGATCAAGCAGCACCAGGACAAGCTGGTCGACAGCGAGCGCAGGCTCATGTCCACCATCCACGATCTCAGCCTCGCCCGCAGGGCGGAAGTCGAGAAAGCCCGGGAGCTTGCCGAGCTCAACCGCAAGTATGTGAAGGAAAAGGAACGCGCGGAAGCCGCCAACCAGGCCAAGTCCGAATTCCTCGCCAACATGTCGCATGAACTGCGCACGCCGCTCAATGCCATCATCGGCTTTTCGGAACTCATGCAGCAGCGGCTTTTCGGCCCTCTCGGTTCCGACCGCTATGACGAATATGCCGGAGATATCAACTCAAGCGGCAAGTATCTTCTCGGCGTCATCAACGACATCCTTGATATGTCGAAGATCGAGGCCGGCCAATTCTCGATGGAGCGCGAGGCCATCGACCTTTGCCCATTGATACGCGAAACTGTGCGCGTCGTTTCCCTGCAGGCGGCCGCCAAAGCCATCACGGTGGAAACCAATATCGCGGACGCCTTGACGCTCGTCGCCGACCGCCGTGCAATCAAGCAGATCGTCATCAATCTGCTGTCCAACGCGGTGAAATTTACCGGGCAAGGCGGTCGAATTTCGCTCCGGGCACGTAACGCTTCAGGCGCACTGATCCTGACCATAGAAGACAATGGCTGCGGAATTCCCAAACAAGCCTTGAGCAAACTAGGCAGGCCCTTCGAACAGGTTCAGAACCAGTTTTCCAAGAACCACAATGGCTCGGGACTTGGTCTGGCCATCTCGCGTTCCTTGGCAGAACTGCACGGCGGAGCCCTCAAGATCCGCTCGACCGAAGGGACCGGCACCATCGTATCCGTCCGCATTCCCCTGAAAAAGCCTGTCCGCCAGCTTAAGGCAGCGGCCTAATCACTTCCGCTTTGTGCGGAAAAGTTGGTCGAAACTTTTCCTGACCCCTGTCGACACATCTTTCAAATGCGCTTCCAGCACGGAAAAGTCCGGCAGGTCTGTCGCAGCAAGCAGAAGATCGGAAAGACCGGGCGGAACATCATTCCTGTCAAATGCACCGGTCAGGCATAGCCGCGTCATCTGGGTGACTGCCAGATAGAACGCGTAGGCATCACTCAATTCCTGGCGCACCTGAGCATCTGCATAACCAGATGAGAGATGCGCCAGAACATCCGCAGTTGCCGTTGTGACGGCGGGGCCTTCGAACTGGCCGGTTATCACGGCCACCTGCGCGATGAACTCCAGATCGATCAACCCGCCGGGGATCAGCTTGATGTCCCAAATATCGCGTGGCGGCTTTTCCTCTTCGATCAGCTTGCGCATGTCGAAGGCTTCGCGGCGTACTTTGGCGGCATCGCGCGGCAGGGCTACAATAGCGGCGACTTCAGCTCGCAGTTCGTCGCACAGGCCGGAATCGCCGGCAATCGGACGGGCGCGGCTGATAGCCATCTGCTCCCAGGTCCATGCATCCTGCCGCTGGTACTTGCGAAACGACTCGATATGCGTCGCCACCGGTCCCTTGTTTCCCGAGGGGCGCAGGCGAAGATCGAGTTCGTAGAGCACACCCTCGGCTGTCGGCGCCGACACGGCCGCGATCAGCCGCTGGGTCATGCGGCTGTAGTAGTGCGCCGGCGCAAGCGGTTTGTCGCCGTCCGATTCATCGGCATCGGCATCATGATCGTAGAGCAGAATCAGATCGACGTCGGACCCAGCCGTCAGTTCCTGGCTGCCCAGCTTACCCATGCCCAGCAATGCCACCCTTCCGCCAGCTATGCGGCCATGGCGCGCCGCAAATTCGGCTGCAACCGCATCGAGAGCGGCACCGATGGTCAGATCGGCAAGGTCCGAAAAGGCCCGTCCTGCCCGCCTTGCATCGATTGACCCGGCAAGCAGCCTGACCCCGATCAGGAACTTCTGCTCGGAGGCAAAAATGCGCAGGCGGTCGAGCACGTCCTCATATGCACGGTCGCCTTCGATGAAAGCGGCAAGCCGGGCCGCGAGATATTTGCGGTCCGGCAGCTCGCTCAGCAGGGCCGGATCGAGCAATCCATCGAACACGTGCGGCCTGCGCGTGATCACCGCCGCCAGCCGGGGCGCCGCTCCCATTATGGTGGCGAGCAGTTTCAGCAGGGCCGGATTTGATTGAAGAAGCGAGAATAGCTGGATGCCGGCTGGAAGACCGGCGAGAAACTCGTCGAAGCGCATCAAGGCTTCATCGGCGCGCCGCGTCTTGCCGAATGCCTCAAGCAGCGCCGGCGTCAGTTCCGTCAGCCTTTCACGCGCCTCGGCAGAACGGGTGACCCTGTAGCGCCCGAAATGCCACGCCCTGATGACGCGGCAGATATCGCTTGGCCGCTGGAAGCCAAGGCGGTGCAGCGTCTGCAGGGTATCCGGATCATCGACATCGCCGGTGAAAACCAGATTGCCTATGCCTGCCGAAAGCTCCGGCGCGGTTTCGAACAACGCAGCATAATGGCGCTCCACCTGCTGCAGCGAGGCGCGAAACGCAGTCGAGAAAGCGTCGCCGTCAGCGTAACCAAGCATATGCGCAATGCGCGCCAAGCCTTCGTCGTCTTCGGGCAGCATGTGCGTCTGTTCGTCGGCCACCATCTGGATGGCGTGCTCCACGCGGCGCAAGAACCAGTATTGCTGCGTCAGGGCATCGCGCGCTTCCGCCGTGATCCAGTTACGGTCCGCAAGCTTGGCAAGCATCGGAACTGTTTCACGACCGCGCAGTTCAGGAAAACGGCCGCCGGCTATCAACTGCTGGGTCTGTACAAAGAACTCGACCTCGCGAATGCCACCGCGCCCGAGCTTCACATTGTGCCCCTTCACAGCGATTTCGCCGTGGCCCTTGTGTGCGTGTATCTGGCGCTTGATGGAGTGCACGTCGGCTATCGCCGCATAGTCCATATACTTGCGCCAGATGTAGGGCTGCAGTTCCTTTAAGAAGGCTTCGCCCGCCTCCACGTCCCCGGCGACTGGCCGCGCCTTGATCATGGCGGCGCGCTCCCAATTCTGGCCGCGGCCTTCGTAGTAATTCAGTGCCGCCTCAACGGGAATGGCCAGAGGAGTCGAGCCGGGGTCTGGCCGCAGCCGCAAGTCTGTGCGGAACACATAGCCGTTTTCGGTCCGGTCCTGGAGAATGCGCACCAGCCTGCGGGTCAGCCGTGAGAAAGTATCGGTAGCCTCCATAGGATCGACGACGGCTGATCCATCGGGTTCGAAAAAAACCACCAGGTCTATATCGGAGGAGAAGTTCAGCTCGTGCGCGCCAAGCTTGCCCATGCCAAGCAGGATCCAGCCGGACTTCAGTGATGGGTTGGCCGGGTCCACCAGCTTCAGCTTCCCTTGCCTGTTTGCATCGACAAGCAGGAAATTGACTGCCGCCGCGGTGCAACTGTCGGCAAGGTCACTCAAGCGGCGCACCGTCAAAACCGTGTCCCCCTCCTCAGCGAGATCAGACAACGCAATCAGAAAGTGCGCTTCGGTCTTGAGCTGACGCAGTTCCGTCATCAGGCTGGCTTCGCTCGTACCCTCCACATGCCAGGACGCTGCAATTTCATTCGCTATCGCGTGCAGCCTTTGCTCGACCGATTGGTCAAAAAGGACGTCGAGCATTTGCGGGCGTCGCCGCGCCAGATCGCGCAGGAACGGCGAAAGGTCAAAGGCGGCCAGAAGAAACCGGCGCGCGACACCATTGGCCTTCAAAAGCCGTGCAAGCCTTGGAAGACCTTCCTCAGCGGCTATGACCGCAAGTTCGGTGATTTCCTGTTCGGCACGTTCGCTATCGAGCGGTTCTAACTGCGCCACCGGCTGCAAAAGCCAATCTGCTTGGGCACGATCTGCTGCCATGCGTGGCGCCATCGGGGATCAGGACCTGTCTTGTTCGGGAAAACTCATCACGACAGATAATCCGGGATTGGCGGGCAAAAGATCAAGCCTCCCGCGATGAAATTTCATGATCGCCTTGGCAAGACTCAAACCCAACCCTGATCCGGGCTGCGACCTGCTTTTCTCAAGCCTGACGAAACGCTCCGTGGCGCGCGCCCTGTCGTCTTCATCGGGTATGCCTTGGCCATTGTCGGTCACGGCCAGCCGGATTTGCCCATTCGCCCTTTCCAGGGTCACAAGAACGGTTGGCTTTTCGCTGGCATCGGTCGAATATTTGATCGCGTTGTCGACGATGTTCGACAGTGCCTGCCCGATCAATTCGCGGTTGCCGTCGATCTCGATGTTGTCCATGGGCGCGGCTTCCAGCGAAACGCCGCCCTCTTCGGCCACGGGCTCATAAAGCTCAACAACATCGTGAATGGCCGCCGCCAGGTCGACCTTCGCCAGATTTTCCGACGAATAGCCCGCCTCGAGGCGGGAAATCATGAGAATGGCGTTGAACGTCTTGATGAGTTGGTCGGACTCGGAAATCGTCGCTTCAAGCGCTTCGCGGTAGTCGGTGACCTTGTGCTTGCCGGCAAGCGTGGCTTCGGCCCGATTGCGCAGTCGCGTCAGCGGTGTCTTCAAATCATGGGCGATGTTGTCCGAAACCTGCTTCAAGCCCTCGTTTAGCGTCGCGATCCTGGCAAGCATGGTGTTGAGGTTTTGCGATAGCCGGTCGAATTCGTCGCCTGCGCCCGTTACAGGCAATCTTCCGCTCAGATCGCCGCCCATGATGCGCTTGCTCGCGGATGAAACGCCATCGATGCGCTTCAACGCCGCGCGCCCGACAAAAAACCAGATCAGGATACCACCGAGACCCATCATGCCGAGGGCGAGCATCAACGCCCTGCGCACCACATCGCGGAAGCGCTGCGGTTCGCCAAGATCGCGGCCAACAAGCATGATCATCTGGTTGGGAAGCGTAAGCACAACCGCCACAGCGTCGTGACCACGTCCGGTTTCCTCTTGGGTCTGGTTCTGGCTAGTCTCGCTCCTTTGACGGTCGAGTTCGCCTTCTCCATATCGGCGGTAGTAGAAAGGCCGCGTCGTCCATCCCTCGTTGCCCAGCACTCCGGGTTCCAGGCTCTGCACGTTTCCGGTCAGTATCTGACCATTGGCATCAGCAATAAGATAGAGATTGGCGCTAGGCTGGCGTGAGCGCTGTTCCACAACGCGCACAAGAGTGGGCAAGCCGCCGCGCTTGTAAGCCTGGGCAAGACCCAGCACTTCGTCGTTGATGGTTTCCTGCGTTTGAGTGATCAGCATGCGCGCTGAGAGCGACGTGATGTAGAAAACCAGCAGGATTGCGCACAGCGCGAAAAGCAGAAGATAGAGCGCCGAAAGCCGCGCTGCCGTGGTCTTCATGATGGCCGGCATCGATAGGGCCATGCGGCGTCAGCCGTGCTTCAGCATATATCCTGCACCCCGAATGGTGTGCAGGATCGGCTTGTCGAAGCCCTTTTCGATCTTGCTGCGCAAGCGCGACACGTGAACGTCGATCACGTTGGTCTGCGGGTCGAAATGATAGTCCCACACGTTTTCAAGCAGCATGGTGCGGGTCACCACCTGGCCCGCATGGCGCATCAGGTATTCCAGCAAACGGAACTCGCGCGGCTGCAAGGTGATTTCCTGGCTCGCGCGTTTCACGGAATGGGACAGCCTGTCCAGTTCAAGATCGCCGACCCTGTAAACCGTCTCACTTTCCCTTGCGCCGGCGCGACGGTTCAACACCTCTACGCGCGCAAGCAATTCGGTAAATGCGTAGGGCTTGGTAAGGTAGTCATCGCCGCCGGCCCGCAAACCCGTGACCCGGTCATCCACCTCGCCGAGAGCCGACAGGATCAACACAGGCGTCGTGTTTCCGCGAGAACGGAGCGCTGCAATCACCGAAAGCCCGTCGCGCCTTGGCATCATGCGGTCCACCACCATGACGTCGTAGTCGCCGGAATCGGCCAACGCGAAGCCGGTTTCCCCGTCGCCGGCCACATGTGCGGTGTGCCCTGCTTCGGAAAATGCCTTCTGAAGGTAATCCGCGGCCTCACGATCATCTTCAATGACGAGAATCTTCATTGGATCACTATACGCGATTTCTGCAGGTCGAGTGGACGGCATGTTGCGCGGATCCTTGTGTCAGCGCGGCAGCGGACGCTGTGGTCCGCTGCCGCCGGCACCGAAAGACGAATAACTGACTGGATGCTTCGGTGCCGCTGTTGGCGTGGATGTTCGGGGGACGAAACATCCACGCTCAGGAACGTGACGTTCAGCCCTTGTCGAGGGGCAATGCGACGAAGCGATTGCTGTCGTTGCGGCTGATCTGGACGAGGACCGATTTCCTGCCGGCCTTTTCGGCTTGCGCCATAGCATCGGTGACATCTTTCGCGCTGCCGACTTCCTCGGAATTCACCGCCGTGATGATGTCGCCGGCCTGGATGCCACGGTCGGCTGCATCACTATCCGGATCGACGTCCGTCACCACGAGCCCCTTGCCGTCATCCGAGCGAGTGACCGTCAGGCCAAGGTCGGCAAGCGAATCCGTCGGCGTGGCGGGCGTTGACTGGTCATCCGCCGAAGCCTGCTTTTCAGCCTTGGGCAATTCGCCGAGATTGACCTTCACGTTCTCAGACTTGCCGTTGCGCCAGAGCGTCACATCGACCGACTTGCCCGGTGTATATCCGGCAACCAGCCTGGCGAGTTCCCTCGTCGAATCGACGTTCTTGCCATCGACCTGCGTGATCACGTCGCCAGCGACGATTCCAGCCTTCTTGGCGGGGCCATCATCCTGCGAGTTGGAAACAAGAGCACCCTTGTCAGATGGCAAGCCAAGAGACTCGGCGATATCCTTGCCGACAGGCTGGATTTCCACGCCTAGCCAGCCACGGGCCACCGAGCCGTCCTTCATCAGGTCCTGGACGACCTGCTTGGCAGTGGAGGCGGGAATCGCAAACGCAATACCGACATTGCCGCCGGAGGGCGAAAAGATCGCGGTGTTGATCCCGACTACCTGGCCGTTGAGGTCGAAGGCCGGACCGCCGGAGTTACCCCGGTTCACGGCAGCATCGATCTGGATGAAGTCGTCATATGGACCCGCGCCGATGTCGCGGCCACGCGCCGAAATGATGCCGGCCGTCACGGTGCCGCCGAGACCGAAGGGATTGCCAACGGCAACCACCCAGTCGCCAACGCGAACCGAGGCGTCATCGGCAAAATCGACATAGGTGAACTTGTCGCCGCTATCGACCTTGAGAACAGCCAGATCGGTGCGCGGATCGGTTCCGATCAGCTTGGCGTCGAGTTCCTTGCCGTCATTTGTAACGACCGTAAAGGCCGTGCCCTCATCGACGACGTGATTGTTCGTCACCAGATATCCGTCTTCGGAAATGAAGAAGCCGGAGCCCTGAGCCACTGGCCGGGGCTTGTTGTTGTCGCCGCGGCGGTCAAAGCGATGCGGGCGGCCGTTCTGATCGCCAAACCCGCGGAAATCCTTGAAGAATCGGCGCATCGGATGATCCGGCGGGAGATTGTCCAAGCCATCCGGACCGAATGAGAACCCTGAGCCATCGTCGGCCGCGGGTTGGATTTTTGCCTTCACGCGCACGCTGACAACGGCGGGGGAAACATTGGACACGACATCAGCGAAGCTTGGTACCTGCGGTGCCTGGACACGGACGGCATCGGCCAGAACAGGTGCCGTTCCGGCGGTCACGGCACCAAGGCCGACTGCACCGGCGATTGCCAGCGATGCGACAGCGGCGGCCAGACCCTTGCGGCTGCGGGAGAAAATTTTGGGGGCGCTAGACATGGATTTCGATCCTCTTTGCAAGAGATGCGCGACGCATCCTCGGAAAGAGAGATAGAGCCCGCTACATTACGGCGCCATTTCCGGTGCATGAAAGTTTGGTAATGTGCGAAAGCATTCCGAGTTTAAGCCGGGGTCAGTTCCGGTTCAGGACATCGTTGAGCGCGTCCTGCTCTTCCTTGCTCAGTTTCGCCGCCTCGACAGGCTGCCTCTTTCTGGACGCGGCATAGACGAACACGACGCCACCCAGCAAAAGCAGGAACGGCGCACCCCACAACAGGGCGTTGCGCAGGTCAAAACGCGGCTTCAGCAGAACGAACTCGCCGTAGCGCGAAACGATGTAATCCATCACCTGATCATCAGTGTCGCCTGCCGTGAGGCGCTCGCGAACAAGGATGCGCAGGTCGCGGGCTAGATCGGCGTCTGATGCGTCAATCGACTGATTCTGGCAGACCAGGCAGCGCAGCCCTTCGGACAGCGTCCGCGCCCGCGCTTCAAGCGCAGGGTCTTTCAGCATCTCATCCGGCGTTACCGCCTGTACATGAGACGAGAGAAGCAGCGCCAGACCAAGCCAAAGGCCTGCAAGTGCCAGCCTGCGCATCAGGCAGCGTCCGTCGCCGGTGTAGCGCCAACCGGTTTGCGCCGGCGTGACGGCGCGCCGACCCTCAGCCGCCGATCCATGAGCGACATCGCGCCACCCGCCATCATCACCAGTCCGCCACCCCAGATCAGCGTGACAAAAGGCTTCCACCAAACGCGAACCACAAGTGAGCCATCGTCGCCATAATCACCGATCGAAATATAGAGCTGGCTGAAACCCATCGTCTTGATGCCAGCTTCGGTCGTCGTCGTCTGCCGCACCGGATAGAGCCGCTTGGCCGAGTAGATTTCGCCGATGACCGCATTGGCCGAGTTGAGCAAGGAGAAGTGCGCCCGCTCCTCATCGAAATTCGGCCCCTTATATTCCGCAAGGCCATCGAAGCGCACCAGTTTGCCGGACGCCTCGACGGTCTGGCCGGGCTTCATCGTCAAGATGTGTTCGGTGCCGAAGCAAAGCGTTCCCACAAGTCCCAGCACGGTAAGCCCAAGCCCCAGATGGGCGAGCGCCGTGCCGAAGACCGAACGCGGCAGGCCGGCAAGACGCCGCATCATCGCCGCCGGAGGCACATTGCCGATACCGGCCTTCATGGCGAGGTCGGTCAAAGCGCCGAAAACCAACCAGGCAGCCAAGCCCGCACCAAAAGCAGCCAACGCGGACGAACCGTCGATCAGGAAACCCGTGACCAGCGCCACCAGCAGCGCGGCTCCAAAAGCGAACATCAGGCGCTGGGAAACCGCCCAGATATCGCCGCGCTTCCACGCCAGCAGCGGCCCGAACGGGACGATTAGCAAGAGCGGGATCATCAGAGGAACAAAGGTCAGGTCGAAGAACGGCGCTCCAACCGAAATCTTATCGCCCGATACCGCCTCAATGAACAACGGGTAGAGCGTGCCGATGAAAACCGTTGCCGTCGCCGTGGTCAGAAACAGATTGTTGAGAACCAGCGCACCTTCGCGGGAGATCGGCTGGAACAGGCCGCCTTGCGTCAGCGACGATGCCCGCAGCGCAAACAGCGATAGCGAGCCGCCGATGAACAGCAGCAATATGCCCAGAATGAAGACGCCGCGCTCCGGGTCCGTCGCAAAGGCGTGAACCGATGTGAGCACGCCGGACCGCACCAGAAAGGTTCCGAGCAGCGACAGCGAAAACGTCAGGATCGCCAGAAGCAGCGTCCATATCTTCAACGCCGACCGCTTCTCCATCACGATTGCCGAATGCAGAAGCGCGGTGCCGGCCAGCCACGGCATGAACGAAGCGTTTTCGACCGGATCCCAGAACCAGAATCCGCCCCAACCAAGCTCGTAATAGGCCCAGTATGAGCCCATGGCGATGCCGCCTGTCAGGAACACCCACGCAACCAGCGTCCACGGCCGCACCCAGCGCGCCCAGGCCGCATCTATCCGCCCTTCGATCAACGCGGCGACCGAAAACGCAAAACAGATCGAAAAGCCGACATAGCCCAGATAGAGCAGCGGCGGATGAACGGCGAGCCCGATATCCTGCAGCACCGGGTTCAGGTCGCGTCCTTCGATCGGCGCAGGCGATATCCGCGTGAACGGGTTCGAGGTGATGAGAATAAACAGGAAGAAGGCGGTTCCGATGGCGCCTTGCACCGCCAGCACGTTGGCCTTGAGCGTGGGCGGCAGGTTGCTGCCGAACAGCGCCACCAGCCCGCCAAAGAAGGTCAGGATCAGCACCCAGAGCAACATCGAGCCTTCATGATTGCCCCACACGCCGGTAATCTTGAACAGGAACGGCTGCAGCGAATGCGAGTTCTCCCACACCGTCTGCACCGAGAAATCCGAGCGCGCATAGGCGATCATCAGCACGGCAAAAGATAGCGCGGTCAAGGCAAACCCTGTCAGGGCAACCGGCCCCCCAACCGCCATCATCCTCTCATTGTGGATGCGTGCGCCGATCAGGGGCACCGTTGTCTGCACGAGCGCCAGCGCCAGGGCGAGCACAAGCGCGAAATGGCCGATTTCAACCATGGCGAGGCAACCCGCTATTCATTCGTGCTCTCCTGCCAGATGCCCTTGGCCTTCATGCTGTCGGCCACCTCCTTGGGCATGTAATTCTCATCGTGCTTGGCCAGAACACTGTCTGCAACGAAGGTACCATCTGTCCCGAACGAGCCTTCCGTGATCACGCCCTGCTCCTCGCGGAAAAGGTCGGGCAGGATGCCGGTATAGGTCACTTTTACGGATTTCTGGGTATCGGTCACGGCAAAGGCGACTGTGGTGCCCTGCCCGCGCTGGATGGTGCCTTTTTCGACCAGACCGCCAAGGCGGATACGTTGTCCCGGCTGGAGGCTAGCCGTCGCCAGGTCGCCGGGCATATAGAAATACGATGCTTTCTGGCCAAGCGCATAGAAAGTGAGTCCTGTCGCTGCGCCTAGAAAAGCGAGGCCCCCAACAATCACCGACAGTCTTTTCTGCTTGCGTGTCATCGCCTACTCCGCAACCTCAAGCCCGTTCGAAGAAGCAAAGGCGATGAACTCTTTCGCCTGCTCGCTACCGGGGCCGAAAACCGATACCGCCCGCTTGAGCGCATCCTTGGCCTTGTCGGCGTCACCGATAACAAGATACGAACGGATGAGCTGCATCCAGCCTTCCGCATCCTTGGGATTTTGCTTCAGCTTTTCGTCAAGGCGGGCAACCATGCCGGCAATCATCGAAGCCCTGTCTTCGGGAGACATCGAGGCGGCAGCCTCCATCTCGTCTTTGCTTGGCCCGTTCGCCACAGGCACGTCCGGTGCCTCTGCGCGGGCGAGTGCCTGATCCACCGCTTCCAGCCAGGGCGAACCCTCAGGCAAACCTGCGCGTATTTTCTGCCAGGTTGCAATCGCCTCGTCCTTGTGGCCATCCTGAGCCAGTTCCATTGCCACGAAGAAGGCAGCCTTCGGGTTGGCCGCATCAAGCTTCAGCGCTTCGTCAAAAGCCGACTTTGCCTCTGCCGAAATCTTGCCCTGCTCGGCATTCACCAAGGCCTCACCCAGGCCCGATTGACGGTCAGAGTTTGAGCCCAGCAATCGGATGGCGTTGCGATAAGCGTTGGCGGCATCGTCGAAGCGCTGCATACGCAGATAGACCGGCGCAAGAACGTCCCAGCCCTGCCCGTCGGTCGGGTTAGCTTCGAGATGTGCCTCGGCACGCGCCACCAGTTCGTCTACCGAGCTTTCAGCCGGGTTCTTGAGCATCCTCTCGCTAAGCGGTTGTGAGGGAATATCCGGCGATCCAAGCCGGGCATAAGTTCCCCAACTGATGAGCGGGACTGCCAGCACCGCCGCAGCGGAAATCAGCCGCAGGCTGGTCGATGCAGGCCGCTGTACCGGGTCACCAGAGTTTTCTTCACCGCCAAGACGGATGATGCGGCGCGCCACTTCTGCCCGCGCCTGTTCGGCTTCGACAGGTTGGATCAAGCCTCGCGCCACATCACGGTCCAGCTCGGAAAGCTGGTCGCGATAGACTTCGAGATCGTGCCGCGCGCCGTCAATTTCAGCCTTTGGCTTCGCCGCGAGGGGCAGCAATACCGCCAAGCTCGCAACCAGCGTCAAAACAGCGGCAATAACCCAGAATAGCATGGCGTTCTAAATAGCCGTAGTGCGTCGGACTGCCAACACGGACACGCTGCGACCCTTTGACGAATCTTCGTGATGTCAACTTGATCGCCGCATTCGTGGCTGACCTGCGACCAGATAGCCTTCGCCGTCGCCGCCATCTTTGCCTTGGCGCAACATCCAATGCCGCAGCAGAACCTCGCCAGTCGCCTTTAAGTCAATGGCGTCCAGCTGCCATCGGCGTTGCGGCAAGCCGTGCCACGAGCCGTAGCCGCCGGACCGCCGGAGACGACGGTATGGGTGTATTGCCGGCAATCCTGGGAGCCTACCCGATAGGGCTGTGCCGCGACAACTTCGCCATAGTGGTTGGCCTGGTCGCCTTTCCAGGCCACCGGCTGACCGCCCGCGGTATATTCCAGCGCCTTGTATTCCGCTTCCAGACCCTTGCGCCTCTCACCTTCGGAGAGCCCAGATCCGATCGAGCCGCTGACCAGCCCGCCGCCCATTGCGGAAATGACCGTCGTTCCGGCCAGGCCGCTGTTTGAAGCCGTCCCGCTCGCAGAAACGCCAGTCGAGGCGCTGCCAAGTCCGGTCGTGCCGCAGCCTGCAAGTGAAAGCAGCCCCACGGCAAGCACCAAGCGATAGATCATGCCAGACAAGTCCCCGTTGCCGCGCCATAGGATCGCACATCGCGATAGCTT
>MKRZ01000171.1:6095-7267 GCA_001897075.1 Mesorhizobium sp. 61-13 | reverse complement strand
CTTGGTCTGTCTTCCAGAAATGCACCGCATCGGAAAGCCGTGCCCGCACCACCTTGCCGTTGCCGTGGGCGATCTCCTTGCCGCCGTCCTTCGCCTCGATATTGGCAACCAGCAGGAAGCGGTTGGCGAGCGCCTCGCCTTCACCCTGCGGGCGCGAGACAAAGCACTTCTGGTTGGCGCGGATGGTCAGCCGGATCACTTCCGGCGGGATGGCGAGGAAGTCCTTTTCGAACTCGCCAAGCAACACCACCGGCCACTCGACCAGGCCGGACACTTCCTCAAGCAGACCCTCGTCCTCGACAAGGTCCAGCCCATTGGCAAAGGCAAGGTTCTTCGCATCCGACAGGATGATTTCCTTGCGCCGGTCGGCGTCGAGCACGACCTTTGCAGCATCCAGCTTGGTCACATAGTCATCGAAGCGCTTGGCGGTGATTGCGCCTGGCGCGTGGAAGCGATGGCCGTAAGTCACGTTGCCGGAACGGATGCCATCGACCTCGAAGTCGACCACCATCGGCTCCTCCGTTTCCGGGCCGAAGGTACACAGGATCGATTGCAGCGGCCGCACCCAGCGCAGCGCATCGCCGCCGCGCCCTTCGACGCCGCGATAGCTCATCCCCTTCGGACCGGACGCCGCGCCCCAGCGCATCGACTTCGGCCATGGGAAGGACTTGATGATGCCCGGCATCAAATCGGCGATGATCTCTTCGGCCGCCCTACCCGGCTTCGAGATATGGGCAACGTAGAAATCGCCCTTCTTCGGATCGGTATGGACATGCGCCTCGTCAATCGAGTTCAGTCCGGCCGACCGTAGAAAACCCTGAATCGCCTGTTCGGGCGCCTTCGTGCTCGGCCCCTTGCGCTCCTCGTGAATGTCCTTGGAACGCGCGGTCAGCCCGCGAATATCCAGCGTCAGCCGGCGCGGCGTCCAGTATTCGCGCGCCGCCTCATAGGTCAGGCCGGCATCTACCAGTCCGTCCGTCACCAGTTTCTTCAGGTCGCCCGCCGCCTTGCGCTGCATGCGCGCGGGGATTTCCTCGGAGCGAAGTTCAAGCAGAAGATCGGGCATTTATGCAGCCTCCCCGACCAGGGAAAAACCGCCGGCGTCGGTCAACAGGAACGCCTCGCCGCAGGCCTTGGCAAGGTTGCGCACGCGCAGGATGTAGCTTTGCCGC
>MKRZ01000171.1:0-6085 GCA_001897075.1 Mesorhizobium sp. 61-13 | reverse complement strand
CACGCGCAGGATGTAGCTTTGCCGCTCGGTCACCGAAATGACGCCGCGGGAATCGAGCAGGTTGAAGCAATGCGATGCCTTGATGCACTGGTCATAGGCCGGCAGTACCATGCGATGCGGGCCGCCACCGGTCGGCGCACCGGCTGCCAACAGCGCAAGGCATTCCTTCTCCGCATCGACAAAGTGGCGAAACAGCCGCTCGGTGTCCGCGAACTCGAAATTGTGGCGCGAATATTCCTGCTCGGCCTGCAGGAATACCTCGCCATAGGTCACCTTCTCGGCACCTTCGCGGCCGTTGAAATTGAGGTCGTAGACATTGTCGACGCCCTGCACATACATGGCGAGGCGCTCCAGCCCGTAGGTCAGTTCACCCGCCACCGGCGCGCATTCGATGCCGCACACCTGCTGGAAATAAGTAAACTGCGACACTTCCATGCCGTCGCACCAGCACTCCCAGCCCAGCCCCCACGCGCCCAGCGTCGGGCTTTCCCAGTCGTCTTCGACGAAACGGATGTCATGCAGCAGCGGATCGACGCCGATCGCGTTCAGCGAGCCGAGATAAAGCTCCTGCAAATTGTCCGGATTGGGCTTCAGGATCACCTGATACTGGTAATAGTGCTGCAGCCGGTTCGGGTTTTCGCCGTAGCGCCCGTCCTTGGGCCGGCGCGACGGCTGCACATAGGCGGCGTTCCACGCCTTCGGTCCCAGAGCGCGCAGCGTCGTCGCGGGGTGGAATGTGCCCGCGCCCACCTCCATGTCGTAGGGTTGCAGCACGACACAACCGTAGTTTGCCCAGTAGTTGTGCAGGGTCAGTATCAGCCCCTGGAACGAACGGCTGGGATGCATATGGGCGGGAAGATCGGCGCTCACGGGAATGGCCTCGGCGGCAATGGCAGGATGCGGACTTCCCTAGTGCCCCCGTCCATAGGCGTCAAGGCAAAGGGCCCAGGCCACCCGCTGCAAACCTCACCGCGGTTTTCCCACACGTTTACGAATATCGACTATTTTCCGGTTCGTATGCCGGGGGTGCCGTTGGTCAAAGCAATCGTCGATATTCTTTTCACAGTGCTCAACGTCCTCAACTGGCTCGGATCGTTGCTGGCCCTATTGCCGCTGGTCGGCATGATGACGAATGCCAACGGCTTCCTGTCGGGCGGCTTTTTCGACTATGTCCTGCTGACGTTCTTTCTCTCGCTGCCGGTCTGTGCGGCAACGTCGACTTTCATCTACAAAAAGCTCGAGAAACATACGACCGGGCTGGCGATCGCAGCCATACCCGCCTTCATCGCCTTGCTGATCATGTCCGCCGGCTGACGCGCCGACGGACCGTCGCAGTCGCTGTCTAGCCTAGCCCTTCGGCTCTGTCGCCGGCTTGGGCTTTTCGGGCGGCGTGTCCTGTGCGGTGTTCGCCTCGATCGGCGGCAGGCCCTTGGCGAGTTTTTCCTGCACCGAGGCAAGCACGTCCGGATCGGGCTTCAGGTCGCGGGCGTAGCTCCACTGGAAGGTGGCTTCCAGCTTGCGGCCAACGCGCCAATAGGCGTCGCCAAGGTGGTCGTTCAGCACTGGGTCTTCCGGCTTCAGCGAAACGGCGCGCTCCAGTTCGCGCACCGCGTCCTCGAAGCGGCCGAGCTTGTAATAGGCCCAGCCCAGCGAATCGACGATGTAGCCATCGCTCGGCCTAAGGTCGACGGCCTTCTGGATCATCTCCAGCGCTTCCTTGAGGTTCATGTTCTTGTCGACCCAGGAATAGCCGAGATAGTTCATCACCTGCGGCTGGTCCGGGTTGAGTTCCAGCGCCTTGCGGAAGCTCGGCTCGGCCTTGGGCCAATCCTTTAGCCGCTCATAGGCGATGCCGCGCTGGTAGAAGATGTTCCAGTTCTCCGGCTGCGGGTTGGTCAGGCGCTCGGCCGCCTTATCGTAGAGATCGGCGGCAGCTCGGAAATCCTCCTTCGAGGCGTAGACACCGCCCAGCGCGATATAGCCGCGCATTTCGTCGGGCCGCGCCTCAACCAGTTTCTTCAGATGCGCGATCGCCTCGTCGTTGCGGTTGAGGTCGGCAAGGTTCAGGCCAAGCTGCAACTCTGCCACTTCCTTCAGCGGCGAGGTCTCGGGAATGCGCTTGTAGAAGCTGATCGCGCGTTCGCCGTCCCGCTGCTGTTCGGCCACCGCCGCAAGCTGCACCAAAGCGGTGTCGCTGTTCGGCTTCAGCGCCAGCGCATATTCAAGATAGAGCCGCACAAACGGCTCGCCGCCGCCACGGTTCAGAGCGGTCGCCAGGTTGATCAGTATTTCGGCAGCACCTTCGGCCGGATTGGCCACCAGCGGCTCGATCTTGTCGCCTTTGCTGATCTGCTGGCGCAGCGCCGAGATCTCGATCTTGCCGGAAACGAACGTCTCGGCCTGGTCGAGCGCTTCCAGCGCCTTGTCCTTCTCGCCATTGCGGGCAAGGAAGCGGGCATAGGATTCCACGCAGCGCAGCCATGTTTCGGGCGCGGCACCCGCCGCCGCCGAATTCTTCACCGTCGCTTCATAGGCCTCGCGCGCCTTGTCCTTCAGCCCGCTGGCGTCGGCGATGAGGGCGCGATGATACGATTTGAAAAGGTCGAACCATTCCGGCCCCTGCAGCTTGTCGACATAGGCCATGGCGTCAGCGCCATCACCTGCGCCGGCACGCGCCCAGCCAGTCATCACGCCGGCGATGAGGCGATCCAGATCGGCCTGCAGCGACAGCTTCAGCCAATATTCGGCCTTGGCGTAATCCTTCTTGCGGAATGTATCGACCGCCAGCGCCAAACGGGAGAAGCGCTCGACGTCCGGCACCTCTTTCAGCTTGTCGGCATAGGGCAGCGATTCGTCGAAACGGCCTTGCGCGATCAGCGACAGCATCAGGCTTTGCTGCAGCGTCGTGTCGTCCGGCGCGAAGGCCAGCGCCTGCTTGTAATAGGTGATCGCGTTGTCGAGATCGTTGTCGCCTTCGGCGACGCGGGCAGCCAGGAACGCACCGGAAAACGAAGTTATTTCAATGGGTTTTGCTGCTTCCTGGGCAACAACAGCCTGACCCGGAAACACCAGCCCGGTCATCATAGCCAGGCCCGCGAGCCAGCGAACGCGTCTTTGCCGCATCGTATTCCTTTCAGACGAAATCGCCCCGGCAACCTGCCGGGGCCCGCCGCAAAATCTCATGTCGCTGCAAAGCATGGCCTTTTTGCGGTGCAGCTTCAATCCGCTAGCTGTCACAATCAGGTCACTCGCAATTCCACCGCCATTTCGAACCGGCTCGTGGGCTTACGCGCGGAGCCACACAAGCCGCGCGACACAGTGATTTACTTGTGAGATTGCTAATATAGGCGCACAATCCGCTGGGCAACAAAGAGGGGGGCATTCCGCAGTCAAATCGGGAGGAACCCATGAAAGATTTGACCCTCACAACCCTCGAGTTCGGAAAGACAAGCGTAAAGGCCGCGGCTCTCGAAGCGCTCTCGACGCAATTGCGCGGCACTCTCTTGCGTAAGGAAGATGCAGCCTATGACGAGGCCCGCTCGATCTGGAACGCCATGATCGACCGCAAGCCGGGGTTGATCGTGCGCTGCATCGGCGCATCCGACGTCATCAGCGCCGTCCGCTTCGCCCATGACAACCACTTGCTGGTCTCGGTGCGCGGCGGCGGCCACAACATTGCCGGAACCGCGGTTTGCGAAGGCGGCATGATGATCGACCTGTCGCCGATGAAATCCGTGCGTGTCGACGTCGCCGGCCGGCGCGCCACCGTTGAGCCCGGCGCAACGCTTGCCGATGTCGACAAGGAAACGCAGGCCTTCGGGCTGGTCGTGCCAACCGGCATCAACTCCACCACCGGCATTTCCGGCCTCACCCTTGGCGGTGGTTTCGGCTGGACGACGCGCAAGTTCGGCCTCACGCTGGACAACCTTCATTCCGCCGATGTGGTCACGGCCAAGGGCGAGCTTGTGCGCGCCAGCGTTGCGGAAAATCCGGACCTGTTCTGGGCGTTGCGTGGCGGCGGCGGCAATTTCGGCATCGTCACGGCCTTCGACTTCCAGCTGCATAAATTCGGCCCGCAAGTCCTGTCCGGCCTCGTCGTCCATCCGTTTGCAGATGTCGAAAACGTCATGCGCGAATACCGGGCAGCCCTGGAAAAAGCCCCTGACGAACTCACCTGCTGGGTGGTCATGCGGCAAGCGCCGCCGCTGCCCTTCCTGCCTGCGGAGTGGCACGGCAAGGAGGTGGTGGTTCTGGCCATGTGCTATGGCGGCGACCTAAAGGAAGGCGAAAAGGCAATGGCGCGCCTGCGCGGCATCGGCAAGCCGATCGTCGATGTCGTCGGCCCCAATCCTTTCACCGGCTGGCAACAGGCGTTCGACCCCCTGCTCACGCCCGGCGCCCGCAATTACTGGAAGAGCCACGACTTCATCGAACTGCCGGATTCGGCGGTGGGCGTGCTGTCTTCGGCCATCCGCAAGCTTCCGGGTCCCGAATGCGAGATTTTCGTCGGCCATGTCGGCGGCGCGGCTGGTCGCGTGCCTCCACATGCCACGGCATTCCCGCAGCGAAGCTCGCATTTCGTCATGAACGTCCATGCGCGCTGGCGCGAGGCCAGCATGGACAAGACCTGCATCGGCTGGGCACGCGGCATCTATGAAGCGGCCAAGCCTTTCGCAGCCGGCACCGCCTACATCAACTTCATGCCGGAAGACGAAGTCGATCGCGTCGAAGCCGCCTATGGCGCCAATTACAGGCGGCTGGTCGAGATCAAGCGCCGCTATGATCCGATGAACATGTTCCGGATGAACCAGAACGTGAAGCCGATGGAAGGCAAGCGCGCAGCCTGATCGGTCCGGCGACCGGCGGGGCGGACAGCCAGCCCCGGCGGTTGCGCCCTTATTCGGCGGGCAGCGCGGCCTGTTGGTTTTCAACCCGATACTCGGCCCAGGCCTGGCGTAGGATCTGCACCGAAGACGTCAGGAAAAGGCCCGCCATCATCGCTGCGACCGCAAGGTCCGGCCACGCCGACGAGGTTCCCCAGACGCCGAGCGCCGCCGCCATCACCACGACGTTGCCGATGGCATCGTTGCGCGAACAGAGCCAGACCGAGCGAACATTGGCGTCGCCATCCTTGTAGGGCAGCAGGAACACCACCGAGGCGATGTTGGCGGCGAGCGCAAGCAAGCCGATGAAGCCCATCACTTGCGCACTCGGCACGCCGAGTATCAGCGTCTGGTAGACGGTCGAGCCGAACACCCACACCGCCATCAGGCTGAGCGACAGGCCCTTGAACAGGGCGGCTGTCGCCCGCGTGCGCAGGCTCGCCCCGATCACGGCGAGGCTCAGGCCGTAAGTCACCGTATCGGCGAGGAAGTCCAGCGCGTCTGCCTTCAGCGCCTGCGAGCCGGCAAGCTGGCCTGCCGTCATCTCGGTCAGGAACATCGCGCCGTTGATCGCGATGACCGCCCACAAGATGCGCTTGTAGCGGCTATCCATGCCGTCGAAAACCGGCACGCCGCCGGAGCAGCAGGTGTGACCCGAATCCGCCGCAACCGGGTGCTTGTCCGCATGAGAATGCCCGTGATCATGCGCACATGAATGGCCATCTTCGTGCGAATGGGCATGGTCATGTCCGGGGGACCGGACGTGGGAATGCGGCGCCTTCCCGTCAGCGTGACCATGGCCGCAACACTGTTCGCTCATCTTTGGTGACTCCATTTGAAAATCACCGTAATCTCTCTAGTCACTAGAGGATCAAGAGGAATTTTCATGGCCTTTTCAATTGGTGAGCTGGCGCGGCGCGCGGACGTCAAGGTGCCGACGATCCGCTACTACGAGCAGATCGGCCTGATGCCGGAGACGCTGCGCACCGAGGGCCAGCAACGCCGCTACGGCCAGCCCGCGGTGGCCCGGCTCGCCTTCATCCGGCACGCGCGCGAACTCGGCTTCGAGGTCGATGCAATCCGCACCCTGCTTTCGCTGCAGGACAAGCCCGACCATTCCTGCGCGCAAGCGGACCACATCGCCAAGGAAAGGCTCAAGGAAGTGGACCAGCGCATCGCCAGCCTCAAGGCGTTGCGCAAGG
>MKRZ01000170.1 GCA_001897075.1 Mesorhizobium sp. 61-13 | reverse complement strand
GAATACAACAAGGGTTTCAATTACTTCTCCGGCGTCACCGACAATGAGATCGCCCGCTTCCAGAAGGAAGCGATGACCGGCCATCGGCCGACCTGGAAGATGGGAGCCAACGCAGGCGCGCGCTCCGCGCCGGATTTCGCGCAGGCCCGTTCCGGCCGCGCCGGCTACCACAACCGCATGCGCGACCCCTTCAACCTGTTCAACGACCCGCGCGACCACGGCGCACCCCGCGAGCGCAAGACCAAGCCCTTGGAAACCAAGGCGCTTGAAACGCTCGGCCTCGACGCGAAGGCGACCGGCAAGGACATCAAGGCGCGCTACAAGGAACTGGTGAAACTTCACCATCCGGACGCCAATGGCGGCGACCGGGGTTCGGAAGACAGGTTCCGCGACGTGCTCCAGGCCTATCGCGTGCTCAAGCAGGCGGGCCTGTGCTAGGCCGTGGACGCGGCTCGGGCTGAGCCGCGCCAGCCCGTATCGCGGGTGCAGCCGAGCCTAAAATGAGGTCCAGCCCCATTTCCAACTTTCATCCGGTTGGAAAAGGCTCTAAACCCGCCCGCGAGGAAAATTTGTTGCCGGCGAAGCGCGCGCATTCGCCTTCGGGAGACTATAAGACGTTATGAACAAGGTCGATCGCGATATTGCCAACCTGCCGGACACGACGGTGTCGGTGAAGGACAAATTCGGCTTCGATTCGAAGATGGTCGTGCCTGCCTATTCGGCCGCCAGCGAGCATGTGCCGGACATCGATCCCGACTACCTGTTCGACAAGGCCACCACGCTCGCGATCCTGGCCGGCTTTGCCTACAACCGCCGCGTTATGGTCTCCGGCTATCACGGCACCGGCAAGTCGACCCACATCGAGCAGGTCGCCGCCCGCCTCAACTGGCCGTGCGTGCGCGTCAACCTCGACAGCCACGTCTCGCGTATCGACCTCGTCGGCAAGGACGCCATCGTGCTGCAGGACGGCCAGCAGGTCACCGAGTTCCGCGACGGCATCCTGCCCTGGGCCTACCAGCACAATGTCGCGCTGTGCTTCGACGAATACGATGCCGGCCGCCCGGACGTGATGTTCGTCATCCAGCGCGTTCTGGAATCGTCCGGCCGCCTGACTCTGCTCGACCAGAGCCGCGTCATCCGCCCGCACCCGGCCTTTCGCCTGTTCGCCACCGCCAACACGGTCGGTCTCGGCGATACCACCGGCCTCTACCACGGCACCCAGCAGATCAACCAGGCCCAGATGGACCGCTGGTCGATCGTCACCACGCTGAACTACCTGCCGCATGACAACGAGGTTGCCATCGTGCTGGCCAAGGCCAAGCACTATCGCGACGCCAAGGGCAAGGACATCGTCAACAAGATGGTGCGCGTCGCCGACATGACGCGCTCCGCCTTCGTCAACGGCGACCTCTCCACCGTCATGAGCCCGCGCACGGTCATCACCTGGGCCGAGAACGCCGAGATCTTCGACAATGTCGGCATGGCCTTCCGCCTCACCTTCCTCAACAAGTGCGATGAGCTTGAGCGCGCCCTTGTGGCCGAGTTCTACCAGCGCGCCTTCGGCGAGGACCTGCCGGAGAGCGCCGCCAACGTCGTGCTCGGATAATCAAGACGCCGATGGCGGGACCGGGCGACAACACGCGAAGCAAGCCGAAAACGGGCTCTGAGGCAGACAGCTTCAAGCGCGCCATGACGGTGTGCATGCGCGCCATTTCCAACGACAAGGAGATGGAAGTCGCCTTCGCCAAGGACAAGCCGGCCCTGGCCGGCAACCGGGCGCGGCTGCCGGAACTGCCGAAGAAGGCCTCGAAGACCGATATTGCCGTTACCCGCGGGCTTGGCGATTCCATGGCGCTGAAGCGCGCCTGCCACGACCAGCGCATCCACACCCGCCTTGCCCCTGAAGGCAAGCTTGCCCGCGCCATCTACGATGCCGTCGAGCAGGCCCGCGTCGAGGCGATCGGCTCACGCGCCATGGCCGGCGTGGCCGACAACATCGGCGTCATGCTGGAAGACAAATACGCCAAGGCCAATCTGGCCGAGGTTCGCGAACAGGCCGACGCTCCGCTTGAGGAAGCGCTGGCGCTGATGGTGCGCGAAAAGCTGACCGGGCGCGCTGTGCCGAAGAGCGGCGAGCGCATGGTCGAGCTGTGGCGCGACTGGGTCGAGGAAAAGGCCGGCGCCGACCTCGAGGGGCTTTCCGACAAGCTTGGCGACCAGCAGGGATTTGCCCGCGTCGTGCGCGACATGCTGGCCTCGATGGAAATGGCCGAGGAACTCGGCGACGACCAGGAAACCGAGGACACCGAAGACAGCAACGACGACCAGCCGCAGGGCGAGGACCAGAGCGAGGAAGGCGGCGAGGACGATTCCGGCTCCGAGGAGTCCGAGCCCGAGGATGCGGACTCGTCCGACGACAATGACGAGTCTTCGGAGACCGAAGCGTCCGATGCGACCTCCGACGAGCTTTCCGACGAAGACGAGGACGACGCGGAGACGCCCGGCGAAGCGCGGCGTAACGACAATCCGTTCAACAATCTGTCGAAGGATGTCGACTACAAGGTCTTCACCACCACGTTCGACGAAACCGTCGGTGCCGAAGAATTGTGCGACGAGGAGGAGCTGGATCGGCTGCGCGCGTTCCTCGACAAGCAGCTTGCCAATCTCTCCGGCGTCGTCGGCCGCCTCGCCAACCGCTTGCAGCGGCGCTTGATGGCGCAGCAGAACCGCTCGTGGGATTTCGATCTCGAGGAAGGCTATCTCGATCCGGCCCGCCTCGTGCGCGTCGTCATCGATCCGATGCAACCGCTTTCCTTCAAGCAGGAACGCGACACCAAGTTCCGCGACACGGTCGTGACGCTGGTGCTGGACAATTCCGGTTCCATGCGCGGCCGCCCGATCACCGTTGCCGCCACTTGCGCCGACATCCTTGCCCGCACGCTCGAGCGCTGCGGCGTTTCGGTCGAAATCCTCGGCTTCACCACCCGCGCCTGGAAGGGCGGGCAGGCGCGCGAGAAATGGCTGAAGGACGGCAAGCCGGCCAATCCGGGCCGCCTCAACGACCTGCGCCACATCATCTACAAGTCGGCCGATGCACCGTGGCGGCGCGCCCGCCGCAACCTCGGCCTGATGATGCGCGAAGGGCTGTTAAAGGAAAACATCGACGGCGAAGCCCTGCTTTGGGCGCACCAGCGCCTCATCGCACGGCCTGAGCAGCGCAAGATCCTGATGATGATCTCCGACGGCGCTCCAGTTGATGATTCGACGCTGTCGGTGAACCCCGGCAACTATCTGGAGCGGCATTTGCGCGCCGTCATCGACCTGATCGAGACGCGCTCGCCCGTCGAACTGCTCGCCATCGGCATCGGCCACGATGTCACCCGCTACTATCGCCGTGCCGTCACCATCGTCGACGCCGAAGAGCTGGCGGGCGCTATGACCGAACAGCTTGCGGGATTGTTCGAGGAAGAGCATTCGCGCGACCGCCGGGGCGGTGGCCTCAGGCGGGCTGGATGATAAGGGCCCAACGGCTGCTGGCAGCCGCATTGTTGCTTGTTGCCGATCTCAACTGCCAGGCTTCGGCATTTGCCGATGAACGCACGCCCGCCGAATCCATCGAGGTCTCCACCCGTCCGGTAACGCAGTTCCGCATCGGGCGCGACGAAAAGAATTTCGGGCCCTTGGAGTTTGTCGGCGGCCTGGAGATGGCCGCACCGGCGCGCATCTTCGGCAGCATGTCGGCCATGCGTTTCCTAACGCCTGGCAGCGATTTCATCGGCGTCGCCGACACCGGTTTCTGGTTCTTCGGCAGCGTTGTCCACGACGCCGAAAAGCGTCCTTCCGGCATCGGCGACTTCCGCATGCAGCAGATGGTCGACCGCAACGGCAACCCCGTCGACATCAAGTGGGAAGTCGATGCGGAAGGCCTCGGCGTCAAGGATGGCGTGGCGACTGTCGGCTTCGAGCGCGATCATCGCGTCAGCCAGTTCAAGATTGCGCCCGGCAATATGGGCCCGTCTTTCGCCGATCTCGATTTTCTCGTTCCGGCACGCGAATTGCGCCAGAACCGCGGCTTCGAAACCGTCGCATGGTCCAGCCCGAGCAGCCCTTTGCAGGGCGCGCTGGTGGTGGTTTCGGAAAAGAGCCTCGACAAGGCGGGCAACATCTTCGCCGCCGTGCTGGATGGCCCTCGCAAGGGCGTTTTCACCGTCAGCCGCGAAGGCGATTTCGACATCACCGACGGCGCTTTCCTGCCCGGCGGCGACCTGCTTTTGCTTGAACGCGGTTTTTCGATAGCCAACGGCGTCAGGATGCGGCTGAGACGCATCGCAGGCGACAGCATCGCCAAGGGCGCGCTGGTCACCGGAACCGTCTTGCTGGAGGCCGACATGTCCTACCAGATCGACAACATGGAAGCGCTCGACGTCTGGACCCGCGACGACGGCGCGACCGTCGTCTCGCTGATGTCGGACGACAACCAGTCGATCCTGCAGCGCAACCTCTATCTCGAATTCGTCCTGCACGACGACTGAGCGGTTGCAGCTTTCTCGCCGTTAGCGGCCGGCGATGGCGAGCGGGTTGTTTTCCAGCGCAGCGCGGTCCGGCGTGTCGATGGCCGGCTTGTTGGTGAGCGCAGCGAAAAGCCGCTGCACGTAATCCTGCGGCATATCCATGGTGATCAGCACCAGACGGGTGCCGCGCCGCGCGTCCGGCCACGCGGGCAGGCGGGCCGGCGGATGCAGGATCTTCTGGACGCCATGCACCACCAGAGGCTGCGACGGGTCGTCGGTCAGCTCGATGATGCCCTTCATGCGCAAGAGATGCTCGCCATGGGTGGAGCGCAAAAGGTCGAGGAACATTTCGATGGATGAGAACGGCAGCGGGCCGTCGTGGACCAGCGTATCGGTGCGCACGCGCGAATCATGGCGATGGTGATGCGCATGATCGTGATGGTCGTGGCCATGATGGTGATGACCGTGATCATGGTCGTGTTCGTCGGCGGCCTCGCCCAGCCAGCGGCGCACGTCCGCTGATTTGGTGGCCGGGTTGTAAAGGCCGCAGTCGAACAGTTCGGCAATGCCGGCCTTGCCGACATCGAGCAGCGGCGCGCCGGGATTGAGCTGGCGCAGGCGGGCGTGCAATGCCGCCAGTTCGCTCTTGTTGGAGACGAGATCGATCTTGGTGATGACGATGCGGTCGGCAACCGCCGCCTGCTTCACCGCCTCCATATGGGCGTCGAGCGTGGCTTCGCCGTTGACGGCGTCGACCATGGTGACTACGCCATCCAGCCGGAACGCCTGCACCAGAACGGGGTGCGCCATGATCGATTGCAGGACGGGCGCGGGATCGGCAAGTCCGGTGGTTTCGATGATGACGCGCGAAAGCCGGGTGATGCGTCCGGTCTGCAGGCGGTCGATCAGTTCGGCCAGCGTGTCGACCAGTTCGCCGCGCACCGTGCAGCACAGGCAGCCGTCGGATAGTTCGATGATGCCGTCCGATGCCTGCTCGACCAGAAGGTGGTCGATGGAGACATCGCCGAACTCGTTGATGATGACGGCGGTGTCGACAAGCGCCGGGTCTTTCAGCAGGCGGTTGAGCAGCGTCGTCTTGCCGGCACCAAGGAAGCCGGTGATGACCGAGACGGGTATCGGGAAAGTTGCCATTTCAACGATGCTCAGCCGCCCTGTGCGGTGGTTTCAGTGCCGGCCGGAGGCGGCATGTCGGGTCGCCAGCTCGGCACCGGCACGTCGGAATACTCGACCTTGCCGATCATGGCCTTGGGCAACGGGCCGGTTGCCCCGCCCAGCCCGACCGCGACCAGCGTGGGGTTGACCAGCTTTTGCCGGAAGACCGACTTCGGCGCGTCCTTCTTCTCGGCGGGCGCGGCCTCGGAGAGCTCCGCCGCCGGCTTCTTCTCGCAGATTTCAGCGCGCATATCGGTAAACGAGGTGGTGTCGCCATAGCTCGGCAGCGCGGCAAGCGTTGTGGTGCCGCCCTGCGCGGCAAAACCGTCGTCTAGCATTTTGGCGACCTTCTCGGCGCGGGTTATGCCAGACTGTTCGCCCAGCACCACGGCTACCAGCGTGCGGCCGTTGCGGGTGGCGGAGCCGATCAGGTTGAAGCCGGATTCGCAGACAAAGCCGGTCTTCATGCCATCGGCGCCGGGGTAGCGGCCGACCAGCAGGTTGTAGTTGGGGAT
>MKRZ01000169.1:5726-7456 GCA_001897075.1 Mesorhizobium sp. 61-13 | reverse complement strand
AGACGGGCCCAGCCATCCCAGAACGGCTGCGGTTCCTCGCCTCTGGCGCGGGCGACCAGAATATCCAGATGCATGTGCCAGCCGGCGCTGACGTTGAGCAGGATGGAGCGCTCGGGAATCCGGTGGTGGGTGAGCGTCAGCAGGACCTCCTTGCCTTGCTCCTTCAATTCGAATGTGACGCCGCCGGTGCTGCCCCATGTGATCGCCAGTTTATGGGGCGGATCGAGTTCGGTGATCTGGCACTGCATGCGGTGGTCTTCGGGGAAATTCGGCGGACGCTGGCCGGGTGGGTTGGTCAGTTCGTCGTTGCGCCAGACGAAGTCGACGGTGGAGCCGACCTTCATCTGCATGTCGCCCGACGCCAGCCATTTGCGGCGCAGGTCGCTTTCGGTGAGGTAGGCCCAGACGCGCTCGATCGGGCCGGGCAAAAGGCGTTCGATCTTCAATGTGGCGGGCTCGGTGAGCACGCCATAGGAACCTATGGTGGCAAGTTCGGTCATCGGTCGTCTCCTTTCGTGTCATCTCTGTTTGGTGAGGGGGATTTGAGCGTGTCTTCCCGGCGCAGCAGTTCCTCAAGCGCATCAAGGCGGCCGGTCCAGAAGCGCTGGTAATGGCTCAGCCATTCATGCGCGCTGGCGAGCGGGCCGGGTTCGAGGCGGCAGAAATGCGTGCGCCCGCGAACCTCGCGGCGGATGAGGCCGGCATTTTCCAGCGCCTTGATGTGCTTGGACGCGGCGGCGAGGGAAATGGAAAAGGGCTCGGCCAACTGGCTGACCGTGCGTTCGCCCGAGGCGAGGTCGCTCAGCATATGACGGCGCGTGGCATCGCCAAGGGCGTGGAAGATGGTGTCGAGCTGGGGTGTGAATAATTCAACCATGCGGTTGAATATCTGCCTGTCGAAAATGAAAGTCAACCGATTGGTTGAATATTTTTCGAGAGGAACGAAAGGAGGGGTTCGGGCCGAGCCTGGCTCGGCCCGAAATGGCCTTGTTTGAGTTAGAAAACCAAAGAACGATGGGCGGAAACGCCGGCAGTGACGCCATCGGAACTGGCCCATGTAACGCTGTGGGCGCCGCGCGTGATGTCGCCGGCGGCGAAGACGCCGGGAACACTGGTTTCCTGCATTGAACTGGTGCGGATGACAGTACCGGCAGGGTTGGTGTCCATAATGCAGCCGAGCTGTTTCGCGATGTCGCTATTCAAGCGGTTCTGCGGAGCGATGTAGAGCGCGTCGAGGGTGGTAAGCCTGCCGTCGGCAAGCTCGATGGCGGAGAGGCTTGTTCCGTCGCCGTGCAGGGCCGCTACGCCGGCGGGTTCGATGGCGACTTTGCGTTTTTCCAGTTCGGCAAGCGTGGCACTGTCAGGCATGGGAGCGCCGTTGAGGTAAAGGGTCGTCGGTCCCCATTCGGCAATCAGCATCGCCTGGTGCAGCGACTTTTCCGAGGAATACAGCACGCCTAGGCGCTGGTTGCTGAATTCATAGCCGTGGCAATAGGGACAATGGATGACGCTGTTGCCCCACCGTTCCGCAATGCCGGGAACATCGGGCAATTCATCCGAGATGCCGAAAGCGAGGACCAGCCTGCGGCCTGCGAGGGTTTCGCCCGTTTCGAGTTCAACCGAGAAGCCATCGGGCTGCCCGCTGGCTCGGGTGGCCTTTGCATTGACGAAGGTGGTTGTCGGGTAGGCTGCGACCTGCGCGCGGGCGGTGGCGAGCACCGCGCCTGGAT
>MKRZ01000169.1:0-5660 GCA_001897075.1 Mesorhizobium sp. 61-13 | reverse complement strand
GCCGGTGTCGACAATGGCGACCGAGCGGCGGGCGCGGGCGAGATAGGTTGCGGCGGACAGGCCGGCAAAGCTGCCGCCGATGACGATGGCATCATGAAGCATGAATGGTCTCCAGATCGTGGGATGCGCCGCCTCTGGCGAGCATGCGGCGGTGGAAATCCGCGCTGAGGGCGGCGAGGGTGACTTCGCCGAAGCGGGCAAGCAGGAAGGCTTCGGCGTCGTCGAAAGCCTTGCTGAGCGCGGCGTTGACGGATTGCTCGACGAGACAGCCGGGCGCTTCGGTGCGGTTGCCCATGGCAAGCAGGGAGGGATCCCCGAGCGCATGATAGATGTCGCGCAAGGTTACCTTCGACAGGTCGCAGGCAATGGACCAGCCGCCGCCGTGGCCCTTTTCGGACTGGACGTAACCCTGATCGCGCAGGCCGGCCATGATGCGGCGAATGACGACCGGGTTGGTGGTCATCGCCTTGGCGAGCGCCTCGGAAGTGACGGGGTGGCGATGTTCGGCCATGTGCAGGAGGACATGGAGCACGCCGGAAAGTCTGCTGTCTCGTTTCATGTAACTTCATATGTTTCATGATATGGGTGATTTCAAGGCCGAGGCTGAGTCTTTTTTGCTGCCGCGATTCGGATGCGGCGAAGGCGGCTGAGGATCATCTGCGCGCAGATGCACCTCGATGGTTCGTTTCTATCGCCTTTGCGCCAGAGCGATGTCGCATTCGTGGACTCGGTGGACTGGCGTTCATGGTCTGATGAAACTGTTCAAGGTGCCGCTTCGGTTTTGGCCGAAGCGGATAATTGGGAAGCCGGTTTGATGCCGGCGCTGCCCCCGCAACGGTAGCGGAGTTGAAAGTTCCGACGGATGCCACTGGATCTGATGATCCGGGAAGGTGTCGGGATGGTCCTGCAAGGGACGGCTCCGAAGCCCGGAAACCAGCCTCGGACTGTTTAACCTGACTGATCGCGGTGGGCGGTCGAGAGGCAGAGCGGTTCGGGCAAGATGCGCCTGCGCCCATCTACCCCTGAAATCACCACCAGTTCAGTCCTTGTGCCTTTGCGAGGACGGACATGGACATACGCACCGGTGACGCACGTAACGACATGCTGAGGCTGATCCGCAGCAGGCGGAAGGGTTTCAGCCTGGAGCAGCCATTCTATAACGATCCTGAATTCTTCCGGCTGGACATGGAGATGATCTGGTACCGGGACTGGCTGTTCGTTGGCCATGACTGCGAGATCGCCAAGCCCGGCAGCTTCTTCACGGTGCAGGTGGGCGACTACCCGGTGGTGGTGGTGCGCGGCCGCGACGGCGTGATCCGCGCCCTGCACAACTCCTGCCGGCATCGCGGCAGCCGCGTGTGCAATACGCACAAGGGCACGGCTGCTCGCCTTGTGTGCCCCTATCACCAGTGGACCTACGATCTCGACGGCTCGCTGGTGTTCGCGCGGCAGATGGCCGATGGATTTTGTAAGGAAGACTTTGGGCTGAAGCCCGTCGCCTGCGAAAGCGTCGCCGGCTACATCTTCATTTGCTTGGCGGAGAAGCCGGCGGATTTTCGGCCCTTCCGGGCGATGATGGAGCCCTATTTCGCGCCGCATAATCTCGTCGATGCCAAGGTGGCGCACGAGACGACCATCGTGGAGAAGGGCAACTGGAAGCTGGTGTGGGAGAACAACCGCGAGTGCTATCACTGCGCGGGCAATCATCCGGAGCTTTGCAAAACCTTCCCCGAAGCACCGACGGTGACCGGCGTCAACGGCGCGGAAAGCGACCCGGAAATGCTGGAACATTGGGCGAAATGCGAGGCGGCCGGCCTAGCGGCGCGGTTCCGGATTGACCCGGACGATCAGTATCGCGCCACGCGCGCGCCGCTGCTTCGCGATGCGTTGAGCTACACGACAAGCGGCAAGCCGGCGGTGCGCCGACAGCTTTCAGATGCGGTGGGAGCCGACCGCATCGGAACGCTGATGCTCTACCACTACCCGACCACCTGGAACCACGTGCTGATCGACCACGCCATTACCTTCCGCGTCATTCCGCTCAGCGCCACCGAGACGGCGGTGACGACGAAGTGGCTGGTGCACAAGGACGCGGTCGAGGGCGTCGACTACGATCTGGCCGAGCTCATCCATGTGTGGACCGAGACCAATGACGAGGACAGGCGGATCGTCGAGGAGAATGCGTTCGGCATCAAGTCGCCGGCCTATGAGCCGGGGCCGTATTCTGAACTGCATGAAGGGGGCGTGATCCAGTTCCTCGACTGGTATGCAGGCTTTATCGAGCCGCGGCTGGCGGGTGGCGTCGAGCCTACGCTGCGCAACGTGGCGTGACGAGGCAGCCATGAACGCCATGACCGACCTCAATCTCTATCGCCATCTCGACGAGATGACGCCGTGGAACGACCGGCTGCAGGTGCTGGAAGTGATCGGCATCGTCGATGAAGCGCCGGACGTGAAGACGTTCGTCTTCCGCTCCGACGCGCAGACATGGTTCCGCTACAAGCCGGGCCAGTTCGTCACGCTGGAACTGCCGGTGGGCGACGAGCCGGTGATGCGCACCTATACGCTGTCGTCGTCTCCGTCGCGGCCGTTTTCGATTGCCGTGACGGTGAAGGCGCAGGCGGGCAGCATCGGCACGCGCTGGATGTTCGATCACCTCAAGGTTGGCGCGCGGGTGAAGGCCTTCGGGCCGGCTGGCGATTTCTCGCACCACGTCTATCCGGCGGCGAAGTATATGTTCGTCTCGGCAGGCTCCGGCATCACGCCGATGATGTCGATGCTGCGCTGGCTGAACGACTGCGCGCCATGGACGGACGTTTCCTTCGTCAACTGCGCGCGGCGGCCGGAAGAGATCATTTTCCGCAAGGAACTGGAACTGCTTGGCAGCCGCATGCCGGGGCTGAACCTCGGCTTCCTGATCGAGGAGCGGTCGAGCCGCGAAAGCTGGTTCGGCCATATGGGACGCATCGACGCCGTGCGCCTGCCGCTGCTCGCGCCCGACTTCCGCGAACGCGAGGTGTTCTGCTGCGGGCCGGAGCCGTTCATGCGCGCGGTGCGCGAGATGCTGGAAACGTCCGGCTTCGACATGCAGCACTATCACGAAGAGAGCTTCGGCAAGCCGGTCGTTGCGCCGGTGCCGGCTCCGTTTGCCGATGATGCGTCGCCAAGCGCTGGGATAGCGCCGTCGCAGGAGGCCGTGGCGATCCGTTTCGGCGCTTCCGATGTCGAGACAGCTTGTCTTCCGGGCCAGACCGTCCTGCAGGCGGCGCGGGCCGCAGGCGTGCGGATTTCCGCCGCGTGCGAGTTCGGTCTCTGCGGCACATGCAAGGTCAAGAAGACGTCGGGCGAGGTCGAGATGAGCCACAATGGCGGCATCCTCGATGACGAGATCGCGGAAGGCTACATCCTGGCCTGCTGCTCCAAACCACTCAGTTCAATCGAAATCGAGGCTTAGGCATGGGAACCTACATGCGACCGGACATGTTCAAGGGCAGGGCGGAGCGAGCGCCCGCCTGGCCTTCGCCGAAGACCCAGCCTGAGGACGTGTTCCTTGCCTGGCTGCTTGAACTTCCGCACGGTGCCGATGTGAAGGCTGCGGCTGAACGGGAAGTGGCGCGGCTTGACCGGGCTTCCGCTTCGCCAGCCATAAGGCGGCTGCTTGAGCTGATGCGCGAAGCGGCCAAGGGCTGAAACAAGGGCAGAAAATTCACGATGTTCGCAATGGTTTCATTCTCCCCGGGTAAGTGACCCGGCCAGACTATCGGCAAGGCTGCGGTTTTGTGCGAAACTGGCCGGGTTGTGTCGAGCCTTGGGGGAGGCCAAGAGCGTGATCAGGCTTGTTGACCGGCTCTTTGCGATCCTGCTCCTGATCGCCGCGCTGCTTTGCTTCCATCGTCTCTATCTGGCATTGGCCGGCGAAGGCGTCGGCGGAACCGCGATTGCCGGTGACGGCGGGCTGCCGATGGTTCGGATTGCCCTATTTCTGGTAGGCGGACTTGCCTCAATCATCGGCGCATGGCGGCTTTGGAATTTCGATGAAGATCGCGGCGCGCCGTCGTCGGCTGCGCCGCTGTTCGGCAGGGATGCCGTGGCTCGCCCTGAACAATCGTCATGGGTGCGCCGGCTTCTCTACGCCTTGCCGCTGATCGCCTTCGCCGTGATCCTCGCGGACCAACCGGCCCAAGGACCCATCCCGGAAGCAAGCACGGAAGCGGCGAATAATGGCACCGTTGCCGCGCCCGATGCGGCTGAGCCCGCGCCTGTGCAAACCGAGCCGGCAGCGCCGCAGCCTGCGGCACCTGTAGAAAAGCAGGCGGAAGAAGCCTGGCCGCAATTTTCACCAGCGCCGGATCTCGCCCAGCCGCCGCGCATTGCAGCGGAACCTGCACCCGTCGAGACGGCTCAACAGCCTGAACCGCCCCAGACGACTGCGCCCTTGCCGAAGGCGGAGCCATCGCAACCCGCGCAGGCTGACGGGCACCATGATGCGGTTGTGTGGCTGGCCGTTTCGCCGGACCGCCATTTACTGATGAGCGCCAGCACCGACCGCACGATCAAGCTTTGGGATCTTGAAGGTAAAAGGCTGGCCAAGACGCTTGGCGTTCACAAGGACATGGCGCGCGCGGCTCTGTTCATGCCCGACGGCAAGCGCGTGCTGACAGCTGGCGACGATGGCGAGATCGTGCTGCGGTCCATCGAGGATGGTGCCGTGCTGCATGTGTTTTCGGCCGGCGAGAATGGCGGCGCGAACAAGCTGGCGCTTTCGCCAGACGGAAAACGCGCTGTCAGCGGCCATGACACGGGAACGGCGATCGTGTGGGACATCGATGCCGGCAAGGTGTTGCACGTGCTTTCAGGGCATTCGTGGTCGATTTCTTCGGTTGCGATTTCACCGGATGGGACAAAGGCCGTCAGTGGCAGCATCGATGGCCTGCTCAACCTTTGGGACATTGACGAGGGCCGCCTGATACGGACGTGGCAAGGGCATGAGCGCGGTACTTACGGCGCGGCGTTCACCGCTGACGGCAACAAGCTGGTGACGGGCAGCGGCGACTACACGATCAAGCTTTGGGACGTGGCCTCCGGCGATCAACTGCGCCAGTTCAACGGGCATTCGGGAACGGTTTATGCGCTGGTACTGTCCGAGGACGGCAAGCGCATATTGAGCTGTTCACTCGATGGCACGGCGCGCATCTGGGACATGGAAACCGGCCGCGAGGTGATGCAGTTTGTCGGCAGGGCATCGCTCTATTCGGTGGCCTTCGCGCCGGACGGCTCGGTGCTGACCGGCGGCAAGGATCGCGCGATCCGGACGTGGCCGGCTGGCGGCGGCAGTTCGACGGTGCTGTTCGCCGGCGCGCGCGACTGAGGCGCCTTATTCGGCAGGCGCAGGCAACGGCGGCGTCTGGTTGCGTTGGCGCTCAACCACGTAGGAAAGCGCTGCAACGGCGACGGCGACCAGCATGGCGACGGTGCCGAGCAGGGGCAAGGCGCGGTAGCCATAGCCCGCGTTGAGAACGGCGGCGCCCAGGGATGCCGCAATGGCAATGCCGATGTTGAAGCCGGACGGGATCAGCGAGGAGGCAAGACCCGATGCATCCGCCGTCCATGACAGGATGCGGGTCTGGATCGGCGTGCCGATGGCAAAGTTCAGGCCGCCC
>MKRZ01000168.1:499-8570 GCA_001897075.1 Mesorhizobium sp. 61-13 | reverse complement strand
CGCCGCTCGACTATATCGCGCGTTCAGGCGGCATCTTCCGCGACATGACCATCCACGACTTCGATATGGCCCGCTTCCTTTTGGGCGAGGAGCCCGTTGCGGTCAGCGCGCATGCCTCCGTCCTCGTCGACAAGAAGATTGGTGCGGCCGGCGATTTCGACAGCGTCAGCGTCATCCTCGAGACAAGGTCCGGCAAGCAGTGCCTGATCTCGAATTCACGGCGCGCGACCTATGGCTATGACCAGCGCATAGAAGTGCACGGCTCGAAGGGCATGATCTCGGCGGAAAACCAGCGGCCGGTCTCGATCGAACTCGCCAACGACAAGGGCTACACCCGGCCACCGCTGCACGACTTCTTCATGACCCGCTACATCGATGCCTATGCCAACGAGATCGCCGCGTTTATCGCCTCGGCGGCAGCGGGCAAGACGGTGAGCCCCGACGGGCAGGACGGGCTTGCAGCACTCAAGCTCGCCGACGCCGCGCTGAAGTCGGTGAAGCAAGGCAAGACCATACGCTTCGATGCCATTCGCTGATCGGAACACAGGACCATGAACGGGATGGATAGCCGCAATGCGCAAACGCGCGCAATTGTCACCGGCGGCGCGCAAGGCATTGGCTTTGCCGTTGCCGAGGCGCTTGCAGATGAAGGCTGCAAGGCGCTGGCGCTGGTGGGGCGCTCGCAAGGCAAGGGCGACAAGGCAGTGGCGGCTTTGCGCGACAGGGGCGTGGACGCGATATTCATCAGCGCCGACGTGGCCAAGGTTGCCGACTGCCAGCGCGTGGTCGGGACCGCGCTCGGGCGCTTCGGTACCATCAATGCTCTCGTCAATGCAGCGGCAACCTCGGCCCGCGGATCGCTGATCGACACTACTGAAGATCTGTTCGACCAGATCTTCGCCACCAACGTGCGCGGCCCTTTCTTCCTCATGCAAGGCGTGGTCAGGCATCTGCTGGAAGCCAAGACGCCGGGATCGATCGTAAACGTTCTGTCGATGTCAGCCCATGCCGGACAGTCGTTCCTGACGCCCTATTCAACCAGCAAGGGCGCATTGATGACGCTGACGAAGAACGTGGCGAGCGCCTATCGCGCAAATCGCATTCGCTGCAACGCAGTGCTGCCCGGCTGGATGGACACCGAAGGTGAGGCTCTGGTGCAGGCGAAATTCCACAACGCGCCTGCCGATTGGCTGGAGAAGGCCGAAGCCGCCCAGCCGATGGGGCAACTGGTAAAGCCGGCGCAACTTGCCCGGCTGATCACCTATATGCTGAGCCCTCACTCCGGGGTCATGACCGGGTCGCTGGTAGACTACGACCAGAACATCGCCGGCGTGGTCGGAGAGTAGATGCTACCGGTCGGGGTCACCTGACCTCGACCCACCTTCCTTCGTCGAACGACCGCGCCATGGCATGAACGGTCCGTTCGATTTCGAGCCCTTCGTCGAAATCAATGGTTCGCGATTGTCTGCCGGCAATGCGTTCCAGCAACTCGCGGCACTCAACAATCTTGAGGTCGTTGAAGCCGAGCCCGTGGCCTGGCGCCGGGACGAACGCGCCGTAGGGGCCGTGCGACGGGCCCACAAGAATGGTGCGATAGCCCTGCTCCGAAGGACGGTCGGATGTCACATAAAGCTGAAGCTCATTGAAGCGCTCCTGATCGAACAGGATGGAGCCCTTCGAGCCGAATATCTGCAATGCGATCCGGCCTTTGCGGCCCCATGCCGAACGGTTCACCTGCAACGTCGCGGCGATACCGTTCTCCAGACGCATCAGCACGCTGGCGATGTCGTAAGTTTCAACGGCCCGCCTCCCGGCGCCGGCTGTTGCGCGATCCTTGTAGGGTTTGGCCATGTCGCACATCACGCGCGCGACCCGGCCAAAAAGCGCCGAAATCAGCGACAGTGGATGCACGGCGAAATCGTCCAGCGCGCCATACCCCGATGAAGCCTCATGCTTCCAGAAGAACAGTGCCTCGGGATCGGCCATGAAGTCTTCGTCCATCTCGATGCGCAGATGATTGACATCACCGATAGCGCTCTCTTCGAGCAGCTTGCCGATATGACGTATGGCCGGGCTCTGGATGTAGTTGTAGCCGAGAACAGCGATCTTACCCGACTGGCGTGCGCTGGTGGCCATCGCCTCGGCATCGGCAAAGGCTGGCGCCATCGGCTTTTCGCACCATAGGTGCTTGCCCGCCTCAAGAGCCGCAATCGCCATTTCCGGATGGAACTGGTTGGGTGTCGTCAGCGACACGACATCGACGTCCGGATCGTCGATCACCGCCCGCCAGTCGCCGGACGACCTGGCAAATCCGAACTCCGCCGCGCGGCGGCGCGCAAGCTCTTCGTTGGCTTCGCCGAGGTGCACAAGCTTCACCCGCCCCGCTTCGGGGAAAACGGTGCTGACCGCGTTCCACGCGATCGCATGGCATTTGCCCATGAACCCGGTCCCGATAAGGCCCACGCCTATCATTGCGCTCTCCAACTCAAGAAACTCACATGGATCGAATAATCCATTTGTCCATAAAATGGAACGTATCACTCATTTTTTATGACATTCTTGCACAGGGCCGCTATGATGGGGCACACAGGGGCCAACCAATCGACTGGAATGGACATGGACGAACGGGTGCCCCGCGACTTCGAGACATTGCGAACCACGATCCTGGAACGGCGCCATAGCCTGCCCAAGCGCATTGCGCAGATCGCCGCCTATTCCCTCGACAATCCGGACGACATTGCCTTCGGCACCGCCGCCAGCATTGCGAGCACCGCCGGAGTACAGCCATCGACCCTGGTCCGGTTCGCGCAGCAGTTCGGTTTTGACGGATTCACCAGCCTGCAATCGGTATTTCGCGACCGCTTGCGCGAGCGCAATTCCTCCTACGACGAGCGACTGCTGGCGCTACGGACACAGGCCGAGACGGAAGGCGGGCATCGAGCCATTTTTGACGGCTTCGTAACCGCGGCCACGACGTCGCTGGAAGACATTTCCCGCTCATTGAACGAAGAACATCTCGAACAGGCCATCGCCACGCTGGCCAAGGCTGAGACTGTCTATGTCCTGGCCCGACGCCGTTCATATCCGGTCGCTTCCTATATCGCCTATGCGCTCGGCAAGCTTCGGATCAGGAACCAGCTGATCGAGTCGGCCGCCGGACTGAACGGTGAAATGGTGGGCTTCGCGACCCCCCGGGATGCAGCGATCGCCATTAGTTTCTCGCCCTACGCACCGACGACCGTGGAGGAATCCCGCTTCCTCTCCGAACAGGGCGTTCCAGTCATCGCCATCACCGACAGTTCGTTTTCACCGCTGGCGCAATTCGCCAAGGTTTGGTTTGAAGTTGCGGAGGCGGACTTTTCCGGATTCCGTTCACTCTCCGCGACCATGGCTCTTGCCATGGCGCTGGCTGTTGGCGTCGCCGAAAAAAGGCGCAGCAATATGGAAGGCTGAGCGACGCTCCAGCCATATTTCACAAAAGAACATGTATTCCATATTGACTGTCATTTGGAATTAATATTTCATATTGCAAGGCGCAACCAGCGGGTTGCCCGACATCCAGCCACGAGGTTGCCGGGAGTTGAGCATGAGCGAAGCCGTGGAATCACAAACTGCGCGGCTTGACGTCATCACCATTGGCCGCGCTTCGGTTGACCTGTACGGGCAGCAGATCGGCTCGCGACTGGAAGACATTGCCTCGTTCGCAAAGTCCGTTGGCGGTTGCCCGGCCAACATAGCCATCGGCACTGCACGTCTTGGCTTGCGTTCGGCTCTCCTCACCCGGGTGGGCGATGAGCAGATGGGACGTTTCATCCGCGAACAATTGGTGCGCGAAAACGTCTGCGTGGATGGCCTGACGACCGATCCGGAACGTCTCACCGCGCTGGTTCTGCTCTCGGTGGAGGACGAGGGCGTATCACCGATGATCTTCTATCGCAGTGATTGCGCGGACATGGCTCTGGCTGAAGACGACATAGACGTAGACTTCATCCAGTCGGCGAAGGCCATCGTTGTCACCGGCACTCACTTTTCCCGCGCTAACAGCGACGCCGCCCAACGCAAGGCAATGAATGCAATCAAGGCAAAAAGCGGCAAGGTGGTCTTCGATATCGACTACCGCCCGAATTTGTGGGGCCTTGCGGGTCATGCCGAAGGGTTTGGGCGCTATGTCAAATCGGAGCGCGTATCGGCACGCCTGAAAAGCGTGCTGCCGGATTGCGACCTTGTCGTCGGCACGGAAGAAGAGGTGCTGATCGCGTCCGGCGAAAGCGACCTTCTGGCGGCGCTGAAAATGATCCGTTCACTGTCGGCGGCAACCATCGTTCTCAAGCGGGGTGCGATGGGTTGCATCGTCTATGACGGAGCGATCAGCGACGACCTTGAGGACGGTATCGTCGGCGACGGCTTTCCAATTGAAGTCTACAACGTGCTGGGCGCGGGCGATGCTTTCATGTCCGGCTTCCTGCGCGGCTGGCTTGGCGGAGAGAGCTTGAAGGTCGCGGCAACATGGGCCAATGCCTGCGGCGCGTTCGCCGTGTCGCGCCTTTTGTGTTCGTCCGAATATCCGACATTTGCGGAATTGCAGTTCTTCCTTGAAAACGGCAGCCGGCATCTGGCGCTGCGCAAGGACGAGGCGATCAACCATATCCATTGGGCAACGACGCGACGGCGTGAAATCCCTTCGCTGATGGCTTTCGCCTGTGACCACCGCTCCCAACTCGAAGAGGTCGCCAGGAAAGCAGGCTCCGATCTAGCCCGCATCGAAGCCTTCAAGGTTCTCGCGGTCAAAGCGGCCGGGCAAGTCGCTGGCGGCCGTCCCGGCTACGGCATGCTGCTCGACGAAAAGCATGGTCGCAGGGCCATGTTCGAGTTCAACCGTCACAAGATGGACTGGCTCGGCAGGCCGGTCGAATTGCCGGGCTCGCGGCCGCTGCGATTCGATTTCTCGCAGGATATCGGTTCGCAGTTGGTCGAGTGGCCGGTGGAACATTGCATCAAATGCCTTTGCTTCTACCATCCGGACGACCCTGCCGAACTCAAGGCGGAACAGCAGCAGAAACTACGCAGCCTTTGTGAAGCAGCACGCAAGGTTGGACGCGAATTGCTCGTCGAAATCATCGCCAGCAAGCACGGCGAGGTTGAGGAAACGACTATCCCCCGCGCGCTGGCGGAACTTTATGCACTCGGCATCAAGCCGGATTGGTGGAAGCTTGAACCACAAGCGTCTTCGGCGGCATGGGCAAAGATCGAAGCGACAATCACCGAGCACGATCCCTGGTGCCGGGGCGTCCTGCTGTTGGGTCTCGAGGCGCCTCCGGACGAGCTGGAGACGGCATTTGCGGCTACCGCCAACGCCCCCATCGTCAAGGGTTTCGCGGTCGGCCGCACCATTTTCGTCCATGCCGCAGAACAATGGCTCGCGGGACGCATGACCGACGAGCAAGCTATCGCGGACATGGCTTCCCGCTTCCGGCAACTCACCGAAGCTTGGCTTGCCGCGCGCAACCGCAAGGCAGCATAACAGAGCGGAGAAGAGCTATCATGGCAAAGACAATCCGCCTGACGATGGCGCAAGCGTTGGCCCGTTTCATGTGCGCACAGATGACCGAGATCGATGGCCGGAAGTTGCCGATCTTCGGCGGCGTATGGGCGATCTTTGGCCATGGCAATGTGGCCGGTTTTGGCGAAGCGCTCTACTCCGTTAAGGATCGGTTGCCGACCTTTCGCGGGCAGAACGAGCAATCGATGGCGCATGCCGCCATCGGCTTTGCCAAGGCCAATTTTCGCCGGCGCTTCATGGCCGCCACCAGTTCGATTGGTCCCGGCGCAGTCAACATGGTGACGGCGGCTGCGCTTGCCCATGTCAACCGATTGCCGGTGTTGTTTCTGCCAGGCGACGTGTTCGCCTGTCGTATTCCAGACCCCGTGCTGCAGCAGGCGGAAGACTTCGGCGACGGCACTGTGTCGGTCAACGACTGCTTCCGACCAGTGTCGCGGTACTTCGACCGCATCACCCGCCCCGAGCAGATCATTCCGGCGCTCAACCGGGCAATGCAAGTCCTGACCGATCCGGCGGAATGCGGTCCGGTTACGCTGTCGCTGTGCCAGGACGTGCAAGCCGAGGCTTACGATTATCCCGAGAGCTTCTTTGCAGAGCGGCTCTGGATTCCGCGCCGGCCCCGGCCCGACCGGTCTGAACTTGCTGCGGCGGTGAGTACACTTAAGGCCGCGAGGAAGCCGTTGATCGTCGCCGGCGGCGGCGTGCTCTATTCGCAGGCCTCCGATGAACTGGCGAAATTCGTCGAGGCAACAGGCATTCCGGTGTGCGAGACGCAAGGCGGCAAATCCTCGCTGCCGGACGTCAATGCGCTCAACATGGCAGCCGTTGGTGTGACGGGGACGGAAGCCGCTAACCGTTTGGCGGCGGAAGCCGACGTGGTGCTGGCGATAGGCACCCGGCTTCAGGACTTCACCACCGGGTCTTGGGCCCTTTTCCAGGGCAAGACAAAGAGCATTATAGGGCTCAATATACAGCCGTTCGACGCCGGCAAACATCGTGCCTTGCCCTTGGTCGCGGATGCGCGCGAGGGGCTTGAGGAATTGCGCGCGGCGCTGAATGGCTGGACGGACCCTACCAGTTGGTCCGAGAACGCACGCAAGGGCAAAGAGGCATGGCAGGCTGAGGCTGCTAAGGTCACCGCTACCACCAATGTTGCCTATCCCTCGGACGCTCAGGTGATCGGTGCGGTCCAGCGCGTCATGGGGTCCGAGGCGACTGTCCTGCACGCCGCCGGCGGATTGCCCGGTGAACTTCACAAGCTTTGGCAAGCAGGAAAGCCGGGCTCGTTTCATGCCGAATACGGCTTTTCCACAATGGGTTACGAGATCGCCGGCGGGTTGGGCGCCAAGATGGCGAAGCCGAACGAGGAAATCGTCGTCATGCTTGGCGACGGCTCCTACCTGATGCTGAATTCCGAAATCGCCACTTCGGTGATGCTTGGATTGAGGCTCACCATCGTGCTGCTCGACAATCGCGGCTTCGGTTGCATCAACCGCCTGCAGATGGCGACAGGCGGCGCCAACTTCAACAACCTGCTCAAGGACACGCGCCACGAGACGCTGCCCGATATCGATTTCGCAGCGCATGCGGCCAGCATGGGCGCTATCGGCCTGAAAGTGGCGTCGATTGCCGAACTGGAAACCCAACTTGCAAAGGCGAAGGCCAACGATCGCACGACGGTAGTCGTGATCGAGACCGACCCCCTCGTTTCCACGCAAGCAGGTGGCCACTGGTGGGATGTCGCAGTGCCGCAGGTCAGTGCGCGCCCCGAGGTCGAAGCGGCCCGCAAGACCTATGACCAGAAGCGCCAGATGCAGAACATCGGCGACTAGCCCAAAACCGGAGTGACGACGTGAAGGCCAAACTCGGCATGTCCCCCATTGCATGGTGGAACGACGATCTACCGGAACTCAGCGATGACGTATCCTTGGAGGAATGCCTGCGCCAGTCGCGCTCGGCAGGGTTCACCGGCATGGAGATGGGCCGTCGCTTCCCCAGCGACCCCTCGGTGATGCTGCCGATCCTGAAGAAGGCCGACGTGACGCTATGCGGCGGATGGTTTTCCGGCACTCTGGTCAGCGAGGACCTCTCGGCCAACAAGAGCCGCATCGCGCCAATGATCGAACTGTTCAAGGCCGTCGACGCGCCGTGCATCGTCTATGGCGAAGTCGGCCGCTCGATACAGGGTGACCGCTCCAAGCCGCTTGCCACAAAGGCCGTGCTTTCGAACGATGAAATGAAGGCCTATGCCCATAAGGTTACAGAGTTCGGCGAATGGTGCGCCGATCAAGGCATGCCCCTTTCCTACCATCACCATATGGCCGCAGTGGTGCAGTTCGAGCACGAACTTGACGCCTTCATGAACCATTCCGGCGAAGGCATTCCGCTGTTGCTCGATGCCGGCCATCTTGCCTTTGCCGGCGGCGATGTGCTGCGCGCCATCGACAATCATCATAAGCGCATCAGCCATGTGCACGTGAAGGATGTGCGCATGGAGATCATCAAGGCGCT
>MKRZ01000168.1:43-468 GCA_001897075.1 Mesorhizobium sp. 61-13 | reverse complement strand
GTGGCGCTAGGGGCTTTTACCGTTCCGGGCGATGGGTCACTGGATTTCAAGGCAATCGTGCAGAGATTTGCCGACTACGGCTATGAAGGCTGGTTCGTGGTCGAGGCGGAACAGGACCCGAAGAAAAACTCACCGCTCAAGATGGCTGAGGTGGGCTACAAGGAATTGATGCGTGTAATGACCGCTGCCGGCTATACCGTCCAGACGCAGGGGTTCCCGTCGGGCTGAGCGAGAGAGATTGAATGGTCAAGGATTCCGAACACCCCTTCTTCCGGCCGTTGTGGCGGCGCATTGCGGTTGTCGCACTGTGCCTTTTTTGGGCTGGCATCGAGTTTGCCACTGGCACGCCTTTCTGGGGCATGATCGCACTGGGCGCAGCAGCCTATGGGGTCTGGCAGTTCTTCTACGCCTACAAGCCGGTAAGT
>MKRZ01000167.1:10627-16474 GCA_001897075.1 Mesorhizobium sp. 61-13 | reverse complement strand
GACGGCGTCCTCGGCATCGAAGACGGGCGTGCAGCAATTGGCCATGCCGCGTCACTCGGCGACAACTGGCTGACCCGCGAAGGCGTTTCCACTGCGTTCGAGCTCGGAGAGCGTGTCTCGTTTCGCCAGATCATCGGCGCCTTGCCTCTGAATGCTTCTGGGCTGCCTCGCCGCATCGAAACGGCAAGCGGCTGTCTGCGCATTGCGTCTGAGTCAGGCATCTCGCGGGAGGTGCCTTTCGACGAGAAATTTCTCTCACCCGCCTGATTTGAAATCGCCGCAATCTGTAAACACAGTGCGTGGGTCCACGGGCAAGAGAGCATGTCAGAGATCGCAACCATTGCCGCTGCCATCTTCAAACGCGCTGGAAAGGCGCAGCGCTGCCTCGTTGCCATTGCCGGCCCGCCCGGCGCCGGAAAGTCGACATTGGCAATCGCATTGCGCGACCTGCTTGCCGAGGGAACGGCCGAAGTCGTACAGATGGATGGCTTTCACTATGACGACGTCATCCTCAATAAGCGCGGCCTTCGTGCCCGCAAGGGCGCGCCGGAAACCTTCGACTTTGCCGGCTTCGAACTCCTGCTCAAGCGGATCAAGGTCGGTGAACCCGATGTTGCGGTGCCCGTCTTCGACCGAAGCATGGAGTTGTCGCGGGCTGCGGCCGCCGTCATTTCGTCCGATGTCAAGTTTGTGCTGATCGAGGGTAACTACCTGCTTCTCGACGAAGAGCCGTGGACGCGTCTTGGCAGCCTGTTCGACTTCTCGATCTTTATCGACCCCGACCGCGCCGACCTCGAGCAGCGGCTCCTGTCGCGCTGGCACGAGCACGGGAAATCCGAGGACGATGCCCGCGCCTGGGTCGCCTCGAACGACATTCCCAATGTCGAGCGGGTGGTTTCACGCCGGCGCGCGGCCGACCTCGTCATTGGCGGCCGCAGTTGAAGGCCCGAACCTCTGCCGGAACCGAGCGTCCGCTTGTTCGTTATCGCCGATAGCAAACCAATCAGGAAACGAGGGAATCGATGGCAACCAAGGTAAAGAAGGCGGCTTCCAAGCCAGCCAAGGCGACTCAGGTCAAGGCCGGGGCTGACCCCGCCGTCGCGGCACGCTCGAAGGATGCCAAGCCTGCCTTCGGCAAGGCTGCACCGAAAAGAGTGACACCGGCAACCGCCAAGACGTCTGCGAAGGCGGCAAAGACCAAGTCGCCAAGCGGCTCGACTGCTGCTCGCGAAGGCACGTCAATTGCCTCGAAAGTCGCGCGCACCGTCAAGACCACGGCAAACGTTGCTGTCGGCGCTGTCGTTGCAACAGCCAAGGGCGCGGCGACGCTCGCCTCTTCGGCCGTGGGCAAGTCCAGCAGCAAGGCCGGGTCTCGCGCAAAGGCCAAATAGGCAAGCGCAGCTTCGTTATGGTCGTGCGGGAATGGTGACGCCCTTCTGCACGGCCGGTCGTGCTAGGCCACGCTCGAGCCATGCCGCGACGGCGGGAAAATCGTCGAAGCCGACCAGTTCACGCGCATCATAAAAACCTATCAGGTTGCGGACCCAGCCGAGCATCGAGATGTCGGCGATGGTGTAGTCGTCGCCCATGATCCAGGTCCGCTCTTTCAGCCTCCCGTCGAGGACGCCGACCAGACGACGGGATTCGACGCGGTAGCGCTCCAGCGGGCGCTTGTCGGTGATTTCCCTACCCGCGAATTTATGGAAGAAGCCAAGCTGGCCAAAGATGGGCCCAATGGCAGCCATCTGGAAGAACACCCACTGGATCGTCTCGTAGCGAAGGGCCGAATCCGCGGGAAGCAGTTTACCGGTCTTCTCGGCAAGGTAGAGCAGGATCGCGCCGGATTCGAACAGCGCCAGCGGCTTGCCGCCCGGACCGTCAGGATCGATGATCGAGGGAATCTTGCCGTTCGGATTGAGCGACAGGAATTCCGGCGTCCACGTCTCGTCCTTGCCGATATCGATATAGTGCGCTTCGTAGGGAAGGCCGAGTTCCTCCAGAAGGATCGAAACCTTGACCCCGTTCGGCGTGGGAGCCGAATAGAGCTGGATGCGGTCGGGGTGTTTTGCCGGCCAGCGCTTGTTGATGGGAAAATCAGAAATACCGGTCATCAAGAACTCCTTGGGAGGAAAGGCAAATTTGCCGGCGCGCCACCATCAGGCAGGCACGCGATCCGTCGCCATCCATATGGGACGGGGCATATGTTTGGCGAGATGACCAAGACTTCAAGCTCAATCAAAATGCCTTGAATGCAAGCACCGCATTGGTTCCACCAAAGGCGAAGGCATTGCTCAGGGCTGCACGCACCTTACGCTCGCGCGCCACGTTCGGCGTAACGTCGAGGTCGCAATCCGGATCCGGCTCGCGGAAATTCGCCGTCGGCGGCACCACGCTTTCGCAAATTGCGTTGATGCAGGCGATCATTTCCAATGCACCAGATGCACCCAGGCAGTGCGCATGCATGGATTTGGTCGATGACACCGACAGATTGTAGGCGTGATCGCCGAACACGCGCTTGATCGCCACGGTTTCGATCTGGTCGTTGGCCTTCGTGCCGGTGCCGTGAGCGTTCAGGTAGTCGACATCCTCGGCATTGAGACCGGCATCGGCAAGGCAGGCCCGCATCGCATTTTCCGGGCCTTCTATCGTCGGCGCCACGATGTCCGATGCGTCGCCAGAAAGACCCACACCGGCGATCTCGCCGAGGATCGTGGCGCCGCGCGCCTTGGCATGCTCGAAGCTTTCCAGAACCACCATGCCTGCACCTTCGCCCAGCACCAGGCCTTGCCTGTCGGCTGAGAATGGGCGGCAGGTATCGGGCGACAGGACGCGCAACGCTTCCCAGCCCTTGAGGATACCCCAGACCATGGGGGCGTCCGTACCGCCTGTAACCATGACATCGGCTCGCCCAAGCCTGATCTGGTCCACGGCGGCGGCAATCGCATGGTTCGATGACGCGCAAGCCGACGTCACGCCGTAGACGGGCCCACGCAGGCCAAGGTTCATGCTGACCTGTCCGGCGGCCGCACCCGGCATCACCTTCGGCACGGTAAATATCCCGGCCCGGTTCTTGCCGTCGATCAAAATCGAACGGTAGTTCTCCTCGACCGTCTCCCAGCCGCAGATGCCGACACCGACAATCGAGCCGGCGCGATGGGTATTGGCGTCGGTGATGTCCAGTCCGGATTGCTGCAAGGCCTCGCGCGCGGCAATCACCGCAAGCAGGCTGAAACGGTCCATCGCAACGAGCTGTTTGCGCTCGATGCCATGATCGGGCAGTTGCTTGATTTCGCAGCCGGTCCGCACCTTGATGTCGTGCAGCGCCAGATTGCTGATGGGGCCGATCGCCGAGCGGCCCGCGCGCATTTCGGTCCATATGTCGGCGGCATTCGTGCCGAGGCCGCATATTCCGCCAATGCCGGTGATGACGACGCGCGTGCGCATAGGGCGGAAAATCAGGCTTTCTTGTCGATCAGCGCGCGAACGGCCGCGACCATGTCGCCGACATTCTTCAGGTTGCTCCAGGCCTCGACCGTGTTCATCTCGATCTCGATGCCGTATTTTTCCTCGAGGTCGAAAATGATCTCGGTCAATTCGAGCGAATGGATGCCAAGAGCGGTCAGCTCGGTGTTGACGGTGATCTCATCGTCGCCAGATTCGGCATGTTCCTTGATCTTCTCGATAATTTCCGTCGCGAGCTGATCAGCCATTCGGTTCCTTTTCCCTTCCCGACCTGACGCTTCAGCGCCCTTATAGCCTCGGCAAACCCAAGATTGCCCCGCTTACCGCTCCGAGAGAACCAAGAGCCTATCCTCTATAGAAACCGAAACGTAGCGAAGCAACAACCATATCAACAAAGCCCGTATTGTGCTTAAGGTTCCAAACTCCAGCGCGTTTCCGCAAAATGCAGAGTAAATCCGAGATGCTCGAGCTGCGCCCAAACTGTGAATGCTGCGACAGGGATTTGCCTCCGGAGGCCGCCGACGCCCGTATCTGCACCTTCGAATGCACCTTCTGCGTTGACTGTGCCGAGGGCGTTCTGGGCGGCGTTTGCCCCAATTGCGGTGGGAATTTTTCAGCCCGGCCTATCAGGCCCGCCGCCATGCTGGCCAAATACCCCGCGTCGACCCGGCGCGTGCTGAAGGCGGAAGGTTGCGGCCCGGTCCGCAGGGTCGGCTAGCTCGCGCGGCTGTCAGCGCGCCTCAGCCTAGCCGTCGCTTCCAAATCGATCTTGGAACCGTCATCCGATATGGCGACACCGAACTTCCCGGCAACCTCCTGCAGCGTGTAGTAGCCAAGCGACACGTCCCTCATCACGGCCTGCGGCTCGCGCTGAAAAGGATCGCCATAACCGCCGCCGCCCGGCGTCGCGACGCGGACGCGGTCGCCTGCCTTGAGCGGAATGTCCTGCTCCTTTGAGAGATGCGGCGGCACATGCGCCTCACCGTCACGGAAGACCGTTACCGAATTGACCGCGCCGTCGGCGCCGCCGAGCACGCCTTGCGGACCGAAGCGGCCATGATCCATGACGAAGGAAGCCCTAGCCTGGCCACGCAGCAGTTCCACCTCATAGGCTAGGCCGAAGCCGCCCCGTTGCGCGCCGGCACCACCAGACCCTTCACGCAAGGCGTAGTGGCGATAGAGCACCGGAAACGCCTGCTCCATGATCTCCACCGGCGGAGACTTGGAAATGCCGATGGTCGAGCAGCCATTGGTCAGGCCATCGTGCCCGGCGTTGCCGCCATAGCCGCCGCCGGAAATCTGGTACATGACGTAGTCGCGCCCGCGTACCGGGTCGTTGCCGCCAAGGGCAAAATTGCCGCTTGAACCAGCTGGCGCCGCGGTCACCTTATCCGGCAAGGCCTGCACCATGGCCGCGAAGACGGCTTCGGCTATGCGCTGCGAAACTTCCGCCGCGCAGCCCGAAACCGGTCGCGGATACTTCGCATCGAGAAAGGTCCCTTCCGGTCGCTTGACCACGAGCGGCTCGAACGCGCCTGTGCTGATCGGAACGTCCGGAAAAATATGGCGCATGGCGAGATAGACCGACGACAGTGTCGTCGCCAAAACGCTGTTCATCGGCCCCGCGCAGGGCTTGGACGAGGCGGAAAAATCGAAGGTAAGCGTGTCGTCCAGCTTCTTGATGGCAAGCGCAATGGTGAGCGGCTCATCCACCACGCCGTCGGAATCGACATAGGCCTTTGAGCGGTAGGTGCCATCCTCGATGGTGCGGATGTTGGCGCGCATCTGGCTGGCGGCGCGCGAGCGCAACTCGGCAATCGCCTCGACCACCGTATCGTCGCCATAGCGGTCGAGGATTTCGAACAGCCGATCCTGACCCACCATCAAGGCTGCCGCCTGCGCCTTGATATCGCCGATGCGCTGGTCCGCTACCCGGATGTTCGAGGAGATGATGGCGTAAATCTCAGGATCGAGCTTGCCCTTCTTGAACAGCTTCACCGGCGGCAGGCGCAGACCTTCCTGCTCGACGGCCGTGGCGGACGCCGAAAAGCCGCCCGGCACCGCGCCGCCGATATCGGGCCAATGGCCGGTGTTCGACAGCCAGCAGAAAATCGCACCGTTGCGGTAGACCGGCATGGCGAAGCGCACGTCCATCAGGTGCGTGCCGCCGAGGTAGGGATCGTTGACGATGTAGATGTCGCCGGGCTCGGGCGGCAGGCAGCGGCCATCCGCGATCATCTCGATCACGGTCCTGGTCGAATATTGCATGACGCCGACGAAAACGGGCAATCCCTGACTGCCTTGTGCAATGAGTGATCCGTCGACGGCGGAATAAATGCCGTCGGAACGGTCGTTTGCCTCCGCGATGACAGGGGAAAACGCGGC
>MKRZ01000167.1:0-10542 GCA_001897075.1 Mesorhizobium sp. 61-13 | reverse complement strand
ATGCTCAATCTCCCGCAATCTCGATGATCAGATTGCCGTCCCTGTCGGAGCGCGCGACATCCCCGGGCTCCAGCACCGTGGTCGCATCCATCTGCTCGAAGATCGCAGGCCCGTTGACCGCCGCATCCAGCGGCAACTTCTCGCGGGCATAGACTGGAGTGTCGTGCCATTTGCCAGCGAACCAGACCGGCCGCGTCTCGAGCCGCGCATCGTCCAGCCGCGTCGCCCGTCCGGCAGGATCAATCAGCTGTGACAGGTCGATATCGGGGCGAACGCCAATGACGGAGGTGTTCAGGTTGACCAGATTGGCGCGGATTTCCGGCAACTCGACCTTGAAGCGGGCGAAGTAGGCCGTCTCGAACAGATGCTGCAACGTGGCGCGCGTCGGCTCTGCGGAAGGCAGCGGCACGTTGATGATATGGGTCTGGCCGACAAACTGCATATCGGCGGAGTGGACGACATGCAGCGATTGCGGCTGCACCGCTTCCTTGGCGATCAGCTTCGCGCCTTCTTCGCGATGACGCTCCAGAACCTGCCTGATCAGCGTCTCATCGACCAAGGCAACCGGCTGGTTGACGGTGTTGACGAAATCATGGCGCAGGTCTGCCACTACGCAGCCCAGCGCATTGGTTATACCCGGCCGCGCCGGGACCAGAACCTTGGGCAGCCCAAGCTCCCGCGCCAAGGCCGCCGCATGCAATGGGCCGGCACCGCCGAAGGCGAACAGGGCAAAGTCACGCGGATCATGCCCCCGCGACACCGAAACCATGCGAATGGCTCCGGCCATCTTCAGATTTCCCAGCCGCAGCACCGCACCTGCCGCCTCGACGCCGTCAAGTCCACTGGCCGCGCCGATCTTCTCGGCGAAAACCTTGCGTACCGTTTCCACCGACACCGGATTGTCGACGGCCAGAAGCTTCTTCGGCGCAAGCCGCCCCAGCACCAGATTGGCGTCGGTCAATGTCGGCTCGGTTCCGCCACGGCCGTAGCAGATCGGCCCCGGATTGGCCCCGGCGCTCTGCGGCCCCACTTGAATGAGACCGGCGGCATCGACGCGGGCAATCGAGCCGCCGCCTGCCCCCACCGTATGCACCGCCACCATCGGCACATGGATCGGCATGGCATATTCGATCTCGATTTCATTCGAGACCGCCGGCTCGGCATTGCGGATCAAGGCAACGTCGGTCGATGTCCCGCCCATGTCGTAGGTGACAAGATTGCCATGGCCCGCACGCTTGCCGGTATAGGCGGCGGCAATGACACCGGAGGCCGGCCCGGACATCACGGTCTTAGCCGCCTCGCGGGTGACATAGCTGGCCGAGATCATGCCGCCATTTCCATTCATCATCAGGAAGTCGCGGTCGTAGCCTTGCGCCGCCAGTTCGTTGCGCAATTTCGCGACGTAGCGCTCCAGGATCGGCTGAACCGAAGCGTTGACGCAGGCAGTAACGCCGCGCTCGAACTCTCGGGCCTCGGAAAGCAGCGAGTGCCCCGTGGTGATGTAGCCGTTCGGCCAGCTTTCGGCGGCGATTTCGGCGGCATGAAGTTCGTGCCTGGGATTGGCATAGGCATGCAGGAAATGGATGACGAGCGCTTCGCAACCGGCGGCCAGTAAGGCTGCAACGGCGCGGCGGACATCATCCTCATCCAGCGGCACGCGCACTTTACCCGTCGCCTCGACACGCTCTTCCACTTCCAGCCGCAGATTGCGCGGAACGACCGGCGTAAAGGTTCCGGTCATGCCATAGGCTTGCGGGCGCGTGCGCCGGCCAAGCTCGATGATGTCGCGAAATCCCCTCGTGGTGATCATGCCGGTCTTGGCGAGGCGGCGTTCCAAAACGGCATTGGTGGTCGTCGTCGTGCCATGGACGATCAGGTCGACTTCACGGACGGGAAAGCCAGTTGCGCCAAGGGCTGCGACGACGCCGAACGCCTGATTGTCGGTAGTCGTCGGGGTCTTGGCGATATGCACCCTTCCGCCGTTCTTTCCATCGATCAGCAGGAGGTCGGTGAAAGTGCCGCCCACATCGATGCCAGCGACGACGCTGCCCGACTGTGCCGGAACTTTCTCATGCATTGGCCAAATCCGAAATGCCCGAACTGCTTCTATGTACCAGATTGGAAAGGCGTTTTACGAGCGTATCTTGACGCAAAACTCATTTGTATACTAATAGTTTCAGGGAACAAGGTCTTACCAGACAGAACTGCACGAAGGCGCTACGGACCCAAAATGGCACGGGCGCACAGAGGGTTTCGTGCGCCGCATTTGGCAGAAGGTCGTCTTGATGAATACCGTACCTCTCCTGAATACAGCCGACGCGCGACCGCTGCAATTTCCGATTCCGGCCAATGTCTACGCCCAGAGCGTCGTCTCTGTCCGGCATTATACCGACCGGCTGTTTTCCTTCCGCATTACCCGCCCGCAGTCGCTGCGCTTCCGCTCCGGCGAGTTCGTCATGATCGGGCTTCCCAACGCCGAGAAGCCGGTGTTCCGCGCCTATTCCGTCGCCAGCCCGGCTTGGGACGACGAACTGGAATTCTTCTCGATCAAGGTTCCCGACGGTCCCTTGACCTCGGAACTGCAGAAGATCGAAATCGGCGACACCGTGCTGATGCGCCAGAAGTCCACCGGCACGCTGGTGGTCGATGCCCTGACGCCGGCAAAGCGCCTGTTCATGATCTCGACCGGCACCGGCGTTGCGCCGTTCGCAAGCCTTTTGCGCGATCCCGACACCTACGAGAAGTTTGACCAGATCGTGCTTACCCACACCTGCCGCGACAACGCCGAGCTCACCTACGGGCAGGAGCTGGTGGCATCGCTGGAAGCAGACCCGTTGATCGGCGAACTGACCAGTGGACGCGTGACGCTCTACAATTCGACAACGCGCGAAGTGTCCGAGCGCATGGGCCGCATCACCAGCCTCATCGAAACCGGCAAGTTCCATTCCGACCTCGGCATTGGGCCGCTGAACCCGGAAACCGACCGCATCATGATCTGCGGCTCCATGCACATGCTGCAGGACGTCAAGGCATTGGCGGAAAAGCTCGGCTTCAAGGAAGGTTCGCTCGCACATCCGGCCGAGTTCGTCGTCGAGCGCGCCTTCGTCGGCTGAGCGACCGCACTTTCACCAACGAGGATTTGGCCCCGGCTGCGCCGCGCAGCCGGGTTGTCAAATTCTCTTGTGATGAAAACAAGTTTCCCATAAATAAACATCTGCGCAGACGTGGCGCAACCATTTGCGCCCAATGCGGCGCGATGGGCGGTTGTGTCTCATTGGCCTGTCGGGGCAGAGCGGGATAGGGAGTCCTGTCTGCTCAAACAAGATGAGCCGGGCGCGGAGTTCGAGGGAGGAAACATGAAACTGTTGCGATATGGCGAGACCGGGTCCGAAAAGCCGGGACTTCTCGATGCGGACGGCGTGATCCGCGATCTTTCAGGCCATGTCGCCGACATCGGCGGCAAGGCGATTGAACCGGCGTCGCTGGCAGCACTTGCCAAGCTCGACCCCAAGACGCTCCCGGCGGTCGCCGGCAGCCCGCGCATCGGCCCTTGCGTTGCCAATGTCGGCAAGTTCATCTGCATCGGCCTCAATTATTCCGACCACGCAGCCGAAACCGGCTCCGCCGTTCCATCCGAACCGATCGTGTTCATGAAGGCGAATTCGGCCATCATCGGCCCGAACGATGACGTGCTCATCCCGCGCGGTTCGGAAAAGACCGACTGGGAGGTCGAACTTGCCATCGTCATCGGCAAGAGCGCCAAATACGTCTCCGAAGCCGACGCACTCGATTATGTTGCCGGCTACTGCGTCGCCCACGACGTGTCCGAGCGTGCGTTCCAGGTCGAGCGCAAGGGCCAGTGGACGAAGGGCAAGTCCTGCGACACCTTCGGCCCGATCGGACCGTGGCTGGTGACCAAGGACGAGGTTGCCAATCCGCAGGATCTCGGCATGTGGCTGAAGGTCAATGGCGAGACAATGCAGGACGGCACGACCAGGACCATGGTCTATGGCGTTTCCTACCTCGTCTCCTACCTCAGCCAGTTCATGTCGCTGCATCCCGGCGATGTCATCGCCACCGGTACGCCGCCCGGCGTCGGCATGGGCAAGAAGCCACCGCGCTATCTGGAGGCGGGCGACATGGTCGAACTCAGCGTCCAAGGCCTCGGCACGCAGAAACAGACCTTCCGCGCAGACGCCTGAACGTAAGAGAGCTACTTAACCGCCTGGCCATCTTCGCCGAAGCGATAGGTTCTTCCCGGATCGGGCGTGGCGTAAAGCGTCGCGCCCGGCTCGGCATCGTAGACGCCAAAGACACGCACGGTGAGAAGCCCGGCCTTCTCGCAGTCGAGATAGATGTTGGTGTCCGCGCCAAGATGCTCGGCATGGATGACCGTGCCTTTCCACGTCCCCTTCTTGGCATCGACCGAAAGGTGTTCCGGCCTGACGCCGATGGTCTTGACGCTTTCGCCAAGGCGCGCACCGTCGATAAAGTTCATCTTCGGCGACCCGATGAAGCCGGCAACGAACAGGTTTGCCGGCGAATTGTAGAGTTCCATCGGCGCGCCGACCTGCTCGATGCGGCCGGCGTTCAGCACCACGATCTTGTCGGCCAGCGTCATCGCCTCGACCTGGTCGTGGGTGACGTAGATCATCGTCGCCTTCAGCCGTCGATGCAGCTGCGCGATCTCGAGACGGGTGTTGACGCGCAGCGCCGCGTCGAGGTTCGACAGCGGTTCGTCGAACAGGAAAAGCTTTGGCTCGCGCACCACGGCGCGGCCGATGGCGACCCGCTGGCGCTGGCCGCCGGAAAGCTCGGCCGGACGCCGCTCGAGGTAAGGCTCCAGCGAAAGCATGGTTGAAGCGGCCGTGATGCGCTTGTCGATCTCGGCGGCTGGCGTGCCGGCCTGCTTGAGGCCAAGAGCCATATTGTTCCTGACGGTGAGGTGCGGATAGAGCGCGTAGGTCTGGAATACCATGGCGATGCCGCGCTTGGCCGGCGGCGTCGAGGTGACCTCGCTGCCGTCGATGATGACCCGCCCGGAGCTTGCATCCTCCAGCCCCGCAATGACGCGCAGCAATGTCGACTTGCCGCAACCGGACGGCCCGACGAAGACCACGAACTCGCCGTCGGACACGGCAAGGTCGATGCCCTTCAGCACGTCGACCGGACCGAAGGACTTCTTCACGTTTTCAATGTTGAGAGAACCCACGGCGTTTTCCTATAGCTTGACGGCTTTGCCGGTGCGCACGCTCTCATCGGCAGCGAGGCAGACGGCGAGCGATTTCACGGCATCGTCCATGTGACGGCTCAGATCGAGGTCTTCGCGGATCGACTTCAAGACGAAGGCCTGCTCCAGATCGCACAGGTCCTGATGACCCGGCTCACCCTGCATCGACAGCATCTCGTCGGCGCGGGCGAACTTGCCGTCGGCACCGGTTCTGGCGCTGTGAAGGCGTATGGTCGATGTCTTGGTGTGGGTATCGATGTCGTCCGACTTCGCGCCCTCGGCCATGACGATGGACACGCAGCCATTGGGCGAGATCACGTCCTTCACGAAGAACGCGGTCTCCGAAATCATCGGCCCCCAGCCAGCCTCGTACCAGCCACCCGAGCCGTCATCGAACAGCACTTGCAGGTGGCCGTAATTGTACATGGTCGGCGCAATTTCGTCGCTCAAGCGCACACCCATGCCTCGCACTTCGACCGGCCTAGCGTCAGTGATCTGCAGCATGACGTCGAGATAGTGAACGCCGCAATCGACGATCGGCGAGGTCGTCTGCATCAACTGCTTGTGCGTCTCCCATGTCGGGCCGGACGATTGCTGGTTTAGGTTCATGCGGAACACATAAGGCCCGCCAAGCTTGCGCCCCTCAGCGATCAGCCGCATCCATGACGGGTGATGGCGCAATATGTAGCCGATCACCAGTTTCCGGCCATTGGCCTTGGCGGCATCGACCACGCGCCGCGCATCGGCCACGGTCGTTGCCAGCGGCTTTTCGACGAACACATGGCAACCTGCTTCGAATGCTTTCACCGCATAGTCTGCATGGCTGTCCGAATAGGTTGCGATGGAGGCAAGATCGGGCTTTTCCTCGCGCAAGGCATCGTCGAACGAACGGCGGATCTCGTGGCCCGCCAATCCGCCCGGCAACGGCACGTCGGAGCGGTTGACGAGCGCCGCGATCTCGAAGCCCGGATTGTTGTGATAGGCGAGCGCGTGGCTGCGGCCCATATTGCCGAGCCCGGCAACCACGACCCTGATCGGTTGTTCCTTGCTCACTTGACTGCTCCAGAGGTGATGCCGCGGATCAGTTGCCGCGAGAAGATGAGGTAGAGGATCAGCACCGGCAGGATGGCCAGCGACAGCGCAGCCAGCACCGCGTTCCAGTTGGTGACGTATTGGCCGATGAACATCTGCGCGCCGAGCGTGATGGTCTTGGTTGCCTCTGAAGGCGCAAGGATCAGCGGGAACCACAGGTCGTTCCAGATCGGTATCATGGTGAAGACGGCGACCGTTGCCATGGCCGGCCTCACCAGCGGCAGCACCAGCCGGAAAAAGATCGTGTATTCGGACAGCCCGTCGATGCGCCCGGCATTCTTCAGATCGTCGGAAACCGTGCTCATGAACTCGGCCAGGATGAAGATGGCGAGCGGCAAGCCTTGCGCGGTGTAGACGAGGATGAGCGCGGCGAGCGTATTGACCAGCCCGCTTGCCACCATCAACTGCAGGATGGCGACGGTGCCCAGCCGGATCGGGATCATGATGCCGAGCGCCAGATAAAGCCCCATCAGCTTGTTGCCGCGGAAGCGGTATTCCGAAAGAGCAAACGCCGCCATCGCGCCGAACAGCAATACGAAGAACAGCGAGGCGACCGTGACGATGAAGCTGTTCTGGAAATATTGCAGGAAATCGCCCTGCGCCAGCACGGTGCGGTAGCCGACAAGATCAAACGTCTCGGCAGTCGGCGGCGCCATTGGCGTGCGGAAAATGGCGTTGCGCGACTTGAACGAGTTGATGACGATGATGAACACCGGAAACAGCGCGATGATCGTGTAGGCGATCAGGATCGCATGCGCGGCCGCCGAGCGGGAAAACGAGTTGGTTGCTCTGCTCATGACCCGCCCCCTAGAACTGGTACCGACGCAGGCGCGTCTGGATGAGGAACAGATAGATGCAGACGCCGACCAGGATGATGAGGAACATCATGGTGGCGATGGCCGCACCCATGTTGGGATCGCCGACCTGCAACTGGAAGCCGAAGAAGGCCCGGTAGAGGAAGGTGCCCAGAATGTCGGTCGAATAGTTCGGACCGGCGAGTGCGCCCTGCGCCGAATAGATCAGGTCGAAGGCGTTGAAATTGCCGACGAAGGTCAGGATCGAGATGATGCCGATGGCAGGCAGGATCAGCGGCAGCTTGATCTTCCAGAACTGCGCCATGCCGGTAACGCCATCGCATTCGGCGGCCTCGATCACCTCGTCGGGGATAGACAGCATCGCGGCATAGATCAGCATCATCGGGATGCCGATGAACTGCCAGACCGAGATCAGGCCAAGCGTGGTCAGCGCATACTCTTCCTTGCCCAGCCAAGGCGTGAAAAAGCTCTTCAGGCCTATGAGGTCGAGCAGGTTGGGCGCAACGCCCCACAGCGGCGACAGGATCAGCTTCCAGGCAAAACCGACGATGACGAAGGACAGGATGGTCGGGATGAAGATCGCCGTGCGGTAAAAGGCCGAAAAGCGTAGCTTCGGGCTCGAAAGAAGTGCGGCCAACACGACGCCGATAGGATTTTGAACCAGCATGTGGATGATGAAGAACCAGACATTGTTCCTCAACGCATTCCAGAAATTCACCGACCAGTTGGGATCACCGAACAGGGTGCGGAAATTGTCCAACCCGACGAAGACCTGGCTTTGCGAGACATTGCGAAACAGCGCGAGCTGCAGCGTGCCGAACAGCGGCATGATCATGATGGCGGTGTAGACCAGCACCGCCGGCGCCAGGAAAATGGCGATGTGCCAGCGAAACGGTCGCTTGTTTGCGGATGTCGCAGTCATGCCTTCGGCCTCCGACCGGTCTGGTCTTGCTACAGCGCATGCGTCGGAATGATTACCCTCCCCCTTGCGGGGAGGGTCGAAGAGCAAACGCAACGCAGTGTAGTTTGCGAAACGGGGTGGGGGTCAATGCCGAAAAATTCGACCCCCACCCCGCTCGCTCATTCGCGACCCTCCCCGCAAGGGGGAGGGTAAGGCGCGGCGGTTACTTCGCCGGCTTGTACCAGCTGTCGAGACCGTCCTGCAGCTTCTTGGCCGCCACTTCCGGCGTATCGGTGCCGTTGATGACGTTGGCCGATTCAACCCAGGTTTCGTTCTCGAGGTTCGGCGTGCCGCGCGACAGGATCTGGTACGTCGAGCGGATGGTCGACTTGCACTTGTCGCGCCAGGAGACGAATTCCTGGGCAAGAGGGTCGGCCATCTTCACCGGCGTCGAGTTCAGGCTGAAGAAGCCCGGCAACGCGTTGGCATAGATTTCCGCGAACTCGGGCGACGCGACCCAGGACAGGAAGGTCTTGGCTGCATCCGGGTTCTTCGAAGCGGCGTTGAGGCCGATGCCGATATCGGTGTGGTCGGAGATGTAGCAGGTGTCGCCTGCCTTCCTGACCGGCGGCGGGAACGCGCCCATCTTGAACTGCGCCTGCGTGTTGAAGACCGAGATTTCCCACGAACCGGCCGGGTAGATGGCGGCGCGGCCCAGCGTGAACAGGTTCTGGCTGTCCGGATAGGTCTGGGCTTCGAAACCGTCGCCCAGATAAGGCTTCCACTTGGCAAGCGTCGCATAGGGCTCGACCCACTGCGCGTCGGTCAGCTTCTGTTCGCCCTTGAGCAGCGCAAGGCGGCCTTCCTCGCCCTGCCAGTAGTTCGGGCCGATGTTCTGGTAGCCCATGGTGGCTGCTTCCCAGAGGTCCTTGGTGCCCATCGCCATCGGGATATAGGTGCCGTCGGCCTTGATCTTGTCGAGCGCGGCAAAGAACTCTTCCTCGGTCGCCGGCGGCGTGATGCCCAGCTTGTCGAAGGCATCCTTGTTGTAGATGAAGCCATGGATGACGGATGCCATCGGCACGCAGAACGTTGCCTTGCCGTCGTCGGTCGTCCAGGCGGACTTGGCGACGTCGGAGAAGTTCTCCATGCCGGGCAGGCTGGTGAGATCGGCGAGCTTGCCCTTGGTGTAGAGATCGAGCGAGGCGTCGAAAGGCCGGCAGGTGATGATGTCGCCGGCCGAGCCTGCATCGAGCTTGGCGTTCAGGGCGGCGTTGTATTCAGTCGGCGCGGATGGCGAAAACACCACCTTGATGCCGGGGTTCTTGGCTTCGAAGGCCGGGATCAGCTTGTCCTGCCAGATGGCGAGGTCGTCGTTGCGCCAGCTTTCGATTGTGAGCGTCGCGTCTTGTGCGAACGCGGCCCCGGCGGAGCAGAGAACGCTCGATCCAAGAAGAATTGCCGTCAAGAGTTTCGTATTCATGCTCAGTCTCCCTGTTGACCTTTGTCAGGTTCGGTTTTTGATGAGATCGGAGGTCGCCTGACCCTTGCTCCCCTCAATTGCGGAAAGGGCGGGCCGCAATTTCTGGCCCGTCCCGTCCAATAGTTTGCGCGCCGCTTCCGCGCTGGCGGCACCAGCCGCAAGCAGGATTGCCGTCTTCACCTGTCCGCCGCCGCGCTCCAGAAGCGCTTCTGCTTCGTCCTTGCCGCGACCGGTAATCGCCGAGACGATGCGGCTGGCGCGGTCGCGCAGCTTCTTGTTGTCGGCGGTCAGGTTGATCATGTAGCCGTCATGGACGTGGCCGAGATGCACGGCAGCCAATGTCGACATCATGTTGAGCGCGATCTTCTGCGCCGTGCCGGCACCCATGCGGGTCGAGCCGGCAATCACTTCCGGCGGCGTCTCGATGAGGACGGCAACGTCCGCTTTCGCAAACAGCGGCGCGTTCTTGTTGTTGGCGATTGCGATCGTTGCAGCGCCGTTAGCCTTCGCGACCTCGAGCGCCCGCACCGCATAGGGCGTCGATCCACTGGCCGAGATGGCGATGACGCAATCGGCGGGACCTGCGCCGGCGTCTGCAACTGCCTTTTCGGCTTCACTGGTATCGTCTTCGGGTCCGCCGGCAAGATTGTGAAGCGCCTCATCGCCACCCGCGATCAGGATCACGATACGGTCGCGCGCAATGCCATAGGTTCCGGGAAGCTCCAGCGCATCGGCCAGCGCCATCAGGCCGGAACTGCCTGCGGCGGCGTAGATCAACCGGCCACCGCTTGCCAATCTGTCGGCTATCAGGCGTGCGGCGGTGGCAATTTGCGGAACGGAATTCCTGACCGCGCCTGCCGCCTCGATCTGGGCATCGGCAAGCGCAGAAAGCACGACGTGCGGCGGCCGGATATCCAGCCCCTCGGCACTCCTGTGCAGCGCTTCCGTGCGCATTTCCGCCATCCCAATTCCTCCACTGACAAAACAATACCAAAAAAATACCACTTGTCCACACGCATTA
>MKRZ01000166.1 GCA_001897075.1 Mesorhizobium sp. 61-13 | reverse complement strand
AAAACGTATCAGAATTGAAAACAATGGCAGCATCAAGCAACCCGCTCAACGCCTTTCTCGATTTGCCGCAAGTGCCTGTTTCCAATGCAGGAAACGGCCCGTTGAGCGGACTGTCTCTGGCGGTGAAGGATATTTTCGACGTTGCCGGCTATCACACGGGTTGCGGCAATCCGAAGAAGCAGGCCGAGGCCAAAGCCGCGACAAAATCTGCCCCATCCATCCAGAAATTGTTCGATGCAGGCGTCCGATTCGTCGGCAAGACGCAGACCGACGAACTCGCTTACTCGCTGATGGGGCAAAACGCGCATTTTCCGTTGCCAATCAACCCGGCAGCACCGGATCGAGTCACAGGCGGTTCGTCATCCGGTTCAGCTGCAGCCGTCGCGGGTGGCCTTGCCGATATCGCCATCGGCTCCGATACCGGCGGCTCGATCCGCGCTCCTGCCAGTTTCTGTGGCCTGATCGGCTTGCGCACCAGCCATGGCCGCATCTCGCTCGAAGGCGCGATGAAGCTGGCATCCAGCCTCGACACCTTCGGCTGGTTCGCCCGCGACATGGACATCTACGAAGCGGTCGGCAACGTACTGCTGGGTCCGGATCGCGGCGGCATCAATCTCACGCGCGCGCTTTTCCTCGGCTGGCAGGATGCGTTGGTGTCTGGACACGAAGAGGCAGCCGAATACGAAAGGCTGAAAGCTGTCGCGGCACTAGCAGTCGGAAAGCCTCAGCCGGTTCAATTCAGCGCGACACCCGAACAGCTCTATTGGTGTTTCCGCCATATCCAGGCTGACGAAGCCTGGACCGAGCATGGCGCCTGGATCTCCGGTTCCGACCCGCAACTCGGCCCCGGCGTCAAGGAACGCTTCGATTTTGGCCGCACGCAAAATCCCGATGATGTGAAGCGAGAGCGTGCCCGCAGACTGACGGTGACACAGGAACTGGCCGGCCTGCTTGGCGACGACGGCTTTCTCGTCCTGCCGACCGTTCCCGGTGCGGCACCTTTGAAAGATGCAGGCCATGACGCCTTGCTCGACTATCGCGAACGTGCTCTGAAGCTGCTCTGCCTGTCAGGCCTGACGGGCTTTCCACAACTGACACTGCCACTGGGTACCGTTCACGGCGCACCATTCGGCTTGTCGCTGCTTGGTCCTGCCGGCAGCGACAAGGCGCTATTGAAGCTGGGGCACAAAATCCTAGACGCGGCAAAGGGCTGATACCATGGATACGCTGACCCGCATGCGCGCCTTCATCGACGTAGTCGAGGCCGAGGGCTTTTCGGCAGCCGCACGCAAGATCGGTCGGTCCAAGGCGCTTTTGTCCAAATACGTACGCGAATTGGAGGACGAACTCGGCGCGCTCCTGCTCAACCGCACCACGCGCCAGTTCTCGCTCACCGAAGCCGGCCATACCTACTACCGCCGCGCCTCGGAAATCGTGCGCGAAGTCGACAGCCTCGCCGACGCCGTGCGCGAATCCTCCGGTGACGTACGTGGCCGCATCAAGCTTTCCGCCCCCCGCACCTTTGCCGATGCGCCAATTGGCCAGTCGCTCGTGGACTTCGCCAAGGAGCACCCCGATATTGTGCTGGAAATCGATCTCGACGACCGCTTCGTCGATCTGGTCGAGGAAGGCTTCGATCTCGCGATCCGCATCTCGCGCCTGGAAAGCTCATCCCTGATCGCCAAGCGGCTGTCGCCCTTTTCAGTGCGTATCTGCGGCTCGCCCGACCTGATCGCCAAGCACGGCACGCCCACGAAGCCCCAGGACTTCGCCCGCCTGCCCTGCATCGTCGACACCAATGGGCGCTGGCTGTCCAACTGGCCGTTCAAGGGCGACGCAAGCGACACCATCAGCGTCTCGGTGTCCGGCCCGCTGGAAGTAAACAGCCCGATGGTTGCGCGCGCGGCAGCGGTGTCCGGCCTTGGCTTCGCCATCCTTCCGGACTTCATCGCCGCTCCCGAAATCATCGAAGGGCGTCTTGTGCCGGTGCTCGACGACCGCATTTTGCAGGGCGGCGGCATTTTCGCCGTATATCCGCATCGCCGCTACCTGCCGGCGAAAGTGCGCGTCTTCGTCGATTTCCTTGCTCAATGGTTCAAGGCGCGCGAAGCTGCATAACGTCTACTATCGGCGTGCGGTCCCAATTTCGCCCGCTTTCTGATAACCCTCGGCGAATTGCGGCAATCGAGGGAATCGCGCCAGCCCATGACTTTGAAACGCAGACTTATTCCGGTCGGATTGACCTTGGCGGGTCTTTGCGCCGCAACAGCACCCGCGAGCGTTCACCCGCATGTGTTCGCCGAAGCGCGGCTCGATGTTGTTCTCTCCCCCGATCACAAGTCCATTACTGGGCTAAGGCACCTGTGGCGCTTCGACGACCTCTTCTCCAGCACCGTGCTCATGGAATTCGACAAGAACTCCGACCTCAAGCTGGATGATGCCGAACTCAAGGAAGTGTCGAACACGATCTTCACCTCGCTGGCCGAATACAACTACTTCCAGTTGGTGACGCTCGACGGCAAGGACGTAAAGATGAAGCCGCCAGCCGCGCTGATGGCGAACCTCGAGAACAACCAGTTGATCGTGCTGTTCGAATCCACGCCCGAGACGCCGATTCCGCTCTCCGGCAAGATCGACCTCGGCATCTACGACCCCACTTTCTACACCGCCATCGATTTCACCGAGGATGAGAACATGGCTGTCGAAGGCCTGCCCTCGTCCTGCACGCGCACCGTCATCCGCCCTGATCCGGACACGGCGATCGCCCAGAATCAGCAAACCCTGACCGACGCATTCTTCAACGACCCGACCGGCACAGACATGAGCAAGATCTTCGCAACGAAGCTCGAACTCACTTGCCAGGCTTAAGGTAGTCCCATGAAAAAGACGCTCGTTCGCGCCACATTTGCAGCCCTGGCTCTCGCCTATGTGGCGGCGCATCTCGTCGGGCACGCCCATGCGCAAAGCTCGCTCGGCATCGGCACCAACGACGCCATTGCCCCATCAACCGGCCTCTTCTCGCACTGGCTGGTCTGGATCAACCAGCATCAGCAGGCTTTCTACCGCTCGCTTTCCACCACGATGAAGGCAATGCGCGACGACGGCAGCAACATGTGGCTCCTCATCGGTCTTTCGTTCGCATATGGCGTCTTCCATGCAGCCGGTCCGGGCCACGGCAAGGCGGTGATTTCGTCCTATATGGTGGCGAACGAAGTCGCACTCCGGCGGGGCGTCATGCTGTCCTTCGTGTCAGCCTTCCTACAGGCGCTGACTGCGATCGTTGTGATGTTGCTGGCGTGGTTTGTCCTGCGCGGCACATCCGTCTCGATGACGGACGCCGCCTGGTTCCTTGAAATCGCCAGCTACGTCTTTGTCACGGCTTTCGGCGCGTGGCTGTTGTGGCAAAAAGCCGGCCCGCTGCTGCGCCGCCTTGCCGGAGCCGGTCCCGCGCACAGCCTGTCGGCCGCGCATGCCAATACCGCGCACGCCCACGACCATAGTCACGACCACCATCATGCACACCACGGCCACCAACATCACGACCATCATGACCATCATCATGACGGCGAAGTCTGTGCGACCTGCGGTCATTCCCATGCACCGGATCCCGCGCTCCTCTCGGGCGAGCGCTTCGATTGGCGCACCGCGTGGTCCGCTGTTGCCGCGGTCGGCATAAGGCCCTGTTCGGGCGCCTTGATCGTACTTTCCTTTGCCTTGCTCAACGGCTTGTGGCTGGCAGGCATCCTGTCGGTGCTCGGCATGGCGCTTGGCACGGCGATCACCGTTTCGGTGCTGGCCACGCTTGCCGTCACCGCCAAGAACTGGGCCGTCCTGATGGCCGGAGACGGCAGGCTGGGCAACACGATCCACAGCGTCATCGAGATCGGCGGCGCGGCCTTCGTGTTCCTGCTTGGCTTGCTGCTTCTATCGGCAAGCCTCAGCGCCTAGGACCTTGGCTTATTTGCCTTTCCTGCGCTGGCTGATGCCTCTAAGCCAGAACAGGACGAACAACGCCACCATGAACACGGCGACGACTACCACCGCCAGAATTGACGAGACCTCTCCCGTGGCAAGCATGATTTGCGGTAGATAGTAGGCGAAAGAGCCGAATATCCCGATGATCAACAGCGCGGCAATCGCCGCGTTCCTGGTCTCTCGATCCATTGTTAAATCCCGAATTTGAACGTGCGGGCGCTGATGCCCGCCAATCAATGATAGTGCCGGTGGTTTGGCACGTTCTCGTGCGAATGGCCATGGTCGTCATGGCTGTCGGCACAGTGATCGAACTCCGGTTCCACCGTGGCGTGCGTAATATCATGCTTGGTGGCAAGGCGCTTCTTGATGGCGCTGATTGCGGTGTGCGCGTCAACGCCCTTCTCAAGACAAGCGTGCAGCGTTGCCATGTTCTTGGCGCCGTCGAGCGACCACACATGCATGTGATGAACCTCGCGCAACCCGGTGATGCTTGTCACTAGGTCGCCCGCAATTGCATCGCGGTCGAGCGCCGCCGGCGTGCCCTCAAGAAGCAGGTGAGCCGCCTCGCGCATCAATTTCCACGCCGTAGACAGGATGATGACAGCCACGAAGACAGACAGGATCGGATCGATCGGCGTCCAACCCGTTGCGATGATCACCAGTGCCGCGGCAATCGCCGCAACGGAGCCTAGCAGATCGCCCAGCACATGAAGGATCGCGCCGCGCATATTGAGGCTTTCTCGGTCACCGCCATGCAGAATGAGAAACCCTGCGATGTTTACGAGCAATCCCAGCCCGGCAATCACCAGCATCGGGCCACCCAGCACCGGCGGAGGGTCCATGAAACGCTGCCAGGCTTCGTAGACGATCCAGAGCGCGATGACGAAAATGGCGATGCCGTTGGTATAGGCGACCAGCGTCTTGACCCGGCCAAAGCCATAGGTCAGCTGTCCCGTGGCTGGCCGATCCGAAAGGTGGAAAGCATACCAGGCGAGGCTCAATGCCAGTGAGTCGGTCAACATGTGGCCGGCATCGGCAAGCAGCGCCAGCGAATTGGTGAACCACCCGCCCAAGGCCTCTGCAATCATGAAACCGCCGGTCAGGGCAGCCGCGATCAGAACCCGCTTCTTGTCGGTCGAACCGTGCACGTGCGCGCCGGAACCATGGCCGTGCCCATGTTCGTGCGAACCGTGATCATGAGAATGGGCCTGCGCCATCGCACAGCCTTTCGCGTAACAAAATAACCTTACGCGCCAATCACTTACGGAAATCTTCGAGGCGCTTCTTCTGCGCACCATCCCTATCAAAGTTGCTTGGATCAAGCCAGCCCTCGTAGGCCTTCTTGAGCGCCGGCCATTCCTTGTCGATGATGGAGTACCAGGCGGTATCGCGATTTGCACCCTTGGCAACCATGTGCTGCCGGAAAATTCCCTCGAACTTGAAGCCGAACCGTTCGGCAGCCCGTTTTGAAGGCGCATTGTCGTTATGGCACTTCCATTCGTAACGCCGATAGCCAAGTTCATCGAACACATATTCGGTGAACAGGAACTGCGCCTCCGTCGCAGCCGGCTTTCTGGAAATCAGCGGTCCCCAGTAGATGCTGCCGATCTCGATGACACCGTGGTTCGGTTCGATGCGCATGAGCGTCTGGCGTCCAGCGACTTTGCCGGTCGCAATATCGATCACTGCAAAATAAAGCGGATCCTGGCTTGCAGCGACTTTCTCCAGCCAGGTCTGGAATTCCGCACGGGTCTGTGGAGGATTCTCGAAAAGCCAGGCGAAGCGGCCGTCTGCGTCGACCACTGTCGAGGCATCGAAAAGGCCATCG
>MKRZ01000165.1:10574-19111 GCA_001897075.1 Mesorhizobium sp. 61-13 | reverse complement strand
ATGGCCGAATACGCATCATCAAAGGTTCGCTCGGTGGTGAAGCCGGCGCTTGAATTGCTCGCCGGCATCCCGACCATCGTCTACGGCATCTTCGCGCTGGTGACGCTGGGTCCCTGGCTGCGCGACCTCAGCGCGGCGCTGACGGGCGGTGCGCCGTTCATCCAGGGGCAAAGCATCTTCGTTGCCGGCCTCGTCATGGGCATCATGCTGATCCCGGTCGTGTCTTCGCTGTCCGACGACATCATCACCGCCGTGCCGCGCGCTCTGCGTGACGGGTCGCTCGGGCTTGGCGCGACGCACTCCGAAACCATCAAGCGGGTGGTGCTGCCGGCCGCCTTGCCGGGCATCGTCGGCGCGGTGCTTTTGACCGCCTCGCGCGCCATCGGCGAAACCATGATCGTGGTGCTGGCGGCGGGCGTCGCCGCCAACCTGACGCTCAACCCGTTCGAGGCGATGACGACCATTACCGTCAAGATCGTCAACCAGTTGACCGGCGACCTCGAATTCAACTCGCCGCAGACGCTGGTCGCCTTTGCGCTCGGCATCACGCTGTTCGGGCTGACGCTGATCATGAACATCGTGGCGCTTGCCATCGTGCGGAAATACCGGGAGCAGTACGAATGACCGACGTTTCCTTCGATACGATGCCGGTGGCGACAGCGCCCGCGCGGCGCGATATCGGGCTGAAGGCGCGCTACCGCGCCGAGCGCCGGTTCCGCATCTACGGCGTTCTGGCGATTTCGGTTGGCCTGATCTTCCTGGCGATCATGCTGGCCTCGATTGTGCAGAAGGGCCACACCGCTTTCTGGCAGACGACCGTGACCTTGCCGATCAGCTTCGACGAAAAGATCATCGATCCGCAAGGCGAGCGCGCCACCGATCCGAACGTGCTGATCAAGGCGAACTATCCGAAGCTTGCCGAGAATGCGCTGGTTGCCAAGCTTGGCATCAACCCGGACGACAAGGCTGCGGTGCGCAAGCTGAAGGGCTTCCTCTCTGACGGCGCGCGGGTGCAGTTGCGTGACATCGTGGCCGCCGATCCCTCGGTGATCGGCACCACGCGCGACGTCGAGGTGCTTGCCTCGGCCAACCTGGACTCCGCCTTCAAGGGCCAGATCGATCTCAGCGTCGACCAGGCGCGGCGCAAGGTCTCGGACCAGCAGGTTGCCTGGATGAACCAGCTCAAGGCCGACGGCGTCATGGCCGAGCATTTCAATACCGGCCTGTTTACCTTTGGCGCTTCCAGCCGGCCGGAGACTTCCGGCATGGGCGTTGCCATCATCGGCTCGTTCTACATGATGGCGATCGTGCTTTTGCTGGCGTTGCCGATTGGCGTCGCGGCCTCGATCTATCTCGAGGAATTCGCGAAAAAGAACCGCTTCACCGATCTGATCGAGGTCAACATCAACAACCTGGCGGCCGTGCCGTCGATCGTGTTCGGCCTGCTCGGGCTTGCGGTGTTCGTGAACTTCCTCGGCATGCCGCGCTCGGCTTCCATCGTCGGCGGCCTGGTGCTGACGCTGATGACGCTGCCGACAATCATCATTGCGACGCGCGCGGCGCTTGCCGCCGTGCCGTCTTCGATCCGTGCCGCGGCTCTCGGTCTCGGCGCTTCGCGCATGCAGATGGTGTTCCACCACATCCTGCCGCTGGCCGCACCCGGCATCCTGACCGGAACCATTATCGGACTGGCGCGTGCGCTCGGTGAAACGGCGCCGCTGCTTTTGATCGGCATGGTGGCGTTCGTGGCCGACTATCCGGCGACGCCATTCGATCCGGCAACCGCACTGCCGGTGCAGATCTACATGTGGGCGAACGAGGCCGAACGCGCCTTCGTCGAACGCATGTCGGGCGCAATCATCATCCTTCTCATTTTCCTGATGGCCATGAACATCACGGCAATCGTGCTGCGCCGGCGTTTCGAGCGGCGCTGGTAGCAAAGGGGCGAACAATGAATATCATGACCGAGAAAACCCTTGAAAGCGCGGTGGACGCCAAGATGAGCAGCCAATCTAACGAAGCGATCAAGATGCGCGGCGACAAGGTCGGCGTCTTCTATGGCGACAAGCAGGCACTGTTCGACGTCGATCTTCTGGTGCGGCAGAACCAGGTGACGGCGCTGATCGGGCCGTCTGGTTGCGGCAAGTCCACCTTCCTGCGCTGCCTCAACCGCATGAACGACACCATCGACAGCGCCCGCGTCGTCGGCAAGATCACGCTCGACGGCGAGGACGTCTACGACAAGGCAATCGACGTTGTGGAACTGCGCGCCCGCGTCGGCATGGTGTTCCAGAAGCCCAATCCGTTTCCGAAGTCGATCTACGAAAACGTGGCCTATGGCCCACGCATCCACGGCCTTGCCCGCAACAAGAGCGACCTCGACGGCATCGTCGAATCGAGCCTGAAGCGCGCCGGCCTGTTCAACGAGGTCAAGGACCGCCTGCATGAGCCCGGCACCGGGCTTTCCGGCGGCCAGCAGCAGCGCCTGTGCATTGCGCGCGCCATTGCGGTGTCGCCGGAAGTGATCCTGATGGATGAGCCATGCTCGGCGCTCGATCCGATTGCCACCGCGAGGGTGGAAGAGCTGATCGACGAACTGCGCCAGAACTACACCATCGTCATCGTGACCCACTCCATGCAGCAGGCGGCGCGCGTGTCGCAGCGCACGGCGATGTTCCACCTCGGCTATCTGGTCGAGGAGGGTGCGACCGAGAAGATGTTCACCAACCCCGACGACAAGCGCACGCAGGACTACATCACCGGCCGCTTCGGCTGAGCCGAACCTTGCGAAACGCCTAGAGATTTGAGGACAGCATCATGGGTGAGCACACCGTTGCGTCATTTGACGAAGACCTCAACGAGGTCAGCAGACTGGTTCGCGACATGGGCGATCTTGCCGGCTCGATGGTGAGCGGGGCGACGCGCGCGCTGCTCACCTCCGACAACGCGCTGGCCCAGCGCGTTGTTTCCGAGGACGCGATCATGGATACGCGCCAGCGCGAACTGGACGACCGCGCGATAACGCTGATCGCCAAGCGCCAGCCGATGGCGCAGGACCTGCGCGCGGTGGTGGGCGCCATCCGCATGGCGGGCGATCTCGAACGCATCGGCGACCTTGCCAAGAACATCGCCAAGCGTGTCAGTGCGGTTGGCCAGGCCGCTGCGCCGCGCGAACTGGCGCATTCGATCGACATCATGGCGGGGCTCGTGCTGGCGCAGGTGCAAGGCGTCATCGAGCGCTACGCGGCCCGCGACGCCAGCGGATTGGTGAAGCTGAGGGACGAGGACGAGCGCATCGACGTCAAATATACGTCGGTGTTCCGCGAGCTTTTAACCTACATGATGGAAGACCCGCGCAACATCACGCCCTGCACGCATCTTTTGTTTTGCGCCAAGAACCTTGAGCGCATTGGCGATCATGTCACCAATATCGCGGAAAACGCCTATTATGTGCTGACCGGCGAGCAGTTGCCGGTGCATCGTCCCAAGCAGGACGAGACGGCTATGTCCGCCGCCTGACGCGCAAGACGGGAAGACGAACAAGATGATCGCACCGCGCATCATGGTGGTCGAAGACGAGGAACCGCTGGGCGTTCTGCTTCGCTACAACCTGGAATCTGAAGGCTATCAGGTCGAAGTCATCACCAGAGGCGACGAGGCCGAGATCAGGCTGCAGGAGAATGTGCCCGACCTTCTGGTGCTCGACTGGATGGTTCCTGCTGTTTCCGGCATCGAATTGTGCCGCCGCCTGCGCATGCGCCCGGAGACCGAGCGGTTGCCGATCATCATGCTGACGGCGCGCGGCGAGGAAAGCGACCGCGTGCGCGGCCTTTCCACCGGGGCCGACGACTATCTGGTGAAGCCGTTTTCGACACCCGAGTTCATGGCGCGGGTAAAGGCGCTGTTGCGGCGGGCCAAGCCGGAAGTGCTGTCATCGGTGCTCAAGGTCGGCGACATCGTGCTCGACCGCGAGTCGCACCGGGTCTATCGCAAGAAGAGCGAGATCAAGCTCGGGCCGACCGAGTTTCGTCTGCTCGAATTCATGATGCGTCATCCGGGAAGGGTGTTCTCGCGCGGGCAGTTGCTCGACAATGTCTGGGGCGAAACCATCTATATCGACGAGCGCACCGTGGACGTGCATGTCGGGCGGCTGCGCAAGGCGGTCAACAATGGCCGCATGCCGGACGTCATCAGGACCATTCGCGGCTCCGGCTACGCGATACAGGAAGAGTAGGGAAGCTACAGGAAAATCGGCCGAGCGCTTACGCCATTTCGTGCCCGGCGGCGAGTTCCATCTGGGCCGGGTTGCCGGCGGCGAAAATCTCGTTGTCGACGAAGGTGAGCGCGCGCATGGCGCAGCCGCCGCGCAAAAGCGCCAGCTCATCCGGTTCGGTGTCGAACGATATCGAGGTCGAGTGGTGGCCGCCGGCCGTCCGCGCGATGGCTTCGCGCAGCGACGGCTCTATGAGGTCGAAGGCGGCAGCACTTGCCCCGACCATCGCCACCGGAGCCGGGTCGATGAGCGCAAACAGGCTGCCGAGGCCGAAGCCCAGCGCTTCGCCGGCCTTGCGATAGGCTTCCCGTTCCGGCCCGTCATGATCCCTAGCCGCGTCCGCCAAGGCGCGCATGTCGGCCTCGCCGATGTCGTCCACCGGCTCAGCGTTCTCGTCCATGCGCCGCGCATTGCGCCAGATGGCGTAGTTGCCGGCATAGGCCTCGATGCAGCCGCGCCGACCGCAGCGGCACAGCGCGCCGTCCGGACGGTGGATCATGTGGCCGAACTCGCCGCCGGACGAATGCGTGCCGGTAAAGAGTTCGCCCTTCAGCACCAGCCCCATGCCGATGCCGTGCGACAACAGGATGGCGATGAAGTCGTTGCGGTAGCGCTCCGGGTCGCGCCAGCGCAGCGCCACCGCCATCATGTTGCAGTCGTTCTCGACCGTGACGGGCACGGAGAATTCGCGTTCCAGTATGTCGGCAAAGGCGATGTCGGTGTGCGGTGTGATCGGCGACCAGAGCATGGCGCGCGCCGGCGCATCGGTGATGCCCTGTATGGCCAAAACGATGCGCAGCACGCGGCGTCCGTCGCGTCTCGGATCGTCCAGCTTGCGCCGGATGATTGCCACGCATTCGCTGATGAGCTCTTCGCGCGGCATGGCGCGGGTGTCGAGCCGATGCTGTTCTTCGGCGACGATTTCGCCGGCATAGTCAAGCAGGGTGGCGGCGAGGAAATTGAGCGACAGAACGACCGTCATCACCACCGCTGCCTTCGGCTCGAGCGCCAGCGCGACTTGCGGCCTGCCGCGCTTGAGGGCAAGCTGTTCATGGCGGGCCTCGGCCAGAATGCCTTCGGCAATCAGGTCGGACGAGATGGCCGATATGGTGGAGTGGCTGAGGCCGGTGACCGCGGCGATTTCGGTGCGCGAGGTCTGGCCATTGCGCCGCACGGCCGAGATGACCATGGCGCGGTTGCGCCGTCGCAAATCGTCGTGGCGGATTCCAACCGTCATGTCGCGTTGTCCTCCCTCCGGCCGCGCGCCGTGCATAACAGCACAGTGATAGTGTCAGAAGCTCCGGGGGATGTCATTATTTAATTCGAGTTCCGAAAAAAATCATTTATGGGTGCGGAATCCCAGTTGACAGAAAAGCGGTGTTGCGGCACACTTTTTTCGAGGCTCGAAAAAAAAGAGCTTCCGCACCAGCATCGGGTCAGATTAGTCGCGCCTGTGTGGCGCAGGGAGGAAATCATGAGGAAATTTACGGCCGCCATCCTGGCGGGTGCCGCTATGTCGCTGACGCTTGTCGCGACCGCCGAGGCAAAGGACAAGGTCATCGGCGTCTCCTGGTCGAACTTCCAGGAAGAGCGTTGGAAGACAGACGAGGCTGCCATGAAGGCGGCAATCGAGGCTGCCGGCGACAAGTACATCTCCGCTGACGCGCAATCATCCGCGGCCAAGCAGCTTACCGACGTCGAAAGCCTCATCAGCCAGGGCGCCAATGCGCTGATCATTCTGGCGCAGGACGCTTCGGCCATCGGCCCGGCAGTTCAGAAGGCGCTGGACGAGAGCATTCCGGTTGTCGGCTATGACCGCCTGATCGAGAACAAGGACGTCTTCTATCTCACCTTCGACAACAAGGAAGTGGGCCGCATGCAGGCTCGCGAAGTGTTCAAGGTGAAGCCGGAAGGCAACTACGTCTTCATCAAGGGCTCGGGCGCCGATCCGAACGCCGACTTCCTGTTCGCAGGTTCGATGGAAGTGCTCAAGGAAGCCATCGACAGCGGCAAGATCAAGAATGTCGGCGAGGCCTATACCGATGGCTGGCTGCCGGCCAACGCCCAGAAGAACATGGAGCAGTTCCTGACCGCCAACGACAACAAGGTCGATGCGGTTGTGGCGGCCAATGACGGCACCGCCGGTGGCGTTGTCGCAGCACTGACGGCGCAGGGTCTTGCAGGCAGTGTTCCGGTCTCGGGCCAGGACGGCGACCATGCCGCCCTGAATCGCGTGGCGCTGGGTACCCAGACCGTTTCGGTGTGGAAGGATGCACGTGAGCTCGGCAAGAACGCCGCCGAGATCGCTTCGCAGCTTGCCGATGGCAAGGCCATGACCGACATCGCCAATGTGCAGGACTTCACCACGCCCGGCGGCAACACCGTCAAGTCGGTGTTCCTGACCCCGATCGCGATCACCAAGGACAATCTCAACGTCGTCATCGACGCCGGCTGGATTTCCAAGGATGCGGTTTGCGCCGGCGTCGCCGCTGGTGCGGTTGCCGCCTGCAACTAAGTTCGCCTGACGGTGAACACGATGCGCCGCGGCCTAAAAGCCGCGGCGTTTTCAAAAGAAGCGCGGACTTTGTTGGCCGGTTCGGCACGAAAAGGCGCAAGAGGCACCGCCAGGGGCGAGCCTGAAAACAGCGCATTTTCCAACACGCTTTCCGCTTCCGGCGACGCCGGAAAGACAATAGCATGAGCTTGCTGTGCCGATGCATCGGACCGAACGGGACGCAGCGAACATTGATCCGATGCAAGACGGCCAGATGGGCATATCGCCGATTGGTTGGATGCTTGTCTGCACATATCAGCAAGCCGGTGGGAGGAAATCATGAGTGACGCGACCTCTGCAACGACGGTCGACCGGGCGCGCGAGGCTGAACTCGGCCCCGTCGCCCGCTTCCTGAAAGCGACAGAACTCGACACCCGCATGCTGGGCATGGTCGCGGCGCTGATCCTGATCTGGATCGTGCTGCACTTCCTGTCCGGCGGGTTGTTCCTGACACCACGCAACCTGTGGAACCTGTCGGTCCAGACCTCGTCGGTCGCGATCATGGCGACCGGCATGGTGCTGGTCATCGTCATGCGCAACATCGATCTGTCGGTGGGTTCGCTCGAAGGCGTCATCGGCATGATCATGGGCGTGCTTCAGGCCCAGATACTCATTCGCGTCGTCGGATTTCCAGCCGGAGACCCGTGGATATGGATCATCGCGCTTGCCTGCGGCATAGCCTTCGGCCTGCTGATCGGGGCGTTCCAGGGCTTCATCATCGCCTATCTGGAAGTGCCGTCCTTTATCGTTACGCTCGGCGGCCTTTTGGTCTGGCGCGGCGCGGCATGGTGGGTGACCAGCGGCCAGACGGTCGCGCCGCTCGATGCAACGTTCCAACTCATGGGCGGTGGTCCAAACGGTTCCATCGGCGCGACGTGGAGTTGGATCATCGGCATTGTCGCATGTCTGGCGGTGATCTTCATGCTGCTCAATGGACGCACACAGCGCAAGCGCTTCCGCTTCCCGCTGCGGCCGGTCTGGGCCGAGGTGTTTCTCGGCGCTGTTGCCTGCGCCGTCATTTTGGGCGCCATACAGGTCGCTAATTCCTATCCGTGGCCGGTCGGCATCGTGAAGCGCTATGCGGAAGCGAACGGTATAACCATTCCCGAAGGTGGGCTGTTCATTGCCCACGGCATTGCCATTCCTGTTTTGATGGCGGTTACGGTCGGCATCGTCATGACCTTCGTTACCAACCGGACGCGCTTCGGACGCTACGTTTTCGCCATCGGCGGCAACCCTGAGGCGGCCAACCTTGCCGGTATCAACACCCGCTGGGTGACGATGAAGGTGTTCATGATCATGGGTGCGCTGGTGGCGATCAGCGCAGCGATCTCGTCGGCTCGCCTCAACGCTTCCACCAATGCGCTCGGCACGCTGGACGAACTTCTGGTCATCGCGGCGGCGGTTATCGGCGGCACGTCGCTTGCCGGCGGCGCAGGCACCGTTGTCGGCGCCATGCTGGGCGCGCTTTTGATGCAGTCGCTGCAGTCCGGCATGGTGCTGCTCGGCGTCGATTCACCATTGCAGAGCATCGTCGTCGGTGCGGTTCTGGTCGTCGCGGTGTGGCTCGACACCGTCTATCGCAAGCGGGTTTAGGGAGGAATTGACCATGGCTACCGCTCAAGCTGCCAACGCAACTCCGCTGGTCGACCTGCGCAACATCTCGATCGCTTTCGGCGGCATCCGCGCCGTCGACGACGCGTCCGTCGA
>MKRZ01000165.1:0-10391 GCA_001897075.1 Mesorhizobium sp. 61-13 | reverse complement strand
GCCGCCAACCTGTTCCTGGGGCGCGAACTGATGACGCGCTGGAACACGCTGGATGACGTGGCCATGGAAGCGGAGGCCCGCAAGGTGATGGGCCGGCTCAATCCGCGCTTCCAGCGCTTCAAGGAGCCGGTCATCAAGCTGTCGGGCGGCCAGCGCCAGTCGGTGGCGATTGCGCGCGCCATCCTGTTCAATGCGCGCATCCTGATCATGGACGAGCCGACGGCCGCCCTTGGTCCGCAGGAGACGGCGCAGGTGGGCGAACTGGTCAAGCAGCTCAAGGCCGACGGGATCGGTATTTTCCTGATCAGCCACGACATCCACGATGTGTTCGACCTCGCCGACCGCGTGTGCGTGATGAAGAACGGCCAGGTGGTCGGCACTGCCAAGACGACAGATGTGACCAAGGATGAAGTGTTGGGGATGATCATTCTTGGCAAATGTCCGGCGGGGGCGATACCGGGGCCGGGAGCCTTGAAGATCGCAGCCTGATAGGGTTGCCCGAAGGTCGGTAAGCCCTTGGACGGCACGGCATTATTGCCGATGTGATGGCGTGGCCAAGCCGCGCCTTGTGTTGGCGCGTGGACTTGCTAAGAAGTGCGGGGGCTAGCCACGGATCGCGTCATCTTTTGAAGAAACTTTTCCCTATCCTGACATTCGTGACCGTGGCGCTGATCAGCCTGACGATGGCTGGTTTCGCCTATTTCGCCACGCAGGAAGCTGCCCGCATCAAATTCCAGGCGACGGTCGATGACGCCGTCAACCGAATCGAAAGCCGCATCGATCTGCACCTTTCGCTCTTGGGCTCGACGCGAGCACTGTTCGATTCGCGCAACGGGCAAGTTTCGCGCAACGAGTTCAAGGCCTATTTCGACGCGCTCGATGTCGATGGAAGTTTTGCCGGCTTGCGCGGCATCGGCTTCCTGAAGCTTATCCGCGCGGGCGACGAAGAGGTTGCCGAGCGCGTGATCAAGCAAGAGTACGGTATCGACCGTGCCATTTATCCCGCGACGACGCAGAAGTGGCGCACGCCGATCGTGCTGTTCGAACCGCTCGACGACAGCAACCGTTCCGGCGTTGGCTACGACATGTTCACCGAAGAGGCGCGCCGTTCGGCGATCGAAGCGGCGATGGCGGACGATGAGCAACATGCAAGCGGGCGCGTTCTTCTTGGCGAGCAGACGGGCGCGGAACAGACTTTCCCGGGCTTTTTCGTGTTTGTGCGGCTCAACGTCGATACCGCGCCTGATGCCGTCGATGCGGCAACGTCTTCGACGGCGGGGTTCCTCTATGCGGCTTTCCGGGCTGGCGACCTGTTCAGGGTCGCGTTGCGGCGGATGCCGCTGTTGCCGGTCAATGTCGAGATCTACGACCAGACGGCAAATACCGACAGCCTGCTCTTCCGCTCCGAGACACCTCCGGTCGAAGGGATAGGCAACCAGCTGCTCGACACCCGCAAGATAAATGTCGCCGGCCGTGAATGGGTGTTGCAGTTCCGCCCAACAAGCGCGTTTTCGCCGCCGTCGTCACGCGCCATACCGATCATGCTCGGCCTGTTCGGTCTGTTGCTGGCAGGCGCCATCGCGCTGGTGGCGCGTTACCAGGAACGCGCCTACGACGCGGTGGCGCAACTTCACGAGACGACCGAGAAGAGCCTGCTCGAAAAGGACCTGATGCTTCAGGAGATGAAGCATCGCATCAAGAACCTGATTACGCGCGTGCTGGCGATTGCGCGCCAGACGGCTTCGGGCGCGACCGACGTCAAGGAGTTTTCTGACTCGTTTGCAGCGAGGCTTCAGGCGATGGCCGCATCGCAGGACATGCTGACCCGTTCACGCTGGCAAAAGGCCGATCTCGGCGACCTGCTGCGCATCGAGCTGGGTCAAGTGTTCGGCAAGGACTTGCCGGAGGATCTTTTGTCAGGGCCGCAGGTGCTGCTCGACGAGACGGCGACGCAGGCGCTTGGCCTGACCTTCCACGAACTGGCGACCAATGCGCTGAAATATGGCGAGGCCGGCAGCGCGGTCGGGGCGCTCAAGGTGGACTGGAAGACGGAACGGCTCGATCGGGCGCGGGTGCTTGTTCTCAACTGGCGCGAATCCGGCCAGACCAATCTCGAAGCACCGACGCGGACCGGTTTCGGCACCAAGCTGATCGACATGAACATCACGCGCGAGCTCAACGGCACCATCGAGCGCAGTTTCAAGCCGAACGGCTTGCAGGTCGAGATCAGGATTCCGCTGAAATAGCTGTCCCAACGAAAAGAGGCCGGGTTTCCCCGGCCTCCGAATTCTAGGCTGACTGCAGGATCAGTTGCAGCGCGCCGTGTAGATGCGGCGGGTATCCGGGTCGCGATACTGGCAGTAGCCGTTGCGCAAGTTGCGCACCAGCAGGCCGGAGCCTGCACCGACGGCTGCGCCAATCAATGCACCCCTGCCACCACCGGCAATGCCGCCAATAACTGCACCGGCCGCTGTGCCGACACCTACGTCCTGCTCGGTAGTGGTGCAGCCGCTCAAGGCCACGAGTGCAGCCACGACGACGATCATCTTGCGCATGTAGTCACTCCTCTCGCTTTTAATGTCTCTCGCTTCTCTGCGATCCCTTGCCATCTAGCACGAGCGCGCCGATTCTGCGTTACGGTTTTCATTCTTGGCTAAGATAGTCTTTTTCGGGGCGATGGCTGTTGGAGGCAACGACCGTCGCGGTCTCGACCGACGCATCCAGCCTGCCGTCCGGGGTAACAGACCAGACAAGCTCGGCGTAGTCTTCTTCCAGCGCCGGATCGAGGCCGATGCAGGTAGCCATGACATGCACAGCTTCGCCGGACATTTCGCGCAGGGAAAGTGCCCGCGTAGCCGCACAATCCTCGGCGGTTTCGAATACGGTGACCGGTGCCGGCAACTCCCTGCACTCAGAAAGATTGCCCGAGCATCCAACGATCAGCAACAAAGCAGCGATGTGTTCCATTGCGGTTTCCTCTTGGCAGGGAAAACGCGCGGGACGGTGCATGGTTCCAGCGGATGCGGACCAGATCGTCATTCCGTCTCGAAATTACCGTGCGGAACAGTCAGACAATACTCCAACTGACCGTTGGCCATTTCGAGAGAGGCCTGGCCATTGAGCGAAAGCGGCACGACGCGTTCCAGCGTGGTGCGGCCGAACTGGCGTAAGGCCGGGAGCTCGCCGTCGAATTCGAAGGGTTCGCTCCAGCGCAGGCGAAGCGACGTCGCCTCGCCAGATCTGGTCAGTTCCGACACGACGCTGACCGAACCGCCGGGTCGCGACAGCGCACCATGGCTAAGCGAATTGACGACGAGTTCATGCATGGCCAGCCCTATGTGCAGGGCGGCGTTAGGATTGAGGTAGGGGTCTGAACCCTCGAATTGAAGGCTGTTCTGGTTGCCATCGGTGTAGCGGCCTACCTGGCCATGGATCAGCTCGCGCAGTTGTGCTCCGCGCCAATTGGAGGAGGTGACGAGATCCTGGGAAGAGGCCAGCGATTGCAACCGGCCCTGGAAGCGGGTGAGGAAGTCGGCGATGGTTTCAGAATAGCGGCCTGTCTGGCTGGCGATGCTCTGGATGATGGCAAGCAGGTTTTTCGAGCGGTGGCTGACGTCGCGCAACAAGGCGCGCAGGCTCTGCTCGCGGCGCTTGCGCTCGGTGATCTCGACCTTGGTAGTCATAACACCGCGCACGCTACCGTCCCTGGCGATATCTGGATCGATCCATACCTCGAACCAGCGCATGCCGTCATCGCCCGGCGCAGCGATCTCGAAGCGGTCGGGTTTGCCCGTTGCTACCGCATTCTTTCTTGCTTCGATGAGGCGGTCCGTCTGGGAAGGGGGCAGGATCGTATCGCCATGGCCGCTGGTTGCAGCCCATGGCGCGGGCATGTTGCGCGCCCAGACCGTGCGGAGATCGTGATCCTGATAGAGCACTGAAACACCGGCATTTCGCAAGGCAAAAAGCAGCGCCCGGCCGAGTTGCGAATCGTCCCTGAGCGACGGGTCTATGATCTCGCTGTCCAGCTTTTCCGCGGGTTCCTTTTCGGCGCCTGCAGCCATTCGTTCAACCCCCGGTGTCCCCTCCTGGAAATGCCGGCTCTGCTGACCAATGCCGAGCCGAAACTCCTGCCGTTAAAAACGTTCCGCCGGGCAGCACTCTTTTCAGGGTTACTGCCCGGCGGCGGCTGGAAACCGTTTGAGGGGGGCGGTTTCCAGTTTCCCGTCGAAAGGATTTGGCCGGCGCTGTCATGCCCGCCGAAAAATTCCGGCCAGCAGCGAAATCACCAGGAAGGCCAGGAAGATGAAGAACAGGATCTTGGCGATACCAGCCGATGCGCCCGCAATGCCGCCGAAGCCAAGCGCGCCGGCTATGATTGCCACGACAAGAAACACGAGTGTCCAGTAAAGCATTGTTCGAATTCCTTCATTTCCCTGCAGGAAAAACGAGAGCCGGCTTTATTGGTTCCCCCGCCGGCGAAAAATGTGGTCAGGCGGCAGCCTTTGCCTGCCGGTCGAAAAACAGCGCCTGACTGATGAGTGCCTTGACCATGTCGGGGCTGAACGGCTTGGTGACGAGGAACGCCGGTTCCGGGCGCTCTCCGGTCAGCAGCCGCTCGGGGAAGGCGGTGATGAAGATGACCGGCACCGAGGTCGAGGACAGAATCTCGTTGACCGCATCGATGCCCGACGAACCGTCGGCAAGCTGGATGTCGGCAAGCACCATCTTCGGCCGCGCCTTGGCGAACATGGCAACTGCCTCGGCGTGCGTACGGGCTATGCCGACGACGCGATGGCCAAGGCTTTCGACCATCTCCTCGATGTCCATGGCGATCAGCGGTTCGTCCTCGATGATGAGGATGTCGGTTGCCACCTGCCGCGAAATCTCGCCGCTTGCCTGGGACAGCAAGGTGGAGAATTCGGCTTCATCGACATCGAGGATCTCGGCCGCCTCGTCTTCGTCGAAGCCTTCGACCGCGACCAGAAGGAACGCCTGGCGCTGGCGTGGCGCCAGCGCGTTGAGGTTCGCGGCGGCGCGCTGTTCCCAACCCGTCAGCGATTGTTCCTGCGGAATGCGGATGGCGATGGAAGTGAACATCTTGGCGAAAATCTTGTAGAGCGCGATGCGGTCGTTCGAGGCATCAGGGAAAATGCTGATGTCGGCAATAATGGCTTCCAGCATGGCTGCAACGAGAGCATCGCCACTTTCCTGCGAGCCGGACACGGCGCGCGAAAAGCGGCGCAGATAGGGAAGGTGTGGTGCGATTTTAGCAGACAGACTCACGTTTACGTCTCCCTCGAATGACGTGTTGCATGAACAGACAGGCCGGATGTTGCAAGCCCCGATCACACAAACGCGCACGCAATGAAAAAGTTCCGCGAAAAATTCGTGCAACCTCTGGAACCAATGCTGAATCAGTGCGTTTGAAACGGAATGTGAGTTCAAAGGGGTGCCGCTGGGCCTCTTGTTGCGTAGGGACGGCGGTGGGGAATGGGGCATAAAGGCAATATGAAAGACCAGAACAAGAACAGCGCTGCCGGGGCAGGCAGGCATCAGGCCGGGGCAGGCGATCCGCTCGGCCCGAATTCTGAAATTGGCCGCAAACTCAAGCAATATTACAACGACTTGGTCTCCTACGAAGTGCCGGATCGGTTCAGTGACTTGCTCAGTCAACTTGAGCAGACCGAATCCGCACTGAAGAAGGACTGACGCATGGCCGTATCAGCGGGCTTCAAGAGCGATCTGCTCGGGTCCATCCCGAGCTTGCGCGCGTTTGCCGTATCCCTGTCGCAAAATGCGGACAAGGCCGACGACCTCGTGCAGGAAACCCTGGTGAAGGCGTGGGACAAGCATGAGAGTTTCCAGCCGGGCACCAATCTCAAGGCGTGGTTGTTCACGATCCTGCGCAACGAGTTCTATTCGCAGATGCGCAAGCGCGGACGCGAGGTGCAGGACAGCGACGGGATCATGACCGCGCGCCTTGCCGTTCACCCGGCGCAGCATGGGCAGCTCGACCTCGAGGATTTTCGCGGCGCGCTCGAGAAACTTCCAGAGGACCAGCGCGAGGCGATCATCCTCATCGGGGCGTCGGGCTTTTCCTATGAGGAGGCGGCGGAGATCTGCAACTGCGCCGTCGGCACGATCAAGAGCCGTGTCAGCCGCGCCCGCAGCCGGCTACAGGAAATCCTGCAGATATCGGGTGAGGACGATTTCGGACCCGATGCGATTTCTGCCCAGGTGATGACGTCTCCGGCGGACTAGGCGGTTCTATCGCCCAGTTTCTCGTAGCTGGCAGCCAGAGCTGCGACGAGATCGCGGCCCGAGTAGGGCTTCTCAACCAAAGCAACACCTGGAAAGTCGCGCGTTATCTCATCGTTCATGCCGTGGCCCGAGGCAAAAACGAAGGGAATGCCATCACGGTGGAGTTGCGCCGCGAAAGGCAATGTCGAGACGCCTTTCAGCATCAGGTCAAGGATCGCGGCATCGAACTTGGGCGAGTCATCTGCTGTGAACGTGGCAAGATTTTCGACGATGGTGACGTCGCTTGCGCCGGCGTCGCGGCAGATTTGCTCGACATCCATGGCGATGAGATATTCGTCCTCGAGCAGGAGGATATGCAGTCCATCGAGCAAAGCTGACAACGCCATGACTCTCCTGGGGAGTGGGGGCGCAGTCATGACGGCATTTTCCTACCCTGTCATTTAAAAAAGACATAGGCTTGGGAGGCGGCTTTCGGAACTTCGACAAGGGAAATGCGTTTGGATTGAAGAGCTTCGGGGAAGGGGCAAGAAATGGCGGAACAGCAGGCAAGTCGTTCGGGGCGTCGTTATCCTTGCGAAAAGTGTCCCTTGCGACCGCTGCCCACCTTCCGCGAATTCGAGCCGCAGGAGCTCGCCTTCATCAGCACTTTCAAGAAGGGCGAGCTGGCCGTCGATCGCGGTGCGACGGTGCTGGTCGAGGGCAACCACAGCGCCCACCTCTACACAGTCCTTTCCGGATGGGGTTTCCGCTACAAGCTGCTCGACGATGGCCGTCGCCAGATCCTCAACTATGTGATGCCGGGCGACCTGATCGGCCTGCAAGGCAGCGTGATGGGCGAGATGCAGCATTCGGTGGAGGCGCTGTCCGAACTGCTTTTGTGCGTTTTCGAGCGCGACAATTTGCATGGGCTTTACCGGGAGCATCCAGGACTTGCCTACGACATCACCTGGCTGGCAGCGCGCGAGGAGCGCATGCTCGACGAGAACCTGCTCAGTTTGGGGCGTCGCACGGCCCTGGAGCGGGCGGCCTATCTCATCGCCTTCATCCATGCGCGGGCCAAGGTGGTCGGCCTGAACGGCAAGGCGCCAGTCGAGATCCCGATCACGCAGCAGCATGTCGCCGATACGCTTGGCCTTTCGCTGGTTCACACGAACAAGACGCTGCGCAAGCTGATGGACCGCAAGATGATCCACTGGCGCGACGGCGGCTGCGAGGTCATTGATCCCGAAGGGTTGCAGTCAATCGCCGGTTGGGATGGCTTGGGCGAGGGGCGCAGGCCACTTGTGTGAGGGCGCGGTTCACTTGCTGTGGACTCCGGCAAGGAAAAGCTTTCCTATGAGTTCAAGAGCTTGACCGGAACCTTGAGGTTTTCTGCGCGTTCCCGATACGACATAGATTCAAGGAGTTGAGAATGGCCACCGCAACCGGAAAAACCGCCGACGACGCCAAGACCACGTCCGACCTGGAAGCCGATATCAAGCAGCTGAGGGCGGACATCGACAAGCTTGCCAAGCTCTTGGCCAAGACCGGCGAGCATGGGGTCGGTACGGCGCGCCGGGCGGCGACAGAAGGCGTCGAGCAATTGCGGGCACAGGGCGAGGCGGCGATGGACAGCCTGCGTTCCAACGCGCGCGACCTCGAAGAACAGGTCATCGCCAATGTGCGCGAGAAGCCGGTGACGTCGCTGGCGATTGCCGCCGGTGTCGGCTTCCTGTTTGCGCTGATCTCGCGTCGCTAGCGGCTGCGCATCATGGGCTTCATCGCATCGCTGATCGCGGGCTTCGCATCGGGTGAGACGGTCGCAGCGCTGCGCCGTGCGCGGGGCGCGGCAATTGCCTACATGCTGGCCGGCCTTGCCGCACTGTGCGGGGTCGGGTTCCTCGTCGGCGCTGGCTATATCTGGGCCGCGGCGCGTTATGGTTCGCTGGAAGCCGCGATCGGCTTCGGCATCGGTTTCCTCGTCCTGGCGGGGCTTATCGTGCTCATCTTCCGCCTGAGCGCGGAATCGCGCGTGGTGCGCCGAGCGCGCCGGCGCAATGCCGATATGACTGCGGTCGGTGTAACGGCGGCGCTTGCCGCTCTGCCCGTCCTTTTGCGCAGCAAGGGCGGGCTAGGCGCTGTCCTCGGTCCGGCCGCAGCGCTTGTGGCCTACGCCATCTACCGCGAAAACGTGAAGCCCGGCGACGAAGATGACGCCGACAAGGGCGGACGCTGAGGATTAATTCACGGCAGGAACGAGCACTTTCAGTGCCTTCGGATGGATTTCGATGGTGGTTTCCGGCGTGAGATCCACCAGTTCGCCATCCATGGCAGCGTAGAGCTTGCGCCGCCTTGAGCGGATGTTCAGCTTCACCTTTTCGGTCTGGTGGATTTCGACATGTTCGTTGTCGCGCCATTTGCCACGGGCCACGTTGAGCATGAACTTCATCAGTTCGCCCTTCTGTCGCGCCACGGTGACATAGATGCCCAGCACGCCGCCGGCAGGATTGTCGGCATAGGGCAGATGGCCTTCGCCAAACAGGTTGTTGGTGACGCCGATGGCGCTGGCGCGGGCGATGACCTCGGCCTCGCCTATGGTCAAGGCCACATCCATCTTGGGCGGATTGGCAAGGGTGTCATAGGCGGCACGCGCCGAAGCGCGCATCTTGCCCAGCCGCGAGCCGAATTCCATCTTGTCGCGCAGATGGATCATCTTGGCATGCATGCCGACCGAGAACTGGTGGACGAAGGGCTCGCCATTGGCGCTGGCCATATCCACGGACACAATATGGCCATCGGCAAAGGCGGCGATAGCGGCATCGAGTGATTGGGGGATGCCAAGGCTGCGCGCGAACAGGTTCATGGTTCCCGCGGGCAAGATGGCAAGCGCCTTCTTCTTGCCCATCAGCCTTGCCGCGGCAGTCGAGACGGTTCCGTCGCCGCCGCCGACGAGGACGACGTCGATGTTTCGCCGCGCGGCAGCCTTGTCGAGCGCTTCCGCCACGTCCTTGCCAGGAACGACATCGATATCGACCTTGTGACCGGCGCTCTCAAGGGTTTCGGCCGTGCGCTTGGAAAACGCGTCGAGGTCGGTGGTACGCAAGGTGCCGCCCTCGCTGTTCAGCACCGCAGCAAAGCGCATGAAAAATCCTTCGTGACGGTCGTTGGAAATTAAGTGGCCAATTCATATTGGCCGGCCCTCCGACGCGAAACGTCAATGATCGCAAATGGTTCCCAGCTTGCGAGGGATCTGCATCGAAGGCAATTGGCGGAAAATTTCGGAACCTCAAAGTGATGGCGGCGTTGTCGAAACGTCATTGCCGCGGCCGTCCTCCCCAATGCTGGCCGCGGTGGAAACGAACAGCATACGAGGAGAGACATCATGATCCGCACACTCTTGGCTACGACAGCCCTTGCGACGCTTCTTGCCTCCGGCGCCATGGCGCAGGAAATCACCGCGCCTGCAACGACCGCGCCGGCGCCTATGACCGACAGTGCCGTTCCGGCCGCTCCTGTTGCGCAGGCGGATGGCAGCCTCGTCACAAACATCATCGGTGAATCGGTGTTCAACGGACCGGGCGACGATGCCCAGAACATCGGCAAGGTGAGCGACGTCGTGTTCGACAAGGACGGCAATGCGACTTCGGTGGTGATTGGCGTCGGCGGCTTCCTTGGCATAGGCGCAAAGGACGTGGCGTTCGATTTCGCCAAGCTGCAATGGGCCGAAAAGAACGGCGACCGCTGGTTGGTGGCTCCGTCTACCAAGGAAGAACTGACCGCGCAGCCGGCCTTCGATCCGGCCCCTTACGAACCGGCCCCTGCGCCGCAGGCTGCGGCTGACGTGCCGGCGACGACGACCGCACCCGCCGATGGCACGTCTGCGCCTTCCGATACAACGGCCATGGCGCCGGCCACCGATATGCAGACGGCACCGGCTGAGCCGGCTCCGCCTATCGAGCGAGCCGATGGCAGCATCGCCACGCAGATCATTGGCGAGAACGTGTACAACGGCACCGGCGATGACGCCCAGGACATCGGCAGTGTCAACGACATCGTGTTGTCCAATGCCGGCCAGATGGAGTCGCTGGTGATTGGCGTCGGCGGCTTCCTGGGGCTCGGCCAGAAGAACGTCGCCTTCGACTATGGCA
>MKRZ01000164.1:272-5842 GCA_001897075.1 Mesorhizobium sp. 61-13 | reverse complement strand
CACGGGGCGCTCTTTTCGGCGCTGACGGTTCAGGAAAACGTCCAGGTACCGATGCGCGAATATCTCGACCTGCCGAAGAAGCTCATGGATGAACTGGCCATGCTCAAGATCGAGCTTGTCGGCCTGCCGGCAGACGCGGCGCGCAAGTTTCCATCCGAGCTTTCCGGCGGCATGATCAAGCGCGCGGCGCTTGCGCGTGCGCTGGCGCTCGACCCCGATATTGTTTTTCTCGATGAGCCGACGTCCGGCCTCGATCCCATCGGCGCGGCAGAGTTCGACGAACTCGTGGTCAAGCTGCGCGATACGATGGGGCTGACCGTCTATATGGTCACGCACGACCTCGATTCGCTTTTCACTGCGTGCGACCGCGTTGCCGTGCTTGGCAACAAGAAGGTTCTGGTGGAAGGCACCATCGAGGACATGCTGAAAAGCGAAGAGCCGTGGGTAAAGTCCTATTTTCGCGGAAAACGCGCCCGTCAGCTTGATCTTGCCGTCCGACAGCAAAGATAGTCAGCCCAATGGAAACCAGAGCCAACTACGTCATTGTCGGTATTTTCACGCTGGCCGCGATCCTGGCCGCGTTCGGCTTTGTCTACTGGACGGCAGCCATCGGCGACCGTGGCGAAACCACACTGCTGCGGGTGCGCATTCCAGGCTCCGCGTCGGGACTCGCTCGCGGCAGCTTCGTGCTGTTCAACGGCGTCAAGGTTGGTGACGTCCGTCGCGTCTATATCGACGTCGACAACCCGACTGTCGCGATTGCGGATACCGAAGTCGACCGGCTGACGCCGATCACCAAGTCGACACAGGCCGACATTGGCCTTGCCGGATTGACCGGGCAGGCGAACATCGAGCTGAAGGGTGCCGACCCGCGCGAATCCAAACTGCTCGATGACGCGGAGGCGCAAAACAAGATTGCGGAGATAACCGCCAATCCGTCCGCCGTGACCAACCTTTTGCAGACGGCGCAAAACATCTTCACCCGCGCCGACAAGGTTCTTTCGCAGCTGGAAGGCTTCACCAGCGACGTGCGCGGACCTTTGACCAAAACCGTCGAAAACGCGCAGAAATTCTCCGATGCTTTGGCAAAGAATGCCGATGGCATCGACAAGTTCCTGACCAGTGTCAGCGCGCTGTCGGAGGAATTGCAGGGTGTGTCGGGCAAGCTTGACGGCACGCTCAAGGCGGCGGAGGGCCTGCTCAACTCGGTCGACAAGGATCGCGTGAAGGAGATTGTCGCCAACATCGATACCTTCACCAAAAACCTCAAGCAGTCCGGGGACCAGTTCGACGGCGTGATCAAGGGCGTGAACACGGCAGTCGCGTCGATCAACGATTTTGCGGAGAAGACGCAAGGCACGCTGGCCAAGGTTGACGGCGTGCTGGACGGGGTCAATCCGAACGATGTGCGCGAAGCCCTGTCCAACATCAAGAGCGCGAGCGAGAACGCCAATAAGGCCGCGAGCGACATCGCCTCGGTTACAAAGAAATTCGGCGACCGTGCCGACGATATCGACCAGACCATCAGCGATGCCAAGCAACTGGCCGAGCGCCTCAACAACGCTTCCGTGCGTGTCGACGGCATCCTGGCCAAGGTGGACACCCTGCTTGGCTCCGGCGAGGCCAATGGCGTGATGGCAGATGCGCGCGAGACGCTGAAGTCGTTCAAGCAGGTGGCGGATACGCTGAATGCGCGGCTGGGCACGATCACCGACAATCTTGCACGTTTCTCAGGGCAAGGACTTCAGGACGTCGAGGCGCTGGTGCAGGACAGCCGCCGCTCGATCAACCGCATCGAGCAGGCAGTGACCGACCTTCAGCGCAACCCTCAACGCATCTTGTCAGGCGGGGACGGCGAGGTGCGCCAGTATGATGGGAGGGTACGACGTTGACATTGCCGTCCAATCACCGCACAAAACCTCCGGTTGAGGGCCATTCCGTGCCGACCGCATGCTTGCATCAGGCGCGGCCGCAGCAGACCGGGGAAACTTCGTGAAGGCTGTCAGAGCTTCTTTCGTGGCCGTGCTGCTTGCTGTCGGGTTTTCCGGCTGCGCGGCGTTGCCCGGTGGCGGGCCAGCGCCGCTGGACACGTTCGAGCTTTCCGCGCCGGCCGTTGAGGCGAAGGGCCATAGCCGCCGCCAGATCCTCATCGCTGAGCCTGCGGCGCTCAAGGCCTTCGATGGCCAGAACATCGTCATCAAGCCGAAGGACGGCTCGATCCAGTACCTGAAAGGCGCCCAGTGGGCCGACCGCTTGCCGCTGATCGTGCAGGCGCGGCTGGCCGAAACCTTCCAGCGCTCGGGAAGCTTCGCCGGCGTCGGCAAGCCGGGCGAGGGGCTGGCGATCGACTATCAGGTCATCGCCGAAATCCGCTCCTTCGACGTGCGTGTCGTCGGAGGCGATCGCGCCGTGGTCGAGCTCTACGTACGCCTGCTCAACGATCGCAACGGCGAAGTCCGCGCAGCGCGGAACTTCACGGCGACTGCGCCCGTTTCGGGAAGCGGCAACCAGGCCTATGTGGCAGCGCTCGACCGGGCGTTTGGCGATGTCGCAACGCAGATCGTGCGCTGGACCGACGCCACGCTATAGCTTGATCAATTCAGTATTCTGAGAAGGCAGCGGCCCGGCCGACCGCTTTGTTTTGTCCGCGTCCAGCTTGCGAGCTTGGCGCGGATCACACCTTGGCGATGATGCGCATGAAGGCGGGCACGTCTTCGCCGAAGCCGACGGTCGCATCGTTGTCGTCTTCGCGATGCCGCTCAGGGCGACCGCCGCGCTGCGGCCTCGCATCGTTGCGGTGCCTCTCGGACGAATTCCTGCGGTCGTTGTTGTCGGCCCGGATAGCCTGCTTGCGCTCGTGGCGCTCGGTGCTTTCCGCCGGTGCCGCTTCGGCAATAACCGATGCCACGGGTTCCGGCTTGGATGCTTCTTCCTTCGGGGCGTCATGCTCGCGACGCGGCTTGCGATCCCGACCGCCGTCTTCCTTGCGGCCGGCCCTGCGGGGGGCACCACGGCCGCGGCGGGGTGCATCATGCTCGTCTTCGCTGACGACGACGGTCGAGAGATCACCGTCATGCCATTCGATGGTCTGGCCGATCAGCCGTTCGATCGCATCGACATATTTGGTGTCGGCGCGAGTGGCGATGGTGAAGGATTTGCCGGACCGGCCCGCTCGTCCCGTGCGGCCGATGCGGTGAACATAGTCTTCCGCGTGGATCGGCACATCGTAGTTGAAGACGTGGCTGACGTCAGGAATGTCGAGACCGCGGGCGGCGACGTCGGAGGCGACGAGTAGCTTCAACTTGCCGTCGCGGAAATTGCTCAGCATGGTCATGCGGGCGCGCTGGTCCATGTCACCATGCAGTGCGCCGGCATTGAAGTCGTGCTTGGTCAGCGAGCGGAAAAGTTCCGAAACCTCGACCTTGCGGTTGCAGAAGATGATGGCGTTCTTCAAGCCTTCTTCTTCCTGCCGGATCAGGTTGCGCAGCACTTCGCGCTTGTCCCAAGGCTTCGTGCCGGACTTGACCAGCCGCTGCGTCACCGTCGTTGCCGTGCTCGCCGCCTTGGCGACTTCGACGCGCACCGGAGCCTGCAGGAATTTTTCCGTGAGCTTGGTGATTTCGGGCGGCATGGTTGCCGAGAAGAACAGGGTCTGGCGCGTGAACGGGATCATCTCGCAGATGCGCTCGATGTCGGGGATGAAGCCCATGTCGAGCATGCGGTCGGCCTCGTCGATAACGAGGATGTCGACGCCGTTGAGCAAGAGCTTGCCGCGCTCGCGGTGGTCGAGCAGGCGTCCCGGCGTTGCGATCAGCACGTCGGCGCCGCGTTCCAGCTTCTTGTCCTGCTCGTCGAAGGAAACACCGCCGATCAGGAGGGCAATGTTGAGCTTGTGGTTCTTGCCGTATTTGACGAAGTTTTCTTCGACCTGCGCGGCCAATTCGCGCGTCGGCTCAAGGATAAGCGTGCGCGGCATGCGGGCACGGGCACGGCCTTTTTCAAGGCGCGTAATCATCGGCAGCACGAACGCTGCGGTCTTGCCTGTGCCGGTCTGGGCGATGCCGAGAACGTCTTTGCCAAGCAATGCGTGCGGAATGGCGCCGGCCTGGATCGGCGTCGGCTGCGTGTAGCCGGCGTCGGCAACTGCGGAAAGTACCTTCGGCGAAAGGCCGAGGTCCGTGAAAGTCAACGCCTCTTGGGCGGTCTGGGTGTCTGAGGACAAATCGATTGCTGTCTTTAGCTTGTTCTGGGAGCGCGGCGGCTACGTTGCGGCCTGCGCCTCGCATACGCGACAATGGGATGCCGATATGCGCAAGTCCGCGATTTGTCAACACAAACAGGCGGAAGTGCAAGGATTGCAGCGTTGTATTCTTAATTCACGCCGCCGATTTTCTGGCTGTGAACCATCAATATCTGAATTGTTCAGTCAGGATTCGCTCGTTCCACGAATGGCTGGGGTCGAAAAGCAACGTTGCCGTAGCTGTCGGCGACTGGCGAATGACGACGCTGGCCACGCCCTTCACTTCGGTGTGGTCGGCTGCCGCGTTCACGGGCCGCTTGTCGGCCTCGAGTATGTCGAAGCGAACGACGGCCCTGTTGGGCAACAGCGCGCCGCGCCAGCTACGCGGACGAAATGGGCTGACCGGCGTCAAGGCAAGCAATTGCGCGTCCAGCGGAAGGATCGGCCCGTGGGCGGAAAGGTTGTAGGCAGTGGAGCCTGCGGGCGTTGCCACCATGACGCCATCGCAACTCAACTCGGCCATGCGCAACTGGTCATCGACGGTTATGCGGATCTTGGCCGTCTGGTAGGATTGACGCCATAGCGCCACTTCGTTGATGGCGAGAGCCGTGATCGTTTCTCCCGCCGTCGTGACAGCCTGCATTTCGAGTGGCCGGATGGTTTCGGAAACCGCGGCACGAATGCGCTCGGGCAGCGCATCCATATGGTACTCGTTCATCAGGAAGCCGATGGTGCCCCGGTTCATCCCGAATACTTTTTTGCCCGTGCCCATCGTTTCGCGCAGCGTCTGAAGCAGGAAGCCGTCGCCTCCGAGCGCAATGACGATCTCCGCCTTGTCCACGCCAACATTGCCGTACTGCGCTGAAAGCTGATGCAGCGCATCCTTGGCGTCTGGCGTGTCAGACGAGATGAACGCGAACTGGGCGGGCGCTTTGGTCATGGTGTTTCGAAGGGAGGTCCAGTTTCGATAGGTTTGCGGCGTAGCATGGGCAGTGACGCCTGCAAAGTGAAACGGATTTTATCCGCTCAAGGTGCGGGTCTGATCGCTGCCTGCCACAAATGGTCACGGCAGTTAAGATTGCTCTTAATTTCTTATAAAGACCCCGTTTGCATGCTAGGCAGAACTGGAAGCCAGGCGGGGGCCTAGCCGACAGGATAACGCCTTGCCGTTCATGCGCATGACAATCGTGCTTCTCCTCATGGGAGTTTTCGCGCTCGCCTTTGCCGGATTGACCCGCCAATCCGATGCGCTGAGCGCAAGGCCTCAATCGACGGCATCGAATTGCGGCGAGGCGGCCGGAGCGCCATGCCCGACAAGACGGGCAATGTA
>MKRZ01000164.1:0-261 GCA_001897075.1 Mesorhizobium sp. 61-13 | reverse complement strand
GATAGTGCCTGCAAAGAAAAGCCCCGCCCGAGAGCAAAATCGTCGGCTCCAGGGCAGGGCTTGCCGGGATGCCCCCACCACGGCAATGCAATGCTAGCGAGCGTTCGCTTGGCTGAAGCTGAACGAGCCATTCATCTGGCGTTCATCAAAGCTGAGGCCTTGGCCGGCGATAGAAGCCACCGGGCCATGAGATGCACTTGATGCGAGCATGAAGCTGGTGCCCCCGGCAGGAATCGAACCCGCGACCTTCGGTCTACAAAA